>NZ_JBITUQ010000003.1:0-378974 GCF_044542515.1 Rhodococcus sp. NPDC078407 | reverse complement strand
ACGCCCGGTCCCATTCCGAACCCGGAAGCTAAGCCCTCCAGCGCCGATGGTACTGCACTCGACAGGGTGTGGGAGAGTAGGACACCGCCGAACACCCGTTGTAAGAAGGGGACCCACTTGGTGGGTCCCCTTTTTGCGTTTGTACCCGAAAGTCGAAAGGACGCCCGTGTCGGAAGACAACAACGATCGTCGCCCCTACCGAGGGGATGGCGGCAACCGCCCGAGCGAAGCCAGAGACCGCAATCCACGCGCTCAGGACCGCCGCGGCGACCCGCGTCGATCGGACGGCCCACCTCGAAGGCGTGGTGGAGAGGGTGGTTTTTCAGGAGACCGGCGCGGAAACAGCGCACCCTCCGATCGTCGACCGCCGCGTCCCGAAGAGCCTGATCTGCCCGACGAGGTCGAGGCCGGACAACTGGAGCCGGCTGTTCGCCGAGATCTGTTGAGCCTGGACAAGAACAATGCGACTGCGGTGGCTCGGCACCTGGTGATGACCAGCAGGTTGCTCGATGACGATCCGCAGCTGGCACTGCTGCATGCGCGTGCCGCTCGTCAACGCGCCGGCCGGATCGCCGTCGTGCGTGAGACCGCAGGTATCGCCGCTTACCACGCCGGTGAATGGGCCGAAGCCCTGTCCGAACTCCGTGCTGCCCGTCGGATGGCGGGTGGTCCGGGCCTGATCGCCGTCATGGCCGACTGCGAGCGCGGACTCGGGCGTCCCGAGCGAGCCATCGAACTCGGTCGCAGCGACGAGGCTCGGGAGTTGAGCGGCGAAGAAGCGTCGGAACTTCGGATCGTCGTGGCCGGTGCACGCATGGATCTCAACCAGTACGACCAGGCCGTGGTCACCCTGCAGACCTCGGATCTCGACGCATCACGGTCCGGAACCGCGGCGGCTCGTCTGTTCTACGTCTATGCCGATGCATTGGTTGCGGCTGGTCGCGTCGACGAAGGTGTGAAGTGGTTCCTCAACGCTGCGGCGGCCGACGTCGAGGGTGAGACCAACGCGGAAGAGCGGGTCGAGGAGCTGTCCGGAGGCAGCCAGTGACGTTGCTGCGCGACGCCCACGACGTTCTGTTGCTCGACCTCGACGGCACCGTCTACGCCGGAAAGAATCCGATTCCAGGTGCTGTCGAGGCGTTGTCGGGCGGCAACGAGAAGCAGTACTTCGTCACCAACAACGCCAGCCGTGCGCCCAGCGATGTCGCTGAACATCTTCGGGAACTGGGCTTCGACACGTCAGCGGAGTTCGTTGTCACCAGCTCGGAAGCCGCTGCTCGGGTATTGGCAGGCAAACTGGAACCCGGGTCACGGGTGTTGGTCGTCGGAACGGACGCTTTGGCCGCCGAGATCCACAAGGTGGGATTGAGGCCGGTGCGCTCTGCCGACGACGAGCCGGTGGCAGTGGTTCAGGGGCACTCCGTCGACACCGGGTGGCCGATATTGGCGGAAGCGGTGTTGGCGGTTCGGTCCGGAGCCCTGTGGGTGGCGACCAACATCGACGCGACGTTGCCGACCGAGCGCGGGCTGGTCCTCGGCAACGGCTCGATGGTGGCAGCAGTACGGAACGCCACGGGCGTCGAGCCGCTGGTTGCGGGGAAGCCTGCAGCTCCGATCATGCGCGATGCCGTCGAGCGAAGTGGAGCCCGATCTGCATTGGTCGTCGGAGACCGACTCGATACCGATATCGCCGGGGCGAACGAAGCTGCCCTCCCGTCGCTGCTGGTCTTGACGGGCGTCAGCACCGCTCCCGAGTTGCTTCGGGCTGCCGAACATCTGCGCCCCACACACATCGGTCCCGATCTGGGGGTGCTCAATCAAGAAGAGTCCGTGTCGACAGTCGGTAGGAAGGACGGCTGGACAATCGGCATCGAAGACCGAATTCTGTCCGTGAGGTTCGACGGTGCCGCTGAGGTCGACGCGTTCCAAGGCCTGCTGGCAGTCCTCGACATCGCGTGGTCGGGTGCGGAGTTCGTCGATCTACGTTTCGATGGGGAAGGCCTGGCGGATCTGCGCTCGCTCCTGGCGTGCTGACGCCGGTGTGTACAGCGGCCGCGAGCGGGCGTTCGTCGGACCCATCCGATAGCGTGGGAGGCGATGAGCGCGTCGATTCCACTCCCAGGACAACACCGGCCCAGCGGAGCCGGCGAAGAGCCGTCCGCAGATCCGGACAGCATCAGAGTCGAGGTGTCGTCGCTGCTCGGTCAGCTCAGCATCGGGTCGGAGCCCGAGCTCGATGCTGAGCCCGCGCTCGGTTCGGAGGCCGTCGACTCGGACGCGTTGGCACGTGACGCGGAAGTGCTGGACCGGGCCCACGAAGTGTTGGTTCGGGCTTTGACCACCGTCGACAAGACCTGACGTGGCCCGTCGTGCACGTGTCGACGCAGAACTGGTTCGCCGAGGACTGGCCAGGTCCCGCGAACATGCTTCCGAACTGATCGACGCAGGTCGAGTGAAGATTGCCGGAACAGTTGCGTCCAAACCGGCAACTGCAGTCGAGCCGGGTACCCCACTTCTGGTCGCAGAGGAAGACAACGAAGTCAGCTGGGCTTCCCGTGGCGCCCACAAACTACTCGGTGCTCTCGATGCTTTGGAGCCTCTCGGTTTGACGGTCGAACGTGCTCGATGCCTGGATGCCGGTGCGTCGACCGGCGGGTTCACCGACGTTCTCCTGAGTCGGGGAGTACGCGAGGTGGTCGCTGTCGATGTTGGATACGGCCAGCTGGTGTGGCGATTGCAGTCCGACGACCGGGTGCACGTCATCGACCGAACCAACGTGCGGTCGATCGATGCCGAGACCATCGGTGGCCCCGTCGATGTCATCGTCGCCGATCTGTCGTTCATCTCGCTGAAACTGGTTCTTCCTGCTTTCGTTGCGTGCTCGAAGCCGGGCACCGACATGGTGCTGATGGTCAAACCACAGTTCGAGGTCGGCAAAGATCGCGTCGGTTCCGGCGGTGTGGTGCGAGATTCCACGCTGCGGGCCGAGGCAGTCGAGGATGTGGCGAATGCGGCGGTCGGCCTGAATCTGTCTGTTCGCGCGGTAGCGGCAAGCCCGCTGCCGGGGCCGTCGGGCAACGTCGAGTACTTTTTGTGGCTGAGGGCTGGTGCAGGCGATGAATCGCCGACGGCCGACATCACAGAACTCGTCCGGCTTGCCATCGAGGAAGGACCACAGTGACTCCGTCCCATGCGGCACCGGAATTGGAGTCGGCTCGAGAGATTCTTCTCGTCGCCCATCCTGGTCGACCGGACATCGCCGAGACGGCGCGTCGAGTGGGCAAAGTGTTCGACGAAGCAGGGATCTGCCTGCGCGTGTTGGTGGACGAGGTGGAGCCCTCGAAGATCGAAGCGTCCGATTCGGAAGAGCACGACCACGTGTTCGTCGCAGACATGCGGCTCAACGTCGTCGAATTCGGCCCTGACGCGGCGGTCGGTTGTGAAATGGTCCTGGTTTTGGGCGGTGACGGAACCTTCCTACGCGCAGCCGAACTCGCGCAGGCAGCGTCGATCCCCGTGCTCGGCATCAACCTCGGTCACGTCGGATTTCTCGCCGAGGCCGAAGCAGACCATCTCGAAGATGCCCTGGCCCGAGTGGTCGCCGGTGAGTACCGGATAGAGCAGCGCATGACCTTGGACATCGCGATTCGCGTCGGAGATCAGGTGGTCGATCGTGGTTGGGCACTGAACGAGGCGAGTATCGAGAACGGGTCTCGGCTGGGAGTGCTCGAGGTCGTCCTCGAAGTCGATGGTCGGCCGGTATCCGCATTCGGTTGCGACGGTGTTCTGATTTCCACACCGACGGGTTCGACTGCCTACGCGTTCTCGGCCGGTGGACCGGTGGTGTGGCCGGAACTCGAAGCGATACTGGTCATTCCGAGCAACGCTCACGCTCTGTTCGCGCGTCCTCTGGTCACCAGCCCGGAATCGATCGTGGCGGTCGAGATCGACGCGGGCGGCCACGCGGGGTTCGTATTCTGTGACGGCCGGCGCACATTGAGCCTTCCTGCCGGCGCTCGGGTCGAGGTGGTGCGGGGTGCCTCACCGATCAAGTGGGTTCGACTCGACTCGGCACCGTTCGCCGATCGCATGGTCAAGAAATTCGAACTGCCCGTAACCGGGTGGCGGGGGAGAGCGAGGTAGGCATGCTCGAAGAAATTCGGATCGACAGCCTCGGAGTGATCTCCGGAGCCAGCGCACAATTCCACGAGGGTCTGACCGTGCTCACCGGCGAGACCGGTGCCGGCAAGACCATGGTGGTCACCAGCCTGCACCTGTTGTCCGGTGCCCGCGCCGACGCAGGCCGGGTTCGACTCGGCGCGCAGCGTGCTGTGGTCGAGGGGCGGTTCAGCACCGATACCGCGTCGGAGCAGGTGATCGACGACGTCGACAAGGTGCTCGAGTCGTCGGGAGGGCAACGCGACGAGGACAATTCGATCATTGCTGTCCGAACGGTCAATTCCGACGGTCGCTCGCGCGCGCATCTCGGCGGACGCAGCGTGCCGGCCTCTGTGCTGTCGAACTTCACGGATTCGTTGTTGACGGTGCACGGCCAGAACGACCAGTTGAGGTTGCTACGCCCCGATCAGCAACTCGGCGCCCTCGACAGATTTGCCGGTGACCCGGTGGCATCGCTGCTCGCGAAGTACCGCGTCGCGCGCAAGACGTGGCTCGACGCACGCAACGAATTGATCGACCGCACCGAACGCAGCCGGGAACTGGCTCAGGAGGCCGACCGACTGCAGTTCGGGCTTCAAGAAATCGATGCGCTGGCTCCGGAACCGGGGGAGGACCGCGCCGTCGCCGAGGACGTGCGCCGGCTCGGCGACTTGGACTCACTCCGCGAAACCGCCGAGGGAGCGTCGGCCGCGCTGGTGGGAAGCACCGAGGAGGCGTCGGACACCACGTCCGCGCTGTATCTGTTGGGCGAGGCGCGATCACGCCTCGAACATGCCGACGATGCGGCGCTCACCGAGCTGCTACCGCGACTGAACGACGCGATGGCCATCGTCGGAGATATCGGCGCAGACCTCACCTCGTATCTGACAGATCTGCCGTCGGATCCGGGCGCACTCGACTCGATCCTGAATCGGCAGGCCGAGCTGAAGTCGTTGACACGCAAGTACGCCGCCGATGTCGACGGTGTCATCGCGTGGGCGGAGGATGCCCGCGAGCGCCTCTCGCGCATCGACACCTCCGCCGATGCGCTCGCCGAGCTCAGCGCCCAGGTCGACGCTGCTGCGGTCGACGTCGCGGCAGCCGCATCGAAGCTCAGTGCGGCGCGCGCGAAGGCGACCGTCAAACTTTCCAAGGCGGTCAGTGTCGAGCTGGCCGGCCTGGCGATGGGAAAAGCCAAGCTGCAGATCGACGTTCGCGCACTTTCTGCCGGGCCTTCGGATTCGGCTCCGATTCTCGTCGACGGTGCCGAACTGCATGCAGGCAGCAATGGTGTCGACGAGGTCGAGTTTCGTCTGTCCGCGCACGACGGTGCCCAGGCGCTTCCGATCAGCAAGAGTGCGTCGGGTGGTGAGCTGTCGCGGGTGATGTTGGCGCTCGAGGTGGTGCTGGCGGGCTCGGACAAGGGCGCAACGATGGTCTTCGACGAGGTCGACGCCGGAGTGGGTGGTCGCGCGGCCGTCGAGGTAGGGCGTCGACTGGGCCGGTTGGCTCGCACGCACCAGGTCATCGTCGTCACCCACTTGCCGCAGGTCGCAGCGTTTGCCGATACGCACCTGGTGGTCGACAAGACCGATGCGAAGAAAGGTGCGGCGAACAGCGGAGTTCGGACGCTGTCGTCGTCGGAACGCGTCGTCGAGCTCGCGAGAATGCTCGCAGGCCTCGACGACACAGAGACCGGTCGCGCGCATGCCGAGGAGCTGTTGGCCACCGCAAATGCGGATCGAGCCGCCCTGTAACAGTTGGTACTGATGTGATCAGTGTGGTAGTTGTTTCGGCGCGCCTCCATCGCCGGGCGTGTCGCTCGGGTCATCATGGTGTGCATGAAGATGCCGGCACTGCTGTCACGTAGTCAGGATTCGCTGCCCGGAATCACCGGAATCGCGCGAGTCGATCGCAACACTGCCAAGCTGCTCAAACGGGTCGGCCCCGGGGACATCGTCGTGCTCGACGAGCTCGATCTGGACCGGTTGACCGCAGATGCCCTCGTCGAGGCGGGGGTGCTCGCTGTCGTCAACGCGTCGCCGTCGATCTCCGGGCGGTATCCCAATCTCGGGCCCGAGGCCATCGTGGCCAATGGGATCACCTTGATCGACTCGGCCGGCACCGAGATCTTCAAGAAGATCAAGGACGGAACCAAGGTTCGGCTCAACGACGGTGGTGTCTACACCGGTGATCGCCGCCTCGCCAAAGGCGACGAACAGAGTGAAGCCGAGATATCGGACAAGATGATCGAGGCCAAGACCGGGCTGGTCGATCATCTGGAAGCGTTCTCCGGCAACACGATCGAGTTCATCCGTACCGAGAGCCCACTGCTCATCGACGGCGTCGGCGTTCCGGACATCGATATCGATCTTCAGGGCCGTCATGTGGTGATCGTGGCCGACGGGCCCGGCCATGCCGAGGATCTGAAGAATCTCAAACCGTTCATCAAGGAGTACTCACCCGTCATCATCGGCGTCGGGGCAGGTGCCGACACCGCGATGAAGGCTGGTCACAAGCCCGATCTCATTGTCGGCGACCCGGAGGACGTCACCGCTCAGACCCTCAAATGTGGTGCAGAGGTGGTTCTTCCGGCCGATTCCGACGGTCACGCGCAAGGTCTCGAACGTATCCAGGATCTCGGCATCGGTGCCATGACGTTCCCGGCCACCGGAGCCGCTGCGGATCTTGCTCTGCTGCTGGCCGATCACCACGGTGCCTCGCTGATCGTCTCGGTGGGTAGCCCGGCGAGCCTGGACGAGTTCTTCGATCGCGGTCGACGTAACACCAATCCGGCCGCATTCATGACGCGGCTCAAGGTCGGTGCCAAGCTCGTCGACGCCAAAGCCGTTGCCACGCTGTACCGAAGCCGCGTGTCCGGTGGTGCGATCGCCCTCCTGATTCTCGCTGCCCTCGTCGCTGTCATCGTGGCACTGGCAGTGTCCAACATCGGTGGTGAATCGTTGGATTGGGCAGTCGATCTGTGGAACCGGTTCGCACTGTGGGTCCAGGGGTTGCTTCCGTGATTTCGCTTCGCCAACATGCCATTTCACTGGCTGCGGTGTTCGTGGCACTGGCCATCGGCATCGTGCTCGGTTCGGGTCTGCTGTCGAGCGGACTGGTCTCCGGCCTACGCGACGACAAGACCGGTCTCGAAACGCAGGTGGACGATCTGCAGGCGACCAACAATCAGCTCGGCGAGCAGCTGAACTCTGCCGACGGTTTCGATGCCGCGGTAGCGGGACGGGTTCTGCAAGATGTGTTGATCGATCGTTCCGTCGTGGTCATCACCACCCCGGATGCCGATCCCGGTGACGTCGACGGAGTCACGCAGTCGATCGGAGCGTCGGGTGCCACGGTCACCGGCCGGGTCTCATTGACCGATTCCTTCGTCTCCGCCGCAAACGGGGACGATCTGCGTACCCGCCTGACCAACGTGATTCCCGCCGGCGTGCAACTGCGCACCGGCGCGGTGGACCAGGGCAGCCTGGCCGGAGACCTGCTGGGTTCGGTGTTGCTGCTCGACGCACAGACAGCCCAACCGCAGTCGACTCCCGAGGAGCTCTCTCTGGCGCTCGAGACACTCCGCAGCGGCGGGTTCATCGCGTACGACAACGGTGCCGTCGCACCCGCTCAGCTGGCAGTGGTCGTCACCGGTTCCGGCACTTCGGACGCCGAGGACGGCAATCGTGGTGCCATCGTCGCACGGTTCGCGGGCGCTCTCGATTCGCGCGGCGCAGGTGCAGTACTGGCCGGCCGATCCGGTGCCGCCGAGGGCAACGGTGCCATCGCCGTCGTGCGTGCCGATTCGGCTCTGTCGTCTTCACTGAGCACGGTCGACAACGTCGACCGTGAATCCGGTCGCATCACGACTGTTCTCGCCCTCGTGGAACAGCTGGACGGTGCGTCGGGTCGGTACGGCACCGGACCGAATGCGAATGCCGTGACAGTGGGGGCACCCGCGAACTGATCGGTGCGAAGGAACGAGCGTGTCGTTGGCGGTGAGGTACGTACTGGTGTTACCGTGAAGTCCCGTGGGTAGCAGGCCCAATTTCCACGCTGTACCTCTCTTATCAGCCCCCTGGTAGGAGCAAGCCCTGCAGACTCGTCACGGGAGCCTCATTGTCACGCCTTCAGTCGCGTTCCGACACCAAGCACATCTTCGTCAGCGGAGGCGTCGCGTCTTCGCTCGGAAAAGGTCTGACGGCATCGAGCCTCGGCCAGCTACTGACCGCACGCGGACTTCGCGTGACCATGCAGAAGCTCGATCCTTACCTGAACGTCGATCCCGGCACGATGAACCCGTTTCAGCACGGTGAGGTCTTCGTCACCGAGGACGGTTCGGAAACGGATCTCGATGTCGGCCATTACGAGCGATTCCTCGACCGAGATCTGTCCGGGTTCGCCAATGTCACCACCGGTCAGGTCTACTCGACGGTCATCGCCAAAGAGCGTCGCGGCGAATATCTGGGCGATACCGTCCAGGTCATTCCGCACATCACCGACGAGATCAAGCGTCGCATCTTGGCGATGAACGGCCCTGATCTGCAGGGCCATCAGCCGGACGTGGTGATCACCGAAATCGGCGGCACCGTAGGCGATATCGAGTCGCAGCCGTTCCTCGAGGCAGCGCGTCAGGTGCGCCACGACGTCGGTCGCAACAACGTGTTCTTTCTGCACGTGTCGTTGGTTCCGTTCCTGGCCCCGTCCGGTGAACTCAAGACCAAGCCCACCCAGCACTCCGTCGCGGCACTGCGCAGCATCGGCATCCAGCCCGATGCTTTGATCCTGCGGTGCGATCGCGACGTACCGCCGGGGCTGAAGAACAAGATCGCGCTGATGTGCGACGTGGACGTGGACGGTTGCATCTCCACTCCCGACGCTCCGTCGATCTACGACATTCCCAAGGTGCTGCACAAGGAGGGGCTGGACGCCTATGTCGTCCGCCAGCTCGGTCTGCCGTTCCGCGACGTGGATTGGACCATCTGGGGCGGACTGCTCGAGCGCGTCCACCAGCCACGCGAAACCGTGCGTGTCGGATTGGTCGGCAAATATGTGGACCTACCCGACGCGTACCTGTCGGTCACCGAGGCGCTGCGTGCGGGTGGTTTCGCCCACCGCGCCAAGGTCGAGATCAAGTGGGTCCCTTCGGACGAGTGTCAGACTCCTGCGGGGGCGCAGGCGGCACTCGGTGATGTGGACGCAGTGCTCATTCCCGGTGGTTTCGGCATTCGCGGTATCGAAGGCAAACTCGGTGCCATCGAATTCGCTCGTACCCGCAAGATTCCGTTGCTGGGTCTCTGCCTCGGATTGCAGTGCATCGTCATCGAAGCGGCGCGCTCGGTCGGACTGACCGATGCCAATTCGGCCGAGTTCGACCCGGACACCAAGGATCCAGTTATTTCCACGATGGCAAATCAGGAAGATGCCGTCGCGGGTGACGCGGATCTGGGTGGCACGATGCGCCTCGGTGCGTATCCCGCAATTCTGCAGAAGGGTTCGGTCGTCGCGGCGTCGTACGGCACGGAGAACGTCTCGGAGCGGCACCGTCACCGCTACGAGGTCAACAACGTCTACCGTGATCGAATCGCCAAGAGCGGCTTGGTCTTCAGCGGTACGTCTCCGGACGGGCACCTGGTCGAGTTCGTGGAGTTGCCGGCGTCCGTGCATCCCTTCTTCGTCGCGACCCAGGCGCATCCCGAGCTCAAGAGTCGACCGACTCGCCCGCACCCGTTGTTCGCATCGCTGATCAACGCGGCCCTGAAGTACAAGGCCGCCGAGCGGCTGCCGGTCGACGTACACGGTGACACCGTGCAAACAGAGGATTCGGACGCCGCCGCCGAGACTGTCGGATGAGCGAGTCCCGGCACGAGTTCACCACCCTCGACTCGTCGGTGCCGTACTCCGGTGCGATTCTCGCATTGCGTCTCGATCAGGTTGCGATGCCGAACGGGCGTCGCGCCGAGCGAGAGGTGATCGAGCATCACGGTGCGGTCGGGATTCTGGCCGTCGACGATCAGGACCGAGTGGCGATGATCGAGCAGTACCGGCACCCTGTCGGACGCCGTCTCTGGGAGCTGCCCGCGGGTCTGCTGGACGAGCCGGGGGAGCAGCCCGTGTCGGCGGCGCAGCGCGAGCTGGCCGAGGAAACCGGTTTGGCCGCCGGAAAGTGGTCGGTGTTGGTGGATGTGCTCGCGTCGCCCGGTTTCACCGACGAAGCGGTTCGCATCTTTCTCGCCGAGGAGCTGACTCAGGTCGATAGGCCGGAGGCACACGACGAAGAGGCGGACATCGAGTTGTCCTTCGTGCCGATGGACGAGGCCGTGCGTCGTGCGCTGTCGGGTGAGATCGTCAACGCCTCGGCCGTATCGGGAGTGCTCGCGCTGGCGGCCGCTCGCGCCACAGGAGCCGAGTTGCGTCCGGCCGACGCCCCTTGGTCGGATCGACCCACGGCATTCGAGTCTCGGAAGAGTTCACGAAAGTAGCCACCGTGATCGGCGATCAGATTTCGACGTATCTCGATCACCTGGTGGTCGAGCGTGGTTCGGCACCGAACACGGTGTCGTCGTACCGTCGCGATCTGGTGCGGTACGAGCGTTTCCTCAGCGGGTACGGAATCAGCGATCTGGTGAAGGTCAACGAAAGCGACATCGCTGAGTTCCTGCTCTACCTTCGCCGCGGCGACGATGAATTCCCCGCTCTCGCAGCCAGTTCGGCGGCTCGGACTCTGATCGCGGTACGCGGTCTACACCGTTTCGCTCTGGCCGAGGGCATGGTCGAACGCAACGTGGCAAGTGAAGTGAAGCCGCCGCAGCCGGCCAAGCGACTGCCGAAGTCGCTCCCCGTCGACCAAGTCGTTGCGCTGCTCGAATCGGCGTCGGTCGCCGGTCCCGATGCGCCGCGTGGTCTGCGAGACCGGGCATTGCTCGAATTGCTGTACTCCACCGGTGCTCGAATATCCGAAGCCATCGGTCTGGACGTCGACGACATCGACACCGAGGCCCGGTCGGTGCTGCTGCGGGGCAAGGGCGGCAAGCATCGCATCGTGCCGGTGGGCCGGCCCGCGATCGAGGCGGTCGACGCGTACCTGGTGCGCGGGCGGCCGGGGCTCGTCGCGCGATCGAATCCTGCGCTGTTTCTCAACGTGCGCGGTGGCAGACTGTCTCGGCAGAGCGCCTGGCAGGTGTTGCAGGACTCCGCGCAACGGGCCGGAATCACAGCGGGTGTCTCGCCGCACGTCCTTCGCCATTCGTTCGCCACGCACCTGCTGGACGGCGGTGCCGACGTCCGCGTGGTCCAGGAACTGTTGGGTCACGCGTCGGTGACCACGACGCAGATCTACACTCTCGTCACCGTCACCACGCTGCGCGAAGTGTGGGCCGGCGCGCATCCTCGGGCGCGGTAGCACGAGGCCGACCGCCACCTGTCAGCGTGTCCGATGACCGTGCCGGTATCGCAAGCGGTAGCGTTTGCGTGAACTACTCGAAGACGAACGGGACAGGGGAGCGCTGGAACGTGTCGACACCGCAGCCGCCAGCGGCGGAGTCAGCCTCGGAGCGTGCGCATCTCGAAGGTGCTCTGTTCCACACACGGCAACCGGAATCCAGTCGTGAGTCGCGCGACATCATGCCCGCTCCCGATGCACTCGGGCCTACAGGTCGAAAGACGAGGCCGGTTCCGGACCCGCAACCGCTCGCCAGTCACGGCCCGGCGAAGATCATCGCGATGTGCAACCAGAAGGGTGGCGTCGGCAAGACGACGTCGACCATCAATCTCGGTGCTTCGCTGGCCGGTTTCGGCCGTCGTGTTCTGCTCGTCGACCTCGACCCGCAGGGCGCACTGTCGGCGGGCTTGGGCGTCGCACATCACGAGCTCGATCTGACCGTTTACAACCTTCTCGTCGAGGCCAAGGTGTCCGCCGACGACATCATCATGCGGACTCGCGTCGAGAACCTCGATCTGATGCCCAGCAACATCGATCTCTCGGCTGCCGAGATCCAACTGGTGACCGAGGTGGGACGGGAGCAGACGCTCGGGCGCGTGCTGCATCCGATCCTCGATCGCTACGACTACGTACTCATCGACTGCCAGCCGTCCCTCGGATTATTGACGGTCAACGCGCTCACGTGCGCCGACGAAGTTCTGATCCCGATGGAGTGCGAGTACTTCAGCCTCCGCGGATTGGCGTTGCTGAACGACACCGTCGAGAAGGTGCGTGATCGCCTCAATCCGCGGTTGAAGCTGGCGGGCATCGTGGTGACGATGTTCGACGCTCGCACACTGCACTCGCGGGAGGTGATGACTCGGGTGGTCGAGGTGTTCGGCGACGTCGTCTACGACACTGTCATCACCCGTACCGTCCGATTCCCGGAAACAAGTGTGGCCGGTGAGCCGATCACCACGTGGGCACCCAAATCCGGCGGCGCACAGGCATATCGCGCTCTGGCGCGCGAGGTGATCTACCGGTCGGGTCCGTGACTGTCGACGCTACCGACGAGGCCCCGATCGAAGTTTCCGCCGACGCGGATCCGTCGAAGTTCAGGGTTCGGCTGCTCAATTTCGAGGGCCCGTTCGACCTGTTGTTGTCGCTGATCAGCCAGCACCGCATGGACGTCACCGAAGTCGCGTTGCACACTGTCACCGACGATTTCATCTCGTTCACCAAGTCGCTCGGTGCTGATGTCGGACTCGACCAGACGACAGAGTTTCTCGTTGTCGCCGCCACGTTGCTCGATCTGAAAGCGGCGCGACTGTTGCCCTCGGGTGACGTCGAGGATGCCGAGGATCTGGCGCTGCTCGAAGTGCGAGACCTCCTGTTCGCGCGGCTGCTGCAATACCGTGCCTACAAACAGGTCGCATTACTGTTCGGTGAGCTGGAAGCAGCTGCGTTGCGGCGTTATCCGCGATCGGTGTCGGTGGAAGACCGGTACGCCGATCTGATCCCGGAAGTATTGCTCGGCGTCGACCCAGCCAGGTTCGCAGACATCGCCGCGGCAGCGTTTCGGCCCAAACCGATTCCGCAGGTGGGGCTCGATCACATTCATCAGCATGCCGTCTCGATTCCCGAGCAAGCCGAGTGGTTGTTGGAGAATCTGCAAGGCCGTGGTTTGAACGAATGGGCGTCGTTCTCGGAGCTGGTGCAGGACTGCGAGGTGCAGGTCGAAATAATCGCGCGATTCCTGGCGTTGCTGGAGCTGTTCCGCCAACAGGTGATCGCGTTCGAACAACCCGAGCCCCTGGGCGACCTTCGAGTGAGCTGGACCGGAAAAGACGACGGGCCCATCGTGGTCACGGAAGAGGACTACGCATGAGTGCCGACCCAGAACTCGAGCTGGAGGACATCGACGATTCCGACGAACTCGACGACGCCACCCTCGCGTCGGCGCTCGAGGCGGTTCTGCTGATCGTGGACACCCCCGCTTCGGATGAGCAGCTCGCCTCGGCTGTGGGTGCATCGGTAGCCCGCGTGCGTCGCGCCTTGAACGACATGGCCGCGGCGCTGACCGAACGAACCAGCGGTATCGACCTCCGCTATGCCGGTGACGGGTGGCGTTTCTACACCCGCACCGCCTACGCGCCCTATGTCGAGCGGCTGCTGTTGGACGGCGCTCGGTCGAAGCTCACACGCGCAGCATTGGAAACCCTGGCCGTGATCGCCTATCGTCAACCGTTGACCCGCGCACGAGTCAGCGCCGTACGAGGAGTCAATGTCGATGGAGTGATGCGTACGTTGCTCGCCCGTGGACTGATCTCCGAAGCAGGAACGGACCCGGAGACGACCGGCACGATGTACTGCACCACCGAGCTGTTCCTCGAACGGCTCGGCCTCGCATCACTCGGTGATCTACCCGAACTGGCACCGCTGTTGCCGGGAGTGGACCTGATCGACGAGATCAGTGACAGCATGGACACCGACCCCAGAACGACCCGCTCCACCAAGAACCGCGGATCGAAACCCGATCCGGCAGCCGAGCTCGACTCGGACGACTGATAGGTAAGACAAGTGAACAAGCCCGCTCGCCGTGATGGCACACCGGACCGTAACAAGAGACAAGACCCACGCAGGAAGCCGACCGCAGGTAGGTCGGACACCCCGCGTGACGCGCGCCGCGGAGATCGCACCCGCGACGCCGCACCTCGCGACGGCGCTCCCCGCGCTGGAGCTCCCCGCACCGGCGGACCTCGCGCTGGTGCACCCCGAACCGGCGGTCGCCCGACCCCGCGCAAGGGCGTCGAGCAGGGGGAATCGTTCGATCACAAGCCCGCCGACACGGGCATCAACGACCGCAGTAACGACTCGGTTCCCCGCAAGAAGCCCTCGCGCCCCAAGCCGCCGAAGCCGCAGAAGAAGCGGGTTCCGTCGACCACGATCAGCAACGCGAAGCCGGCGAAGCATCAGCACACCGATTCCTCGCCGCGTAAGCACGTGCCGGTGGGAGAGGGCATCCGTCTGCAGAAGGTGCTCGCGCAGGCCGGTGTGGCGTCGCGGCGCGCAGCGGAGGAACTGATCGCTGACGGCCGCGTCGAGGTCGACGGACGCATCGTCACCGAACAGGGCATCCGTATCGATCCGAACATCGCGGTGGTCCGCGTCGACGGCACCCGTGTCGTGGTGAAGGAAGAGCTCGTTCATCTCGCGATGAACAAGCCGCGTGGATGGCAGTGCACGATGTCCGACGATCTCGGACGCCCGTGCGTCGGCGACATCGTTTCCGAGCGCGTCCAAGCGGGGCAGCGACTATTCCACGTCGGACGCCTCGATGCCGACACCGAGGGGTTGTTGCTCTTCACCAACGACGGTGACCTTGCTCACCGCCTGATGCATCCGTCGTTCGAGGTCTCCAAGACATACCTGGCAACCCTGTTCGGCACCATTCCCCGCACGCTCGGCAAGCAGCTGCGCGAAGGCGTCACCCTCGACGACGGCCCGGTGAAGGTCGACGGTTTCCAACTGCTCGACATCTCGGATGGGAAGTCGCTCGTCAAGGTGACCCTGCACGAGGGCCGCAAGCACATCGTGCGCCGGTTGTTCGACAAGGTCGGATTCCCGGTCGGACGCCTCGTGCGTACCGATGTCGGCAACATCGTGCTCGGCGATCAGCGTCCCGGAACACTGCGTGTTCTCGGCCGCGGCGAGATCGGCAAGCTCTACGAATCCGTAGGCCTGTGATGAGTGCGCTCGTCGTGGCGATGGACGGGCCGTCGGGCACCGGCAAGTCGTCGGTATCGCGTCGCCTCGCGTCGCTACTCGGCGCCAGCTACCTCGACACCGGTGCGATGTACCGCGTCGCGACGGTGTGGGTGCTGCGCTCGGGCGTCGAACCCACCGATGCAGACGCAGTGGCGAAAGCTGTTGCTGCCCTTCCCCTCGAGATCGGGAAGGACCCGCTGTCCGAGACCGTTCTGCTCGACGGTGAGGACGTCAGCGTCGAAATCCGCGGAGATGCTGTCACCAAGGCCGTCTCGGCCGTGTCCGCAGTGCCTGCGGTGCGCGAGGTGTTGGTGCAGTTGCAGCGTGACCTTGCGAGCTCGTCGGCGCGAATCGTGGTGGAAGGCAGGGACATCGGTACCGTCGTTCTTCCCGACGCCGATGTGAAGGTGTTCTTGACGGCCTCCCCGGAGGCACGCGCGGAACGCCGCAACAAACAGAACATCGAACAGGGTCGCGGCGACGACTACGAATCCGTGCTCGCGGATGTGCAGCGCCGCGATCACGCAGATTCGACAAGGGCAGTGTCACCGCTTCGTCCCGCCGAGGATTCGGTGATCGTCGATACCAGCGAGCTGGATCTCGACGGCGTGATCGAGCGTTTGCTGCTCGTGGTGAACGACAGAAGTGGAGCAGTGCAGTGAGCGAAGAATTCTTCTCCGGCGCAGCGGAAGCCGCGGGCGACGGTACATGGAGCGACGAAGGCGAATGGGAATTCGTCGACCTCAACGGGGGTGAAGAAGGCGAAGACGCTGTAGCCGTACCGACCCTCGCCGTGGTGGGCCGTCCGAACGTCGGCAAGTCGACGCTCGTCAACCGCATCATCGGTCGACGTGAAGCGGTGGTCGAGGACGTTCCCGGAGTGACCCGCGACCGAGTGTCGTACGAGGCCAACTGGAGTGGGCGACGCTTCCTCGTGCAGGACACCGGCGGTTGGGAGCCCGACGCAAAGGGGCTGCAGCAATCCGTTGCGCGCCAGGCGGAGTTGGCGATGAACACCGCCGACGCGATCCTGCTGGTCGTCGACGCGCGAGTCGGTTCGACGACGACGGACGAGGCTGTGGCGCGCGTGCTGCGTCGGTCGAAGACTCCGGTTCTGTTGGTGGCCAACAAGGTCGACGACGGCCGCACCGAGTCCGAGGTCGCGGCCCTGTGGTCGCTGGGTCTGGGGGAGCCGTTGTCGGTGTCCGCCACCCACGGCCGCGGTACCGGTGATCTGCTCGACCGGGTGCTCGAAGCATTACCCGAAACTCCGCGTGAGGGTATCCCCGGTGGGGGACCCAGGCGTGTCGCTCTGGTCGGCAAGCCGAACGTGGGCAAGTCGTCGCTGATCAACAAGCTCTCGGGTGACGAGCGCTCGGTGGTGCACGATGTTGCCGGCACTACCGTGGACCCCGTCGACTCGTTGGTCGAATTGGGCGGCAAGACATGGCGATTCGTCGACACGGCCGGACTGCGTAAGCGCGTCAGTCATGCCAGTGGTGCCGAGTTCTATGCGTCGCTGCGGACCAAGTCCGCAATCGAGGCCGCCGAGGTCGCAATTCTGCTTCTCGATGCCTCACAGGTGATCTCGGAGCAGGATCTTCGGGTCCTCAGCATGGTCTCCGACGCCGGCCGCGCGCTGGTGTTGGCGTTCAACAAGTGGGATCTGGTGGACGACGACCGTCGTCAGCAGCTCGAGAAGGAGATCGATCGCGATCTTGCTCGGGTGCCGTGGGCGCAGCGCGTGAACATCTCGGCGCACACAGGCCGCGCCGTGCAGAAGCTGGTGCCCGCGCTGGAGACGGCTCTCGAGTCGTGGGACAAGCGCGTCCCCACCGGGCGCTTGAACACGTGGCTCAAGGAGGTCGTGGCGGCCACGCCACCGCCGATGCGTGGCGGACGGCTGCCCCGCATCATGTTCGCGACGCAGGCCAGCACCAGGCCGCCGACGTTCGTGCTGTTCACCACCGGCTTCCTCGAGGCCGGCTACCGTCGCTTCATCGAGCGGCGTCTGCGTGAGGAGTTCAACTTCGACGGCAGCCCCGTGCGCGTCTCGGTGCGTATCCGCGAGAAGCGGGAACGGCCGGGCAAGGGCAACAACCGTTGATGTAGTCCCGAACCGCCCCTGAGCAGGCGATTTCCTGTCAGGGGTGGGGCTGGGGTAATCTCATCAAGCGCCTTTCGAGGCGCGGCGGGCTGTGGCGCAGCTTGGTAGCGCACTTGACTGGGGGTCAAGTGGTCGCAGGTTCAAATCCTGTCAGCCCGACAGGTAGTTGCAGGTCAGAGGCGGTTTCGGAGAAATCTGGAGCCGCCTTTTTCTGTGCGTGCCGCGAGGATGTCACTGGTCGTTTCCTACAGGCCCAGAAACAGAGAATCGTCGGGTCCATGTGGGCCCATTGACGGTCGGGTGTCGGTGTCGGCTGGGCGAATGGACCTGAGTGGATGAAGCCACTTGACTCGGCGAGTTCGCTGTCAAGTAGCTGCGGAGTCCATAGGGGTCTGTGCCGACTTAGAAGCTGCGGGTTGAGACAGTGGGGCTGGCTCGGGTTTCGCTTGGTTCGGCCCCTGTTGACGCGGTGGATGCATCTGCGAGCAGGGTTCAGGTTCAGCACGGGATGATGTAGCTCGGGTCTGTGGTGGTGTCGAGCCACTTTCCGTACGAGTCGCCGCTGGATTCTGTCACCGCGGCGCACACCTCGGATTCGGTAAAGCCGGCGATACGGTAGACGGCATAGATAGGGTTTCCGTCGGTAGTGGCCTGTCGAAGCGACGGACATGCGTTGTCGGTGCGCAGATACTGCGAACCTGGATTGGCGAGGAGTTGCGCGGCGACTTCCTGCGCGTAGCTATTGGGATTGGTGGCTGAATACAGCACGACGATTCCTGTGCCGTCACACGACGGGACTGACATTGCGGAGTCAAGGCCGAGGTCGCCTCTCTCCGAGCCGGTCGATGGCGTAGGTGCGGTCGCTGACGAGGGGGCTGCCAATGGCGCGGATCCTGCTGACTGTCCGACCCACTTCGCCAACTCGTCTCCGAGGGCACCGTTGTAGCGAATGCTTGCAATCGGCGGTCCGGTGACATCGAACGCGACAACTCCTTTGAGGAGGTCGCCCGATGTGACGGTTGCTGTCGATAGTTGCCCGTCGACGGTCCCGAGGGCTGCGTCGTAGGAGGTGCCGTCGGCCGCCCTGGCGGTGAAGTAAAGGGGATTGACGTTTGTGGTCCCTCGGATGCCTTCCAATATGACCGTGATCTGCTGTAGTTCACCGGCGGCGGGGAGGCCGTACTTCGATTCTATTGCAGGGGTGAGGGTTTGGACGGTGATGCGAGTGGTCACGTCGTCGTCGGTGACGTCCTGTGCGGCTCCGATGAGAACCGCCGCATCGGTCGGCGGCGCGGTAGGCACTTCGGTTCTGGTGTTGCTTTCTGCTGTTGGGACGCCGTTGGTGCTGCTGCAGCCTGTCAGCACGAGCGCGGCGATGGCGGGGACAAGGAGCCACGATGCTCCGGTGTACTTGCGCGTCATTGATGCTTCCCGTTTCTGTGTCGATGGACTGCCGATCACATATCTGCGTGCGATGTCGGGCGTTACATCTGAGCACCGGACGGCGTGACAGGTCGGCGATCGAGTTAGTCGAACGTCGCACCGCTGACGCCATGACGCGCATCGCGTTCATAGTCTTTCCGGTCCGATCATCTGCTTCACAGGCGGGTGTGCTGTCTGCACGCGAACAGTGAGTGACGCGTACGGCGATCCGTCGCCGTCAGCGTTTCCTGTCCGCGAGCGGTACCGATCGAAAAGTTTCGATCCGAGGTGTTGAACTTCGTTTGGTTCCTCGGTGGCTTACTCTCCGAGTCCGGCACAGCCTCCATCGGTCCACGATGACCGCACTCAGTCGAGGTCGTCAATCAGCGATGCGGATGCACGACGCTCCATCGCGAAGCTCTGAGACTTCGATGACCGGATGGGAGTGCTGTCGCTCGTGGTGATTGCGTCGTTGCCGGGATTGGGCTTCTGCACCCGGGTACGACCTCGGGGTGCGATTCGGCGCGCATCGGCAGCGCCTGGGTCGAGCTCTTGGACCGCCTAGGTTACGACCGCTACGGAGTCCGAGGCGGCGACATCGGAGCCGCGGTGTCCGGACGTCGCCCGGGCCGCACCCACCAGTGTGATTGGCGTACACGTGAACGGGTCACTCGGAATGCGTGACCGCCTCCGCCGGGGTCGAACAGATCATAAACACCGAATTCGGACTGCAGGAACCGCAGCCTTTGTCGGCTACGCACTGCATTCTGCTCGGGGAGCAGCGAAAGCACGGTCCGGGGTTCCCGCCGCGGCGATCATGTTCGCCCATCACGTCGGGATCCGCCGCTACACCGAAACCGAGAACACCATCACCAGGTGGACCGACGTCATGAACGCGGTGCCACTTCGCAGCCCCAGAACAAGCGAGGATCCCCATCGCCGACATCAAAGAACTCTTCCGACCCCCTCCGCTTGGTACGACGGGAAGCGAGGCGATAGCCCAGGTGAATGCGCAAGCGCGGTGCCCGCTGATCAGCTGGCGGGCGTCACCAGACACCACTCGTTGCCTTCGGGGTCCAGGAGCACCTGAAAGGAGCCGGCAGCATCGGAGAGCCGATCGCCGACCACCGTTGCACCGAGACCAACGGCCTGTTCGACGGCATCGTCTATATTCGGTACGTCGACGTCCAGATGAAGCCGGTTCTTGCCGGACTTGTGCTCCGGAACTCGCTGAAACGCCAGCCGAGTGAATCCGGGGATATCGACGAAATGCCATGAGTCGTCTCTCATTGCAGGCTGCCCGCCGAGTACAAGCGCCCAGAACTGCGCCAGCACAGCCGGCTCCGTGCAGTCGAATACGACCTCGTCGATGCGTCCGATCATGGTGCCATCGTATGCACCTGCCACTCGAGTCACCGACGACACGATCGCCCCGCTGCAACAGTTAAGTCTCTCCGAAGAGTGCCTATTGAGCGGTTGGCTCAAAGATAGTGCAGCACAACACTTACCAAGTTATCGGAGACCCTGCATATCAAGACTGACCATATTGCTCAGCGTCTCGCTTTCGCGTCGCACGGTACTGCCGCTCGATCGGTAGCGTCAGTGGCGACCGATGGGAGTTGCAGCGGTGGCTGCGGTCGATACATCCCACAAACGGGCTGCCGACCCGGCATCAGTGGCGTAACCGCGGACGCCTCCGTCGTCGAGCGAGTCGTCGGCTCCGGATACGGCCGCTACGTTGCAGTCCTCCAGATAGACCCCGCCGTGCCCGTCGAGGTGTGGAGTCGTCGCTGCCCACAAACCGGTGGCGGCTCCTTGGGCGACGGTTTTGAAGTCTGCACCGATCACGTTGCCGTGTCGGTCTATCCATCCGCGTTCGACCTGTTCGTCGAGGGTCATATCGCGCTGTAGACCGGTGATGATCTTGCCTGGATGCACGCTGAACCCTCGAACTCCATCTGGGCTTCCGATGGCGTCGAGGTGCGCTGCGAAGAGTGCGTTCGCGGTTTTGGCTTGTCCGTAGGCAAGCCACTTGTCGTACCCGGTGCGAAAGTGGGGGTCGTGCCAGCGAATGTCGGACAACGCGTGACCCGCCGAGGAGTTCACCACGACCCGAGCACCTCCGTCGGCGAGCCGCGGGTACAACTCGCTGACGAGTAGAAAGTGGCCGAGATGGTTGACTGTGAATTGTGCTTCCCACCCAGGCCCAATCCGGCGTTCTGGGGTGGCCATCACACCGGCCACGGCCATCAGGATGTCGATCTTGTCGACGCAAGCGCAGATGTGCGTTGCCGCAGCGCGCACGCTGTCCATATTCGACAGATCCATATCGACGACCTCGCAGCGAGGGACGCCGTCGAGGATCGTCCGCGCAAGATCGGGGCGGCGTGCGGGAACGATGACCCGAGCGCCAGCCGCCGCGAGTCGGCGCGTCGTCTCGAGCCCGAGCCCGGAGTAGCCCCCGGTCACCACCGCGGTTGCCCCGGTCAGGTCCACCTCCGTCATCACCTCCGCGGCGGTGCTCGCTGCGGACAATTCGGAGTTGAAGGGCTGTTGTCGGATCGGTTTCATACGGTGCACGCTAGAACCTAGAGCGCGGTCTAGATCAAGTCGAGAGGAATACGTGATGGCAGATGACTCTGTGCTGACGATCGGGGCAGTGGCGAAGCGGACGGGCCTCAGTGTCCACGCGTTGCGCTTCTACGAACGCCAAGGACTGTTGATCGGTCCGATCAAGCGAAGCGTCGGCGGCAGAAGGCACTACGCAGAGTCGGACGTCGAGTGGCTACTGATCTGCGTCAAACTCCGCGAGTCCGGAATGCCACTGTCCGACTTGCAGCGGTTCGCGGAACTGGCACGCCAGGGCCCGGGCAACGAGGCCGAACGCCTACAACTGCTCGACACCCACAACAAACGCGTCGAAGCGCAGATCCAGGCGCTCGAGGAATGCCGGGCACTGATCGCCTGGAAAGTCGACGTGTACGCCGATCACCTCGATCGAGGCACAGCTACTGGCTTGTGGGATCCCACGCCTGCCGACTCTGCGCACACATCAACGATTCGGCGAGCTACTCCGTAGTGCGTTCTATCACCGTAGATTCGCCGAGGCTGGCGCTTCCCTCCCCACCAATTGGTTGAGTAGTCGCTAAGAGTTACGACCACGGCAACACCCTGTCCCTCGACCGCGCACTCATCGAGACGCCAGCGAATCAACAACGGCTTTTGATTCAAAACCGTTGCAGCACAGCATATACAGGGTTTGCGGGTAATCCAGCATATCAAAACTGGCCGTATTTGAGCCAGGGCTCTGTCGGCAAGAGCGCTCCCTCGCAAGCTGCGCATCGATCACCAGGTGCGCCGCTGCCAGCGTCAGCGAGGCCTTTCTACGGCCCACTGGGGGTGCTCCCCGTCGGTGTCGCACACCCACACCTGGGCCTCGTCGCCGTCGCCGGCGGCTGCGACGTCGGTGAGCCAATACGTTTCGTCAGGTGCCCATCCCGCGATCACACTTGACGTGTCGTCGTCCAGGCTGACGGCTGTCCCAGCCGAGGCAAGGTAGCCGCAGACGGTGAGGTGAATACCGTCGTAGTGCTCGGCCACTCGTGGCCAGTCGGGGATGACCCATCGTCCCGCCCGCCCGGTGGTGGAGTACCAGTCGTGCCGCTTCTGCGCGGTGACCTCGACAGTGAACTCTCTGCACAGCTGCGCCCACGCCTGTGCGCCGTCGATCTCGTAGACGCGAACACCGCCGGGTACACGCATGCGCCGCGAGACCGCCCGCTGCCAGCCCATGCCGTCCTCAACGAACGACAGCTCCGCTGGAGTGCCATCGAACAACGAGCGAGTCGAACTCCGTGTCGGAGGAACCGACCACCATTCACCGGAAAAGGCCGCAGCCGGGTCCGCCGGTCGCTCGCTCGCTGCTCGTTCTTCCTCTTTCGCCGTGCGAACACCGTAGCGGCGCAACGTTTCCGCGGTGGTCGGTGTGGCCGCCGGGTCACGCCGGAATTGCCTGTCTGTGTCGACCCACTCCACGATCCATTGATCAGCCGCAGCAAGACCCGTCGACCACCACTGTGCGTGCGGTGATGAGGCGAGGTGTTCAGCGATCCGTTCCAGCTCGCCCCGTACAGAGGCGGTGGCCGCGAGAATGTCCTCACCGCTCGGTGGCTGCCAGTACATCGCGTGATCTACCGCTGCAGCAAGGACCGAACGCAGCACGCCGGCTGTCACTTCCGGCAGCGGCACCCGAGACAGGCGATCCGCGACGTCGTCCGCTGTCACCACGGTCCGCCGCGCTTCCTCCGCGCCGGGTCCGAACATCACCACTCCGGCACCCTGATCGACGTCAAGGCGGTACGATGCCAGCAACGCCGCAGCGCGGAACGAGTCCTCGGCATCGACGTCCGAATCTTCCTCTGCGAGCAGCGCATACTCGAGGAGCAATCGACGACCACGCGGGCCCGCCAGCAACCAATCGACTGCACTCATTCGTGCACCCTCTCAGACAGTTCATTATCAAGCCATCGATCATCAACGTAACGCGTCCACCCTGAGGACATCTCCGCGGCCGAATCGGCGATTGACTACTTCAGTGGTTAAAACGATCCGCCCTCACCCACCCAACACGTCAAGTGGACGATCCCTTAGTTTTCGCTGGCAACTTCGGAACCCGGTGACTGCAGGTGAGTCCCGAATGACTGCCCACGGCACCGCGTGCGCGAGACGAGAGGTGGGGACGCCGATGCTGAGGAGACAATGGATCGCATTTCTGTTCAGATGTCGAGCATGAGTGGTCGGTGATCGGAAACCTCTGGTTCGACGACTATCTCGAACTTGCGCACCATCGCCGTGGACGAGACCAGAACGTAGCTGGCATTGCGAATCGGTTTGGTGTAGCTGGACGCCCTGGTGTCGGCGTCGCCGACGAGGTCGACCATTCCGTGTTCTCGCAACGTTCGAAAGGTCGCGCTCGACGGCAGAAGGTTCAGATCGCCACAGAGAACTACGACATCGCTCGCGGCGGAGAATTGGTCGACAATCGAACCTAGTTTTGCGGCTTGCTCCGCACGGGCGGGTGTGTCCTGTTTGCCCGCCGGATCACGAAGGCCGTGCAGCTGGGTCACGGATATTGTTTTTTCGCCTATGCGGTCTCGGACTGTGACCGTCAGTGCTGCACGGGGTCGGTCCTCGACATCCCAGTCTGTGTGATCGATGAAGTGCGAGTGCACAAATCGGGCGTCGAGCCCAACGACGGGGAACTCGTCGCGAACCCATGTCGCGATGCCGAAGTCCTGTCGCAGCCGAACGTTGTCGCCATCAGTGACCGGACCTGCGTCATTCGCAATGAAGTACGGGGTGTACCCGTGCAGGGCCGCAGACACGTCGTCGAAGAGGTTCAACCGCTGCGGGAGTGTCCGTTCACCGTCAGAAAATGTCGCCCACCCCGACTTCCGAGGAGTGCGAGTAACTTCTTGCAGACAGATGACATCTGCATTCACAGCTTGCAGCCATGGAGTGAGTTGGTCGTACATTGCTCCACCCCAGGCATTGACTGACACCACTCGCATGAGCCGAAGAATAGCCGAACGCTCCGGCACCCATGTAATGGGCGCTTCAGCTGCGTGGGTCGAGGCTTCCAAGACCGCAAGCGATTGGTCCAATTAGCCAAATATGCTGCAGCACAATGAATATGAAGGTTTTCCGGTAGCTTTGCATATTGGAAGTAGTCGATTGCCCCGGTGCGGGCCGCTACTCGCATTCGGTGGTGACCTGCTGCGCGGGATACGGTCAGCCGATCTCGGTGCGCGACGACATCTTCGACTTTGGTCACGTGCCAGGCGCACCGCCAAAATCCTTCGATTAGGTTGACAACGTAAGGTCGATGGGAATGTCAGAGAACACTGCGGTGCCGCCGTCCTCTGTCACAGACACACGTCGCCTCACGGTCGCTGCAGCGCAACCGAAGACCGTCCTGAACGATTCCGACACCAATGCACTTGCTCATGCCGATGCAATTCGTAGGTCTCGCGCGCGGCTGGTGGTTTTTCCTGAGATGTCACTGACCGGGTACTCGATGGACGCACCTGTCGTGCATTCGAATGATCCGGCGTTCGATGTCATCGCCGAGGCATGTCGAGACACACATACCGTCGCGCTGGTGGGTGCCGCGGTGCGATGCGAGAGCCGCAGAGCCATCGGCGTAATTGCCGTCGATGGTTCCGGTGCCCAAGTCGCCTACCGGAGAATGTCTTTGGGCGGAGCCGAGGTCGACGCGTATGTCGCTGGGTGCACACCAGGTGTCGTCACCGTCGATGGGTGGCGGGTTGGCCTCGGGGTGTGCAAAGACACCCGTATCAGCGAACATCTCGACGCCACCGCCGACGCCGGAATCGATATCTATGCTGCTGGCCTTCTCCACCGTCCCGAGGAGCTCTCTGCCTTCGACGACAGGGCTGTCGCGATCGTCGAGCGATTCGGTGTCGCCGTCGTCTTTGCTGGATTCGCAGGGGCCACGGGTGGCGGCTTCCCCGTAACCAGCGGCGGTTCGGCAATTTGGAACCGCCGAGGACAGTGTCTGCAGCGTGCCGGCGACCAAACGGGCGACTACGCCGCAGCCGAGCTGCGACTTTGAAAGGTGTTGGCTGCCTTGAGTATCGGATGCAACATGCAGTATCTCAGAGGCAAGCCCGCGTAGCTGAATTGGTCGCATGCCCCGGATGGAGTCGCACCCTGCTCACGGTGGCGACCCTGGACGCGGACGCACGCTTCAGCTGACGTCGCTTTTTGTCCACATCGGTGTCAACCGGACCACGGACGGGACGCCGACGAGAAGCGGAGTTACTTCGGTCTCGTACGCCTCGTACTCGGCGGAGTGCCGGAAGTCCTCTGCTGCCCTCGCGTCTCGGTAGACCTGAAACGCTGAGATGACGTTGGGGTCGTCATCGTCGAAGCAATAGACATAGGACAAGTGACCGGAGTTGGCCGCCACAGCTGGAGCCATGTGCCGTTCCCATATCTTGCGCACCGCATCCCGTTGACCTTCTCGGGTTCGGTGAGTGACGAGTACGCCAATTGTGGTCGGCGAATCTGTGGCGGGTGACGTCATGCATGAAGAGTGAACGAAACGATTCGTTTCGTCAAGGGTAGTGTCGTACCGTGACTCGTGAACAGCTACCCGGCCGCCGCTCAGCACGCTCGCACAGAGCCGTACTGGAGAGCGCGCTGGCTCTGGTTCGAGAGCAAGGCTATGCAGCCGTCACGATCGATGGCATCGCTTCGCGAGCCGGGGTCAGCAAGGCAACGATCTATCGTTGGTGGAACCACAAATCGGCCATCCTTGTCGAGGCGTTCTTGACCTCGGTGCACCCTCAGATCATGTTCCCCGACTCCGGCTCGGCACGAGAGGATCTAGTGGCGCAGGCAACGTCGCTGGCTCGTGTTCTCAGTGACCCAGTCCTCGGGTCGCTGTTTGTCTCACTCCTCGGTGAAGCCCGGTATGACCCTGACCTGGCCACCGCACTGCGAGATGGCTGGCAAACTCCGCGACGTGCGGCGGGTGTAGAGGTGATCGAACGCGCGATGGCGCGGAATGAACTCCCTGCGGACACAGACCCGGAACTAGTCCTCGATGGTGTCTACGGCCCCCTCTATTTGCGATTGCTGTTCGGCCACGCCCCTCTCGACGAGCCATCATTACGCCAGATCGTTGCGCAAGTATTCGACGGCACCGGCGTAGGGCGAGGGTAATGCTGAGCCGACGTGCGGGACGCTACGTCTGACCGAGGTCCGAGACAGTGTCAAGTGGACCTGCACGTTCGGTGAGGTCGACAACGGCGACCACACAGGTCGCCGCTACCTGACCGGACGAGCCTGCCGCCCTACGCAAACTTGGAAGACACTATGCCCGGAGCCCAGGCCAGCTGCTGGGGTTGCTCGGCCGCGAATAGCCTCCTTGCTGCGCACGAAATGCCCCAGCAGTCATGTGAAATCGAGTTGGAGAGATCCAAGTGAGCGAAGAGGCTTCACCGACGCATGCCGACCTCGCTGCCATAGCGCGCAGAACCTTGATGCTCAGCCCTTCACGAAATGGATCGGTGCCGAGCTTCGCCTGGTCGGTCCTGGTTGCGCGGACATCGTTCTCCAGAATAGTTCTGAAATCCTTGAACAACACGGGTTCATTCACGGCGGAGTGATCAGCTACCTCGCCGACAACGCCCTCACATTCGCCGGTGGCCTCGCGCTCGGAGGAGACGCCGTCACTGCCGAACACAAGATCTCGGTGGGCCCAGGCCGAGGGCCGAGTCGTCCAGGTGTCGGTGCCCTTCCGTCGGGTGTTGGTCCGTGAGACCACTGCTCTAGGGCATCATGGGCCTATGAGCGATCCCGAGTACCTCGCCACTTTGCTTTCTGCGATCGATGGGGAGATCGCGCGAATCTCTGCCGCCGAATCGGGCTCCGACGAACAGGCATCGGCTATCGACGACGCGGCCGATGCCGTCTTCCGGTTGCGCGAGAAGGTCAAGGCCGGCTACTCCGGCAAGAAGGCCTATTACCTCGCGGCGTCGACCGATCCGAAGGGGATCAGGGTCGAGGGCATTGCCGCGCTGCATGGTAAACGCGCCCACGAATTGGTGAAAGACGGCGGTTGGATGCATGCGGATTCCAGCACTGTCCTCGAAGCCCTCGATGACGATCGAATCAGTCGGTATCACGCCATCGCGGGACGCGGTGTAGCGCAGACGTTCCGAGATTCTCGTGAATACCTTGCAGCCGCAACGGGCCTCGCTGAAAAGTAGCGTCGAATACAGGTGCTGTGGCGCAGCTGAACGCGCCGTTGGTCGCTATTGCGGTGGAGAATACGGTTTCGTACCAAGTGAAGCGAGTTCGGTTCGTAGAAAAGCGATTTGGGTTGTCAGTTCGGCCACCTGTTGCTGAGTCGCGGCGTGGTTCGCGTCGTCCTGTTCGGCGACCTTCTGGACGAGCCACGACGCCAGGGTAGCTGTGACGACGCCGAGTAGTGCGATGCCTGCGACCATCAACCCGACGGAGATGAACCGGCCCGTTGCTGTGGACGGTGAGAAGTCGCCGTAGCCAACTGTCGTGACGGTGGCAGTTGCCCACCACAGGGCATCGGGGAACGTCTTGATAGTCCCAGTCGGTGCGGTACGTTCGGCATCGAACATCGCGAGCGACGCGATGAAAACCAACAGTAGGGTTCCGGCGACGGCATAAGTGACCACTCGCCCTCGGAGTGCTCCGCCGATCGATCGCTGCAGCAGACTCACCAACGTGAGTAGGCGGAGCAATCGCAGCGGACGGAGAATCGGCAAGGCGACGATTGCGAGTTCGTGCAGGTGTAGCAAGAACCAGCGAGCGCGTAGCTCGGCAAGGGCAAGTCTTACCAGGTAGTCGATCCCGAACAGGGCCCAGATTGCAAGGATTGCGTACTCCGCGACGTCTGCTCCCGTGCCGGTTGGCTGGCTGAGGACAGTCCAGGTGTAGATCGCGAGGAACGTCAGAGCCGATGCAGCAAGCGGCCATTCGGTTGCTCGCTCCCACTGCCGGTAGTTCATGAGGGGGGACTTTACTGGGCCGCGCCAATCGGACAATCGTCAAGAGGCGCCTCTCTGAGAGTCTTACCATCGATCCCACAGGCGCCCTGAGCCAACGATTTTCGAGACGCATCGTCCGACAGTGGATTCGGTGCGAGCCGAACATCGAGAGGGCTCGCATGTGCAGACATTCCCGTGTGCTTCGAGCCGGGTTGTTGGGGCGCGGTGCCTGAAGTAGTCCGAATGAATGAATGTCGAGCGAGCACGACTCACGCTGCCGCGCGGTGAATAGGGTGAACTGTCGGAACCCGATTTGTCCGACAGGAGCGTGTCAGCGTGAGTTCACCCATTCTCGTCAAAGGACAGAACATTCCCCTCCCGGACGACGTGACCGAATTGGACATCGTCGTGTCCTGGGTGGATCCGGAGCGAGATCTCGATGCGTCTGCGCTGCTGGTGACTTCGAGCGGCCACGTTCGGTCGGATGCAGACTTCGTCTTCTACAACCAGCCGGAGTCTGCTGACGCGACCGTACGTTACCGCGGTAGCAGCAGCACCGACGAAGGCAAACAGGAACGGGTGTCGATCCATCTCGGTTCTCTCGCAGCCGAAGTCGACAAGGTGGTCATCGCGGGTAGCTCCGACGATGTTCCATTGGGTGAGTTCGGGAAACTCTCGATGCAGGTGCGGGACCAAACCGGTTCGGTACTCGGGGAGTTCCTCACCGCCGATGCGTCGTCGGAACGAGCATTGGTGTTCGGGGAGGTGTACCGACGGAACGGCGCGTGGAAACTCCGCGCGGTCGGGCAGGGCTGGGAATCCGGATTGGGCGGATTGGCGCAGGATTTCGGGGTCGACGTCGACGACAGCGAGCCCGAAGCGTCAGCGAACGATGTGGCCGTTGTCGAGGTCGCTGACTCGCATGTGCAGGCAGTCGACACCACCGGTGAGATTGTCGACGTCTCTGTTGTCGACGTCGAACCGCCGAAACGCGGCGTTCGCACCAAGAAGCCGATTGCCAAGAAGGTCACGCCGCCTCAGTTCACCCTGGCCGGGGGAGAGGGGTGGCAGACAGCGCGCCTGTTCTCCGTTGCCGGTGTTGGATCCGGTGAGGAACAGGAGAAGAGGGCCACCTCGGCACTGATCGCGACGATGCAGGCGGTCCGTCCGTTCGCTCGCGCAATCTGCGCACATGCCGGAGCGCCATCCGGTCCCTTCGAGGGCTACCTCGAAGTGCAGTTCGCAAAGGGCGAGGGCAAAGTCATCCCCGACGGTGTGCTCCGCGTATCGCGTGCAGGCCAAGTGTGGACCGCTCTGCTGGAAGTGAAGACCGGCACAGGCAAGCTACAGAAAGAGCAGCTCGAAAATTACCTCGACGTCGCAAAACGACACAGATACGAGACCGTACTGAGCTTGTCCAACGACATACCGGCCTCCGCCGGTGAGCTCCCCGTCCAGGTGAACAAGACCAAGCTGAACAAGGTATCGCTGCGGCATATTTCATGGTCCGAGGTCATTCATGAAGCCCGAATGTTGTTGTCGCACAGTGATCTTGCCGATTCGCTGCAAGTATGGATTCTGAGCGAGTTCGTCCGATATCTGACGCACCCGAAGTCCGGCGCGACGGAGTTCGTCGACATGGGTCGCCATTGGGTTGCAGTTCGCGACTCCGTCACCGCCGGAACCCTTCGTTCCAGTGACGTCAAAGCCCTGTCGGTGGCGAACACTTGGGCTTCGCTCTCCAGGCACTTGGCGTTGCGGATGACTGCTGATCTCGGCGTTCCGGTGAAGCATCACCTCCCGAGGAAGTTCAGCGGAGATCCCCAGGCGCGCAACGAATACATCGTCGAGCAGCTCGTTGCCACCGGATGTCTCTCGGCCACGTTGCGCATTCCTGATGCCGCCGGAGATGTCACTGTTCAAGCAGACATGCGTACCAACAAGATTCAATGCAGCACCGCTATCGATGCGCCGACCGACTGGACCCCGCTTCGACGAGCCTCATGGCTTCTCAAGCAATTGAAGAACGCTCCCGCCGACATCCTGGTCGAAGCCGTGTTCGCAGACGCGAGCGAAACATCGTGTGAGAACTTGGCGACTGTGCGAGCCGACACGAAATCGTTGACTGCAGGCAGGATCAGCGAGCTGCAGTACTTCACGCTGACGTCACCGACCAAGATGGGTAGTAAGCGTTCGGGGTCCGCCGCAAGCTTCATCGGTAGTGTGACCGACGGTCTCGACGTCTTCTATCGCGATGTCGTGCAACCTCTGAAGCCATGGGTACCTTCGGCACCGGAGGCGTCGTCGGCCGTGACTGCGGCCGACTGACTGCACGATCGTAGGATCCGCACCAGTCAGGTTGATCTGTCGATCGACATTCGAGCACAGCCATGATTGGGAAACCCGCGCAGTGGGCACAGAGTACGTATGACTGACAACGCAAAGGTGACAGTAGAACGGACCATCGAAGCTCCCGTCGACGCTGTCTTCGACGTCCTGTCCAATCCGGAACGCCATCCGGCGCTCGACGGATCGGGTTTCGTTCGGAGCGTGGACCACGCCGACCGAATTCAGAAGGTCGGCGAGAAGTTCACGATGAACATGCAGGGCGACCACATGGGCGGCGAGTACCAAACCGACAATGTCGTTTCCGGCTACGTCAAGGACAAGCTGCTGGCATGGAAGACGGCACCCGCCGGCAACGAGCCTCCCGGCTGGGAATGGCTGTGGGAGCTCGAATCTCAGGGCCCGAACGAGACGCTGGTACGCCACACCTACGACTGGTCCAAGGTCACGGACAAGAAGTTGATCGAGCAGATCAAGTTTCCGTTGGTCACCGAGGATCAGTTGAACGACACTCTCGCTCGCTTGGCAGTGGAAGCGACATCCTGATCCACTGACATCGACCGATACGGAAGGCCGGCTCCCTCGGGGCCGGCCTTCTGCATGTGCCGCTCAAGCCTGCTCGCGTGAACACCACCAGGTCGTACGCCCGCCCACAGTTCCGCGAGTCATCGGGGCACCGCACCGGGGGCACGCCGCGTCCACCTTGCGGAACGGAATGATCTCACCGGTGTGGACGCCACCCTTCTTGATTGCCGACCTGATCGCGCGACGCAGAACAACGCGGAGCTCGTCGAGTTCCTCGGTGGTGAGGGTCTTCGCCCGTCTGGACGGGGCTTGCTCGCTCTGCCACAGCACCTCGTCGGCCAGCAAGTTACCGACGCCTGCGATCGCCGCTTGGTCCAGTAGACGTGCCTTCAAAGGTGCTCCACTGGAACCGATTCGGTGCCGAAAGTCGTCGCGCGTGATCTTTGCCGCATCGGGCCCCAACGCGTCGATATCGGGCTCGAGTCGCACCCGGCCGAGGCGTCGCTTGTCGAACAGTCGAAGCTCACCACCGTCTTCGAACGTCATCGAGAAACGCGTCCACTCGGGCTTGTCGGTATCGCGCTCGCCGACATGCGGATCTCCGCCGCCGTAACGGGACGTCTGCTCACCGTCCGGTGCCGTCACGATCACTCGGCCGCCCATTCCGAGATGTATCCCGAGCGTCGGACCGCTGGAGCCGTCGGCGGTGACGGTTTCGCACCACATCGCCTTACCGCGCCGACAGGCCTCGGTAAGTTGGCCGCCTTTCAAGGCGTGGGCGATATCGCCCGGCATGTGCGGGCGGCACTCGAACGTGTCGGTGTCGTCGATGTCGACGATGACGCGACCAAGAGCCTTCTCGACGACCTGTCGAGCGTTTTCGACTTCAGGAAGTTCTGGCATGGAGCGGGTGTACCCAATTCCGTGAATTCATGCGCGGGCCTGCCGACTCGCGACCGCCCAGTCTTGGTTTTGACGGCGAGGGGTGGCGTTCCCTGTTTCTGCTCTGCCGACTCAGCATTCAGGGTGTCTCATCGAAACCACAGGTGAGTGACAAACTCGGCTACGGTTCGATCTGTCGGGTATCCGAGTGTGGATCACCGTGATCAGGTGGGGCGACCCCAGGCTCGCGTGGCGCGCCCATGAAGGCCGATCCTCCGACCGCACTGTCGATTCCGTGGAAGCGACGGTGCCGCATGCGCGAGCGAAGAGCACGTGCGATAACCACGAACGCACCCAGGACGACGGCAAAGGCCGCGACTACGGCAAGCAGCGCCAAAAATACATCCATGGCAGTCTCCGATCCTCACCCTCGGAAAAACGACCGTTCGCTTTCGATTATCGGACATGAATCACATCGGCGACGCAAACCAGCACACACCGTTCCCGACGATCCGCTCAGCGAAGAGAAGCCTGCCCCCCGTCATGGCCTTCGCGCGAAGGCGGAGTCTCGCTATCTTGTTCTGCTCGCGTTGCTTCGAGAAACAGCTGCAGAAACGAAGAATGCGTGCCCTGTTCTTCCGGTGCCCTTCCCCCTCGGGGATCTTCCGATGCTTTCGACATAGCGATTCGCGTTCCTCCCGTGTCGGCACCAACAGTCTCAAATTCTGAATAGTTAAGCAACTGAGATAGCTATGCAAACCGTGCCACCAGTCGACCGACCGTAAACAGGCGATCGAGGAACTCCTAGCGGTGTTCGTGCGCGGCGAGGGTGCTCGACAGGGACGTTGCGCCGCACCATTCGCAGGTGTTCACGCGACACCCTCACAGCCCGAATTACGGTCACGGCGTCAGTGTCGACGCGGGTGGGGCTGCGGTGTTCACAGCACCCGTCGGGCAGTGAGGAGCAGACCACGGACAGGACGACCCCCCGGGGGGAGCTGTCGAGAGGTATCCAATCCCGATCGGCGACCGGGGTCAGAAACGGCGTTCGTGAATCAGCGCAGTCACTGGCTACGCGTCGAAGAGTCGGACGATGACTACATCCCGGCGGCGGTGGGCGGTTCGATCAACATCCGCTTGATCACCTTGCCGGTGGCGGTGCGAGGCAGTTCGTCCAGAAATGTGATGTCGCGAGGGACGCTGAAGCGGCTCAACCGGTTTTTGATGTAAGCGCGCACCATGTCGGCATCGAGTCCTGCTGCGCCGCGGCCCACCACGAAGGCCGCGAGGCGTTGTCCGTACTCGTTGTCGGGCACACCGACCACTGCGACCTCACCGACCTGGGGGAGATTGGCAATAGCGTCTTCGACGGGGCCCGGAAAGACGTTCTCGCCTCCGGAAATGATCATCTCGTCGTCCCTGCCGCAGACGAACAGCCGGCCGTTGCAGTCGATGTACCCGAGATCGCCGGTGTCCATCAGGGCGGCGCCTCGGGCGGAGGCGGTCGACGGCGGCTCGGCATTGGTGTAGCCGTCGAACAGCATGTCGTTTCCGACGAAGATTCGGCCGAGGCTCCCCATCGGCAGGGCAGTGCCCTCGGAGTCGAGTACCGCGATCGTCGTACCGAGTGGTGGGCGTCCCGCGGTGCCTGGCGACGCGCGCAGGTCCTCGGGATTGGCGATCGTTGCCCAGGAGACCTCGGTGGATCCGTAGAAGTTGTAGAGGATGTCGCCGAAGACGGTCATGAAGCGGCTGACGGTCGAACCGGTCAACGCGGACCCGCTACACGCCACGACTTTGAGGCTCGAGGTGTCGTATCGCGACCGAACCGACTCGGGCAGATCGAGAATTCGTTGGAGCATGATCGGCACGGCGATCAACGATGTGCATCGATGCTCCTCGATTGCGCGCAGGCAGTCCTCGGGGTCGAAGCGGTCCTGGAGTACGACCGTGGCGCGAAGGGGCGTACTGATCTGCAGGGCGGCCAACCCCCAACTGTGGAACATCGGCGCTGCGATGAGCATCCGCTCGTTCATGCGCAAAGGCATGCGAGACAACATGGCAGCGATGGTCCCGAAGCCTCTCGGCGTGGGACGAAGCGCACCCTTCGGTGCCCCGCTGGTGCCGGACGTCAAGACGACCACAGACCCGGGCCGGTCTGGCCTGTCGAACGTCGCCGACGGCGGTGCGACGAAATTCTCCAAGGTGCGCCGCTGTGCAATTGCGGTCCGAGATGACAGGCTGACCCGTGTAACCCCGTCCGGCAGATAGCGGACGATCGAGTCGAACTCATCGTCCAAGAACAGCATTCGAAGCTGATGGCGCTCGGTTATCACCTCGATCTGACGGGCAGCGAGTCCGGTGTTCAGCAGCACCACTTCGACTCCGAGCATGCCGCACGCGACGGTGCATTCGATCATTGCCGAGTGATTTCGAGCCAGGATTCCGACAGTACTTCCCGGACGAATGTCGGCCGCGGCAAGACCCGCTGCGATGCGGCGCGACCGGTGGTGAATCTCCGCGAATGTTCGAGTCCCACGGTCGTCGATCACGCCGATTTCGTCGGGTGACTTCGCTGCCGCAGCGGCGAACCCGCCGCCCAGAGTGAAGCCCCATTTGGCCAGCGAATTCAATTGCTTGTACGCGCGGTCGGGGCGCGCGGCGCGGACGACACCTACGCCCACCATCGTTTTGAGGATCGCGAGTTGCAGAGACCGAGAATCCCCGCTGTTGGACACTATCGACGTCGTCGCACCCGAGAGAGAACTCTCGAGTCTGCGCAGACCTCCCATGACCCAGTCCACAACCGCGCGATTGTGCTGTGGTTGAGGTACGTAGGCACCGCCGAGCCCTGCCCTGAAGACGGTGACATCGATCTTCGTCTCGCCTGCTGCGAGCCGGGTGAGGGTAAATCTGATGAAGCCACCGGACTCGACGTGCTCGATGGTGATGATGGGTTGATTGCGCCGGTTCACCACGAGCTCGAGGTTGTGTTCGACGCCGCCGACGCCGCATCGGTATCCATTCGCGGAATCGCGAAGGACACAATATTCGAGACCGGGCAAGTACCGTGGAAACAGCTCGATCGAGCTCAACACCCCGCACACCATCTCGATGTCGTGTGCGAAGACCACCTTGCAGTCGATGACGTCCGAAACCATGTTGTACCCCCGTACCCGCCGAGACAGATGAAAAGCCGTCCCGTTACCGACCAGGGGATGGTGGCGCGCAGGTGTAACGGGTCATGCCCCTGGATGAAATCGCTATGATATTCCCCAAGCACGCAGGATGGGCGAAATCAGCCGAACTTTTTCACCGAGCCGGCGAGTGCGTCCAATGGTCAGAACTCGATGCCCAGCGACCACGCGAATACCGTGTACGCGGCGATGGTGATCAGCGCGATGGCGATGAGATTGAGCCAGAATCCACCCCGCATCATCTGGCCGATCGTGATGTAGCCGCTGGCGTAGGACACCGCATTCGGTGGGGTGGCCACTGGAAGCATGAAAGCGCAGGTCGCGGCCAATGCGACAGGTACGGTCAGAACCAGAATGTCGATGCCCATCCCCATGGCGACGCCGCCCGCGACCGGCAAGAATGTTGCCGCTGTTGCGGTGTTGCTGGTGATTTCGGTCAGATAGATGATCGCCGCGGTCGCAATCACCACGAGCATTACCACCGGGATCGTGTCGAGACCGCCTGCAACACTGCCGATCCAGTCGGTCAGGCCGCTGGACTCGAATTGGGCCGACAGCGCGAGCCCGCCGCCGAACAGCAACAGCACACCCCACGGCAGCTTGACCGCTGTTTCCCAATCGATGAGTCGCACACCCTTCTTGCCTCCGCTGGGAAGTAGAAACAGCAGCATTGCCGCGGTCATCGCGATGCCTGTGTCGGATATCGGTGGACTGTCGAAGAGCAGCGGGAACCCCACCCAGGAAGCCGCCGCCGCCACGAATACGATCGCCACTCGTGTTTCACCTTGCGACATGCTCCCCAGGGAGTTCAGTTCACCCTTGATCAGTTGTCTGCCGCCGGGTATGTGGTCGATCTCGGGCTTGAACATCACGTGCGTGAGCAGGAACCAGGCGATCACCAGCAGAACGACGGCGAGAGGAACGCCGGCAATCATCCATTGGAGGAATCCGATCGTGATCCCTTGGCCTTCCAGGTATCCGACCAACAGTGTGTTGGGAGGAGTTCCGATGATCGTGCCGAGAGAACCGATGGACGCCGCGTAGGCAATTCCCAACATCAACGCTGTTCCGAAGTTGCTCTCGATCACCGCGTCCGTGATCGTCTTTTCGTCCGGCTCTGTGCTCTCGCCCCCGCCGGGTTCGTCAGAGCCATCGATCGCGCCCGCTTTCTCACCGATGTCGAGGACGAGCACCAGCACAGAGACTCCGATCGGAATCATCATCACCGCGGTGGCCGTATTGGAGACCCACATCGACAGGAAACCGGTGGCGATCATGAAGCCCGCGATCACCATCGTCGGTTTCGTACCCATCGCGCTCACTGTGAGCAGAGCGATTCGTCGGTGCAGATTCCACCGTTGCATAGCCAGTGCCAGGAGGAAGCCGCCCATGAACAAGAAGATGATGTTGTTGCCGTAGGAGGCACCTACATCGTTGACTGCGACGCCGGAATCGAAGACCGGAAATATGACGAGCGGCAGCAGTGCCGTCGCGGGAATCGGAACCGCCTCGGTCATCCACCAGATTCCCATCAGTACCGCTGTGCCTGCGGTCAATCGTGCTGGGTGGGCGACATCGTCCGGAAGAACTGCGTAGACGAGTAGCGCGAATGCAATGCCGCCGGCGAGTCCGGCCCACTGGCGCTTTCGGCGTCCCGGTTTCACCTCGTCGTCGCGCTCACCGGCGGATCGTTGATCGATCTCGTCGAAAGTCGTGTCGTCGGACCGGCGGCCGGCTTGCTCTTCGTCACCCGGGTTCGGCACGGGGGACCTCCTCTTGCTCGACGTCCCGTCAGCCTAACGTCTCACTTATCCGAAAAGTCCGGATCCGGCTCGAGTGCAGGCGAGCGCAAAAACGGGGACGACATCGTATGAGATGTCGTCCCCGTCTTCGCGTTCGTCGCGGTGTTACTTGGTCGTGTTCGGCTTGGTGGAAGCAGATTCGTTGTCGAGCACCGGATCCCATACGTCCCCGGGCAGGTCACCGGGAAGATAGCTGTTTCCGCGTCCGACGAACTTGTCGTCACGGCCTTCCTTTCGCATGGCCTCGAAGTCTGCCAACGCTCCGAATGCCCACTTGCCCAACAGGGCGATCGCCACGAGATTGACGGTCGCCATGGCGGCCATGGCAACGTCCGCCAGTGCCCACACTGTCGTGAGCGCAGAGAGTGACCCGAAGCCGATGGCGGCAAGGACGATGGTGCGCAAGACATTCAGGAGCTTGCCCTCCACACCGAGGAAGTTGAGGTTGACCTCGGCATACGAGTAATTGCCCAGAATCGACGAGAAGGCGAACGTGAAGATCAGCAGCGTCATCGGGATCGTGGTCCACGTTCCGAGTTGCGCAGAGATCGAATCCTGAGTCAGCACGGCGCCGGCGACACCACTCGGATTGTTGATGTCGTACACGCCCGAGACCAAGATGATGAATGCTGTTGCGCTACAGATGACGATGGTGTCGAAGAAAACTCCGAGCGATTGGATGAGGCCCTGCTTCACCGGATGCGACACCGTGGCGGTCGCCGCCGCGTTGGGGGCACTGCCCATTCCGGCTTCGTTGGAGAACAGGCCACGTTTGACGCCGTTGAGCATGGCCGCCAGGATTCCGCCCGTCGTGCCGCCGATTGCTTCGTTCAGACCGAAAGCGCTCGAGACGATCTGACCGAACACCGTGGGGATCTCGCCGAGGTTCATTCCGACGATCACGAGGGCGAGCAGCACGTACACCACGGCCATGATGGGCAGAACGTACTCGGCCACCCGGGCGATGCGGCGAACCCCGCCGAACAGGATCGGAGCCGACAGCACCACGAGGAATACGGCAATCCAGCCTGCGTCGATGTTCATCGTCGACGAGAACGATTCGGTGATCGTGTTTGCCTGCACCATGTTGAACGCGAATCCGAATGCGAAGATCAGTAAGCAGGCGAAGACGATTCCCCAGCGGCGTGAGCCCAGACCCAGCTGGATGTAGTAGGCCGGACCGCCTCGAAAGCTACCGTCCGGATTACGCACCTTGTACATCTGTGCCAACGTCGCCTCGATGAAGGCCGTCGCCATTCCGACTGCCGCAACCAGCCACATCCAGAAGATGGCTCCCGGTCCGCCGAGAGTGATCGCGATGGCGACACCGGCAATGTTTCCCGTACCCACTCGGGATGCGAGACCGACACAGAACGCCTGGAACGCCGAAATGCCGCCTTCTGCGTCCGATCGAGATCCGCCGATCGCCTTGAACATCGACGGCAGCAGTCGAATTTGGACGAACTTGGTGCGGACGGTGAAATACAGCCCGACGCCGATCAACAAGTAGATGAGAAATACGCTGTAAAGGCGATCGGCCAAGAAGTCGATCACTGAACTGACGGTATCCACTGTGCCATCCTGGAGTGCTCGGTGTGTGGGTGCGTCGACAGCACACTACTCGCAGATTGCCGAAGGTTTGCACCGAACGAGACCACCGGCCTTCCGGCTTCGGTGACTCCCGTCAACGGCTCGATGGCTCCCATATCTCACCGAACGGAACCGAACGTTCCAGAATGCGTTCTGCAACACGGTGTCCCGACTTCATCGCGGCGGTGACCGTTGCCGGATCGTCTGTCCACGTGGCCTCACCCGCGAGGTGCAGAACACCGCCGATCGGCGTGGCGAGATCGTCGTGATCGCGGGACCTGGACCCCACCGTCATGTACGAATACGAACCGTACGAGAACGGATCGTCCTGCCACCGAGTGACATACACGCTGTCCGGCGGGACGACACGGTGGCCGTACACGCCGCGCAGTGCCTCCAGTACCGAATCCGAGATGCGTTCATCCGACCACTCTCGAGTCTGCTGCGCGCACGGTCCCGCTGCAAACGTCAGAAGTGTGGGGTGTCCGTCCAAAGTGACGTCGTACCAGGAGTGCCACCATCGGCCGGCCTCGCCCTGGCGCCGAATCGCGTACACGTTCTCGTCCCAGAACTTTATTGGAAACTGCAGGAAGACTTTCTCGAAAGCATTCATCGCCAAACGGTCGAGCGCACCCGAAACGGGTTCTGGTAGCGGTGGTTCGATCACGAAATCGGACGACTTCAACACGCCGACGGGAACCGTCACCACGGCGCGATCAGCGGAGAACCACTGGGACCCGATGCGCAGTGCAACCCCGTCCGGGTCCCAACGAACCTGCGTCACCACATGTTCGAGTCGAACATCCAGTCCCTCCGCCAAACATGCCGCCAATTCGCCGTAGCCGTCGGGAAAGACGACTTCGTCGCCGTCGATGGCGTCGTCGTCCAGGCCGTGAGCATCGAGATCCCCCTGCGCGACGCCCAGCTGCTCTTCGGCTCGGTGCGCAAGAAATTCACGTACTCGGTCCAGGCGGTCATTGTCCCAATCCAGTTCGGTCAGAGTCGCTTCCACCGCATCACCGAACGAGGTCAGAGGCGGGGACTCGGCAATCACCCTGGCGAATCGTGCGTCGAAATCGTGAACGTCGGCGGCGAACCGCGCCGCTGCTGACTCGCTCAGTCGGGTACCGGTGGGGGAGTAGTACGCGATGGGACGACCATCCGGTTGGTAGCTGCCCACGGTGAACTCGGTCGTTCGAATGCCGAAGGCGCGCACAGCGTCGGCCAGCGGATTGTTGTCGATTCCGTGAACCCAGGACGCACCGACGTCTTGGGTGTCTTCAACATCTGTACTCACTGTCCACACACGACCGCCCACGCGGTCGCGAGCCTCGAGAACAGCGACTCGCTGACCCGCGCGCTGGAGAATTCGGGCCGCAGTCGAACCGGAGATTCCCGCTCCCACCACAATCGTGTCGAACTGGGTCATAGTCGCTCCGCTCGCCTGGTGGCCCTGCTCAGTTTCCTCGACCGGGGTTTCCCGAACCCGAAGCGCCGTTACCGGAATTTCCCTGGCCCCCGTTCGGAGAGCCGGAATTGCCGGGTCCTGCATTACCGGGGCCGGTGTTCCCGTTCCCATTGCCGTTGCCGTTCCCGGGGTTTGCATTCTGCGGCGGTGGGTCGGGCGCGATGGGTTCGATCAGCACCGGAATCGACGAGGGCGCGACCACTGCCGACGGGCTAGACAATGACGTTGGTGCAGGTCCAGGCACCTGCGTCGTGGGCTCGGCGATTGCCGGCTCGTCCGGTGTCGGTTGCACCGGGGAGCTGGGCGCCTGAGCCGGGTCGTCGCCGGTGCCGGACGCGAGCCAGACGATCCCCGCTCCCAGTGCCACGAAAAGCGCGGCCGCCCCGGGGACGACCCATCGTCGACGCGGCGGTCGGGGCGGGGCGCTGACCGAGTCCGTAACCGCCCATTCCGTACTTCGCTGAATCGGAACAGCGGCGGTCGAGGGGAGGGGGGTGGCACTGCGGACGACTCGGCGCAGTCTGGTTGCGACCGCAGCTGCGTCCGGGCGATCCTCTGGCCGCCGCGACGTCATGGCGGTGAGCAGCGAGTACCACTCCGGCCCGAATTCCTCCGGGACGGCCGGGTCACGGTGCAATCGCGCGACCGCGGCTGCGACCGCGCTGCCCTCGAATACCATTGTGCCGGTGAGGCACTCGATGAGGACGAGGCCCAGCGTGTATACGTCGGTGGGCGGGCCCGCGGATGTGCCCGTCGCCTGTTCGGGGCTGAGATAATGTGCTGTGCCGACGGTGGTGCCGTGTTCGGTGAGTCGCTCGGAGTCGAGGATGCGGGCGATGCCGAAATCTGTCAGCTTGACGCACTGCCCGGCACCCGAGTCCGGTGCCCGGGCGATCAGGATGTTCGCGGGTTTGATGTCGCGGTGCACCACTCCCCGGCGGTGAATGTATGCGAGAGCCTCCGCCATCTCACTTCCGATGCGGGCGACGTGAGCGGCGGGCATGGGACTGCCTCGGCGAAAGTTGCTCAGGGTCGGTCCGTCGACCAATTCCATCACCAGGTACGGCACCGGAACGCCCGTCGCATCCGAGGCAGTGCCTGCGTCGTACAACGTGACGAGACCGGGGTGCGACAGTGACGCCAAGGTGCGAACTTCTGCGTCGATGCGGTGGACGGTGTCCGCGGGTTCGCCGTGGCGAAAGATCTTCACGGCGACGGATCTGCCGAGGACCTGGTCCTCGGCGTGAACGACGTCGGCCATTGCGCCGCGCCCGAGAACCGCCCCCAGCCGATATCGACCGGCAAAGAGCTGTGCAGTGCGAGGACGGGGATCCTCTTCCATCGATGTTCACCGCCGTTCGTCGACCACTCCGAGCACCATATAACCAACCGACCCTCGTTCGAGGTGCAGTCCGTTCTCGACACCGCCTCGGCATCGGGCATGATGGTCCACCGGGTGGGGACAGATCGAGCAGCATCGAGGAAGGTTCCATGCGTCCCCAGCCGACGAATACGCGGATATCGCCGATGTCGATCGACATCACGTCGGTCTACCAGCCGATTGTCGTGCTGGACGATCGCGCAGTGGTGGGGTACGAAGCTCTCGTCCGGTCCAGCGGTGACGGCCCCTCGGTAGCACCGCCGGAACTGCTGCGCGCGGCACGAGAGCAGGGTGTGACCGCCGAGTTCGACTGGCGGTGCAGGACCAGCGCAATCCAGGGTGCCGTCGAGGCCGGTTACCCCGCCGAATTGGCGCTCTTCGTCAATGCCGAACCCACCGCACTCGATGCGCCGCCACCGGGAGACTGCCTGCCGCTGTTGGCCGAAGCCGCACGGTTGTCCGTCACCGTCGAGATCACCGAACGGGATCTGATGGGCGATCCGGCCGGTCTGCTGAGGGCGGCCGAGCACGCACGCAATATGGGGTGGCGGGTTGCCATCGATGACGTGGGTGCAGATTCTTCCAGTCTGGCGTTGATTCCGTTGCTACGTCCCGACGTGATCAAGCTCGATATGGCACTCGTACAGGGGCGTTCGACCGACGAGACGGCCGCCATAGTTGCTGCGGTCGCCGCCGAGGCAGAACGAACCGGCGCGCTGGTGCTGGCAGAGGGGATCGAATCCGAGCTCCACGAAAACTATGCGCGTTCGATGGGTGCGGTTCTGGGGCAGGGATACCTCTACGGCGCCCCGGGTCCACTACCGGCCTTCGGCGAGTCGGCGCACCCTGTTCACGCTGTCGAGTTGGATGCGACCGTCACCGTGCGCGCTCCGGTTGCGGTGACCCCCTTCGGCCTCACCCACGGTTCCGGTGTTCGCAGACACGCCGACGCATCTCTCCTCGAGGCCATCGAGAACAGTGTGCTGAGCAGTGCATTCGGCAGCGGGTCGTCAACCGTCGTTCTGGCTACACTCAGTACCTCGACCGGGCTGTCGGCGGCCCGCGCTGCGATCTACGACGACCTGGTGGCGCGCACCGCGTTGACGGCGGTGTTCGACTCGCAGCCCGCGCCGGCCGGGCACCGCTTCCGGACCGTTGTCGTCGGCACGGACGAACCTCTGGCCATGGAACGCTCGATCGTGATCGTGGCCCCGATGTCGAGCGTGGCCTTGATTGCTGTGGAACGCGGTACCACCCCCGAGGGAACGACACTCTACGACTATCGCCTCACGTACGACCGCGATGTGGTTCTCGACGCGGCCACAGTGCTTCTCAGGCGAATTCCTGCTCGATCGAATTCCTGATCGGCCGGACCGGTCGGTCAAATTCAGGTAAATAATTGCCGGAAAATCGGCAAATGGCATCGATGACACTTCAGGTGCTGTTCACTCTTGAGGATGAGCTCTCATCCCATCGCAACCGATCTTCTGGCCGCGGACGGAGGCACACTCAGCTCGATCGAGACAGCGATCAACAACGCTTTCGATCCGATCTCCGCCGCGGTGTCGAACTTCGTCTTCTTCACCGTGGACATCGGTGGTGCCGCTGTCCCCTTGATCGTGCTGTGGCTCATCCTCGGTGCCGTCATCTTCACGGTGACGTTCAAATTCATCCAGTTCCGCGGCATCAAGAGGGCGTTGATCCTGGTGAGCGGGAAGGAGGACGAGGCCGACGCGCCGGGCGAAGTGAGCCACTTCCGAGCCCTGACGGCCGCCGTATCGGGAACCGTCGGACTCGGCAACATCGCAGGTGTCGCCGTGGCAGTGACGCTCGGTGGACCGGGTGCCACGTTGTGGATGATTCTTGCCGGCCTGTTGGGTATGGCGTCGAAATTCGTCGAGTGCACCTTGGGCGTGAAATACCGAGACATCAACGAGGACGGCACCGTTTCCGGTGGACCGATGAAATACCTCACCAAGGGACTTGCCGAACGTGGTCTGGCGAAGGTCGGTAAGGTGATGGCCGTCTTCTACGCCATCATCATCACGTTCTTCGCCATCAGTGGCGGCAACATGTTCCAAGCGAATCAGACCTACGCGCAGGTTCGCTCGGTCACCGGCGGTGAGGACGGTTTCCTCGGCTCCGACGGTGCCAAGGCCGTCTTCGGTCTGGTCATCGCGCTGATCATCGGTCTGGTCATCATCGGCGGGATGAAGTCGATCTCGGCCGTGACCGCCAAGCTCGTTCCGTCGATGGCGCTGATCTACATCGTCGCGTGTGGCGTCGTGATCGCCGTCAACTTCCGCTCGGTCCCCACCGCGTTCACAGCGATCTTCGAGGGTGCGTTCTCGCCGGAAGGTGTGGCGGGCGGCGTTCTCGGCGTCATGATCATCGGATTCCAGCGCGCCGCGTTCTCCAACGAGGCCGGGCTGGGGTCCGCGTCCATCGCGCACTCGGCCGTCAAGACCAGGCACCCGGTCACCGAAGGATTCGTGGCAATGCTCGAGCCCTTCATCGATACGGTCGTCATCTGCACCGCTACCGCGTTGACCATCGTGATCGCCAACACGGTCACCTGGCAGGACCAACGTGCGATCGTCGCCGAGACGGGTGAGCTTCCCGCAGGTGGTGTGACGCTGACATCGGATGCTTTCGAGACCGTGCTTCCGTGGTTCCCGTACGTGCTCACAGTGGCGGTTGCACTGTTCGCCCTCTCGACTGCAATCACCTGGGCGTACTACGGACTGCAGGCCTGGACGTCGCTGTTCGGCCGCAGCCGCTTCTCGCGCACCTTCTTCAACCTCATGTTCTGCACGTTCACCGTCATCGGAACCGTGCTCTCGCTCGGCTCGGTGCTGGACTTCGCCGATGCCACTCTGTTCCTGCTGGCCCTGGTCAACATCACCGGGCTGTATTTGCTGCTGCCGGTGGTCAAGCGTGAACTCTCCGAGTACATGGCGATGAAGCGCGGCGAACCGGGCAAGGTCGACGCCGAGATGTAACTCCGCAGTCGGCATGAAGACAGATTTCAAGAAGACGCTGGATGCATACTCGGCGCGGCGCAACATCTTTCGCGCACTTGTCGTTCCGCCGCTGACCTACCTGATGATCGACGGACACGGCGATCCGAACACCGCTCCGGAGTTTGCCGAAGCAATCGGGTCGCTCTACCCCGTGGCCTATGCACTGAAATTTGCCAGCAAGAACGATCTCGGCCGCGACTACGTCGTCATGCCGCTCGAGGCATTGTGGTGGGCCGACAACATGGCTTCGTTCACCACCGAGAGGGACAAGAACAAGTGGCACTGGACGGCCATGATCATGGTGCCCGACTGGATCGACCGCTCGATGTTCGAGGTGGCGGTGGCGTCCGCCGACGCGAAGAGCAACTCGGATGCGTCGAGGCGTATTCGACTGGAGACTTTCGACGAGGGACTGTGCGTGCAGACGCTGCATGTCGGGTCCTACGACGACGAGACTCAGGTACTCGACGAGTTCCATCATCGATACATCCCACGTTCCGGATTGACGATGACCGGCAAACATCACGAGATCTACCTGAGTGATGCGCGCCGGGTCGAACCCGCAAAGCTCCGCACCATTCTTCGCCAGCCGGTTGCGCATTCAGCGGAGTAGGGGCCGCTCTGACACGATGGCCGTCATGACCAATGCGGTGCGTCCGGCGTCGTTCACGGCCGGAACCCTCACCTTGCTCGGGGCGCTCTACTTCGCGCAGGGACTGCCGTTCGGATTCTTCACCCAGGCACTTCCGGTGGTGCTGCGCGAATCGGGCTTGTCCTTGGTCGAAATCAGTGCCACCGGTGTGTTGTTTCTGCCCTGGGCGCTGAAATTCCTCTGGGCACCGTACGTCGACAAATACGGATCCAGACGACGGTGGCTGCTGTGGTTGCAGTGTTCTGCCGCAGCAGTGGCTCTGGCGCTGTCGTTCCTCGATCTGTCGTCGACGTTGCGTTGGCTGTTCGTCGGGATATTCGTCATGAACGTTCTCTCGGCGACGCAGGACATCGCAACCGACGGCATTGCCGTGCGTACGCTCACGTCTGCCCAGCGCGGGCTGGGGAACGGTCTACAGGTCGGTGCCTACCGAATCGGAATGATATGCGGCGGTGGGCTGCTGTTGTGGCTCTACACCGTCTCCGGTTGGCGGGTGTTGTTCGCCGCGATGGCGCTGCTCATCCTGCTGACGACGATCCCGGTGTGGTGGATGCGCCGGCAACTCGACGCAGCGGATGCCGATTCCGATCGGCACACTGAGCCGGAATCACCGGCGAGACTTGCGTTCGCATGGTGGTCCAGACTCCGCAGGCCCGGCATTGTGGCCTTCATCGCGCTGATCATCGGATTCAAATTCGGTAACTCGATGGGATCGGCGCTGGTGGGGCCATTTCTGTCGGACAGCGGACTGTCCCTGCCGCAGATCGCGTTGGTCGAGGGCGGACTGTCCTCGGTGGCAGCACTCGCGGGCGCGGCCCTCGGGGCGTGGATGACGTTTCGGCACGGACGTCGTCGGGCGCTGCTGATAGGCGGCGTGAGCCAGACCCTGAGCCTCGCGTTGTACGTTGTCGCATCCCTCGGCATCGGTGGCTTCCCGTTACTGATCACGGCGAACGTTACCGAGCACGTGCTCGGCGGGGCGGCCACGGTCGCAGTGTTCGCTCTGATGATGGACGCGTCGGAAAAGCGCTTCGCTGGAAGCGATTACACATTGATGGCCTGTGCGGTCGTCTTTGCGCAGGGAGCGGCAGGCATCGCGGCCGGTGTGGTGGGAGACCTGTTCGGCTACACGGCGATGTTCGGGTCTGCGCTGATACTGTCCGGAATGGGCTGTGCAGCACTGATTCTTGCGCTGGACCGAGGGTGGGGTCCCGACAGCCTTCGGCAGGTGATCCCGCCGAAGGCTTCCACCGGTTAGTCTCGGCTACTCAGGTCCGCCTCCGTCAGTCGAGCCGGCGATGTTCACCATCCACTGCACACCGAACTTGTCGGTCAGCATTCCGAAGGCGTCACCCCACGGAGCCTTCTCGAGACCCATGGTGAACTGCGCGTCGACGGTCAGCTTGTTCCAGTAGCCCGTCAGTTCGTCTTCGTCGTCGCCGCTGAGCGAGACGCTCATGGTGTTACCCGGAGTGTGTTCCATCGAGGACGGCGTGTCTGCACCCATCAGCGTGAATCCGTTCGGAGTCGTCAACTGGCCGTGCATGATCTTGTCCTGATCGGCCGGGTCCTCACTGGCATGGGCCTCGCCCAGCGTGGTGACGGTGAGCTCCCCCCCGAAGACGGACCGGTAGAACTCCATGGCCTCGCGGGCATTGTCGCGAAACGAGAGATACGGATTGAGAATGGACATGGCAGGCTCCTTGTTTCACAGATGTACGCCGACGGCATCGGTCGAAACGGTAGACCGGCGCTACGACGAAAAGTCACCGGAGAAGGTCAGTTCTCGTCATCGGTTCCGTCGGGCCGGGGTACCTCGGATTCCCAGCGAGCTCGTCGTTCCTCGTCGGACTGCTCCCACCAGGGTGTTCCCCGTTCTCCGAGAGCGACCTTGGTGGCCTGCACACCGGCGCGAGATTCCGGGGCCCCCGACGTACGCTTGACCTCCCTACGCCATGCCATGAGAATCGACCGCAGTTCTGCGTTGCGCTCTTCGGGTATGTTGGGATCCGTTGCCCGCCAGCGTCGCCCCTTGACGACGATGTAACGACCGTCCTCGGTGCGTTCGGGTTCTTCGGCCATGGGTCCACCCTGTCATGAATCAACTGCTCAGGTACCCCGGAACGTCGGTCGCATCGAGTCCCAGGGCGACAGCAGCGCGAGCGGTGACAGGTCCGACGAGATTGCCGGTTCCGTTGTAACCACCGAACGCGATCACTCCGTCGTCGACGTAGCAGCACACCGGCCGCCCGTCCCCGGTGAATCCGACCGACGCGGCCCACCGTGCACTCACCGAGACTTGTTCACCGGCGAACAACCGGGCGAGCGAGTCGAGATAGGTCTGCACTCCGGCCGTCGGTTCGCTGGACGAAGTCCACTCGTCCTCGACGAACAAGTCTCGACCGCCGCCGACGTACAAGCGTCCTGATGCGTCCTGCTGTGCATAGTCGTACCCCCACCGTCCGTACACGGGGCACGGCAACCGTCTCGCCGAGACGGGAGTGGTGGCGAGCATCTGCAGGCGGGCCGTCCGAACTCGGCCATCGAGCTGGGGGAGTACCTGTTCGAGACGACCATCGACGGCAACGAGAACCAGATCGCAGCGAATCACACCGGTCGGCGTCGTGACAGATCCGGCTCCGATGCCGACCGCAGGCGTGTTCTCGTGTAGCCGGGCGCGACCAGCCAGTGCCGCAGCCATTCCGATTGCACGCCGGGCAGGATTCATCATCGCATCGTCGGGAAGATAGATACCGTGCCCCAGCTCGCCCGAGTACCGTTCGACGGCAATGCCGTTCTCGCGCAGGCACTTCTCCAGATCTGCGCAGTCCTGCGCATCGGCGGGGTCGGTCGGCGTATCGGGAATGCCCGCAAGCCTGATGGATCCGGTGCGGCGGATGACGTCGGAACCGAGAATCCCTTCCAGAGAGTCGATCTCGGCCAGGGTCGCTCGATACAGATCGACAGCGCACGGACCCCACGTCGCGAGCGCGGTGTGCAGAAAGGTTGCAGGACCACCGAGCAAGAAGCCGCCGTTCCGACCCGCGGCACCGGCAGCGACCCGTCCTACGTCGATACCGACCACATCGAGTCCACGGTCGACGAGGTCGGCGACGGCGGCCAGACCCGATCCCCCGAGGCCGACGACGCAGACGTCGGCGGTGCAGTCTCCGTCCAACGTGGGCAACCCCGCCCAACCGGACACGACCGGGTCGTCGTCCCACGCCGGGCGGGACATGTCGCTCGCGGTCATCGGTCGATCGTATCGACGGATTCGGCGGGCGGATGGTTTACGATTCCGGCACCCGCATCCCAGCACCGGTAAGGACCGTCCATGCGCACTGTGATCGTGACCGCGTTCGTTTCGCTCGACGGCGTGATGGAAGGCCCGGGCGGCGAGGTGGGTTACCGCAATTCCGGGTGGACGTTCCAGGACATCGAGTTCGACCCGGCAGCGTACGAGATCAAGGGTCGCGAGCAGGAAGAGGCCACTGCGCTGCTGTTGGGCCGCACCTCATACGAGGCATTTGCGCCGATCTGGCCCACCATGGACGACTTCGCGGGATACAACTCGATGCCGCGGTACGTGGTGTCGACGACACTCGAGCAGAACGACTCACGTTGGCCGGCAACCATTCTGCGCAGTATCGACGATGTGGCCGAGCTCAGGAAGTCCGACGGTGGGCCGATCTCGGTCCACGGCAGCGCCACCCTCGGGCGGAGTCTCGCGGACGCCGGGTTGATCGATCGGTACCACCTGCTCGTCTTCCCGCTGCTGCTCGGTGCCGGAAAGCGACTGTTCAGTGCAGCCGACAAGGACACCACGCACCTCGAACTGGTCGAACACGAGGTATACGGCAACGGGATTCAGAAGCAGGTGTTCGACGTCCGTCGGTGAACCGGTGGGGCCGGTCTCAGATGTCGTCGCTTCGGATTGTGCGCCGACGAACCGACACGAGTTGCAGCTCGGGTCGTGAGGCCGCCATACGCTCCAATCGGTCGAGAACATCGGTGACGTGATCGAGTTCGCCTGCCACGACCGAAGCGCCGACACCTGCTCGCCTGTGAAGCTCACGATGGTCGGTTTCTGCGACCGACACTGCGAATTTACGGTGCATCTCGGAGATCACCGGCCGGACCACGGAGCGCTTCTCTTTGAGTGAGTGCACGTCGCCGAGAAGAAAGTCGAATTCGATCCATCCAATCCACATAGGCTTACGAGTTTAACGCCGTCGCTGCCGAGTGCTCCTGTTTCGCCCGGCGATGTCGGTGGATACTCGCTATTCGGCGCAGGATTTCGTGCACTGACGCCATGGCTGCGCCGGAGGAACACAGGATGTTGCCGGCGAGCGAGCCACAACCGGTCGGGGAGTAGGGCTTCCCGATGCGGGCCGCGCGGCCCGCATCGGGAACGTCTCTAGCGCTTGCTCACGAGGTCGAGCGCCACGAGATCGGAGAGATACTTCTCGATCAGTTCGCGTCCGAGGTGCGGAATGTCTCCGACGGCCGAGGCAAACTCGTCTGCAGGCAGCATCGCCCCGGACGACGGGTGCTGGGGCCGTGCGTACGAGTCGATCAAGGGGAGCAGCGAGTGCGTGCGCTGCTTCTCCGGAAGAGACTCGACTGCAGCGCTGAAACGCTCGAACCATTCGTCGTAGTTCTCGACGATCTCGATGTTGCAACCGGCTTCGCGGAGCCAGTCGACGAACGTGTCGAGCGAGATGTTGTCGTCGTGTGGGTTGAGGATGTCGAAGGTTCGGTAGCCTGACAGATCGTCGGCCGCAACCGAGGTGATCGCCGATGCACTGAAATCGGCCGGTAGACCGTCGTAGTGAGCCAGCGGTCGACCCTTCTCGTCTGTCGGTGCTCCGGTGTCGGTGGCGTAGAAGGTCTGCGGTGCAAGGCCGGTCGCGACGATCGACAGGACCAGACGCGTGAACACATCCGGCACGTTGAGCTGACCCGACCATGTACTGTGCGCGAGGATCATATCGGATCGAAAGACCGATACCGGGAGCCCGAACTCGTCGAATGCGTTGCGCAACAGCACTTCACCGGCCCACTTGGAGTTGCCGTAGCCATTGGCGTACGAATCGTCGACCGACCGCGACGGGCTGTTTTCGCGGATGTCGCCGTTCTCCTCGAAATTTTCGACGCCCACCGCGACCGCAACCGTCGAGAGGTAGGTGACCGGCTTGACGTGGTGGGTCAACGCGAGCCGAATCACCTCCGCCGTTCCGACGACGTTCGGTCCGAAGAGATGTTCGTACGGCAGAGCATGATTGACCAGCGCGGCGGGGTGCACGATGCGGTCCACGCGGCGTGAGAGTTGCTCCCAGAGATCGTCGTCCAACCCGAACCGGCGAGTGCCCAGATCGCCTGCCACCACGTCGAGTGCGGCGTCGGCCAGTGCGCGATATCGATCGGTCAACTTCGTGTCCCCGCTGTCGAAGGCAGCGTCGAGCCGAGCACGCGCATCGGCGTCCGAACGCCCTCGTACCAAGCACACCACCGTTCCACCGATTTCGGCCATGCGCTCCAACCATTCCAGGCAGAGGAAGCGTCCCAGGTACCCGTTGGCGCCGGTCAGCAGCACGGTCTCGGTTCGCACGCGTGCGCCCGACGCATGCCGAGCGGCATCGAGCAGCGCGTCGTCGAGGAAGGCAGAGAGCCGCAGGTCGGAGGCGTGTGCAACAGTGGCGTCGCGGCCGTGTACCGATGCGAATGTTGCTGTGTCCGAATCGTTGTCGCGAGCAGACACGATGTATTCGGCCAGAGCGGACAGATCCATGGCGGGTCCGGTGATCACACCGACCGGTACGTCGATGCCGTAGATGTCCCGCAGGAGCGTGGAAAACGACAACGCGGACAACGAGTCTCCGCCGAGATCGCTGAAGTGAGAGTCGGGTCGGACATCGGATCCGTCGCATCCCAGCAGTGCCTGCGCGGCATCGCCGACCGTGGCAAGCACCGGGGCGTCGGCACCCCTGCGTCGAAGCTCACGCAGGCGGTCGTTCTGCCCCGACTCCAGTTCTGTGTAGCGACGCTCGAGATCGGCACCGTAGCGTTCGACGAGCTTGGGTCGCAGTTGTTTCCCAGCACCGGACAACAGTCCGTTGTCCTGTGTGAACTGCTGGTGCTCGATGGTGACGTCGCGGGGAATTTCGTACGAGTTCAGCGATTCGGAACGAGCGATCCCCTGGAGCGATTCGATGATCGAGGTCGGCGTCGCATCGCGCTGAGCCGGAACGACCACGGCCAGAAGATAGGCGCGTTGGCTGTTGCCGTACAGAAAGATCTGGTCGACCAGTTCGCTGGTGCCGAACACTGCCTCGAGACGGGCCAAAGCGACGAACTCGCCTTGAGCCAACTTGAGAACGTTCTTACGGCGGTCGACATACGCGAGTCGGTCCGGCTCGATCTCGGCCACGACGTCCCCGGTGCGATAGAAACCGTCGGAATCGAACACGTCCGCGGTGACGTCCGGGCGCTTGTAGTACCCCGGAATGATCGACGTGGTCTTGAGGAGGAGTTCGCCGCGTGGGTACGGGTCGTCGGTCGAGAAATAGCCGAGCTCGGGCACATCGTCGAGCTTGTATTCGAGAACTGGTGGGCGCGCGATGATCCCGTCGTGCAACACCATTCCGGCTTCGGTGGAGCCGTAATTGTCGAGAACCTGGATATCGAGCAGCTCTGTGACGAAATCTTTGACCTCGGCAGCGATCGGTGCGGTGCCGACCATCGCCGCGAGAATGCGCCCGCCGAATCGTTCGTTCTTGCAGCGCTCGAGAACGCCGTGCCGTATGCGGTCTTCGTCGCCACCATCGGACCGCGCGACCTCTCGGTCGATCTCGGCAAGGACGTCGTGCCGGATCATCTCGCACACCCGGGGGATCAGCAGTGCCATCGTCGGCCGAGCGAGCGAGAAGTCCTCGAACAGGGTGGACAGGTCGCTGGATCCGGCGAAGTGAACCGTCCCGCCGGCAGCTAGTGTCGAGAACACCAGTCCCCGACCGGCCAGGTGGCTCATCGGAAGGTAGTCCAAGGTGATCACGGGGAACGCAGGCCCACCGCCGGATTCGGATGAGGCCCCGGTGTGGTGCCACGCTCCGGTCCAGGCTCCGCAGACGATTCGTTCGGTGTGCATCGCTCCCTTGGGAGTTCCAGTGCTGCCGGAGGTGTAGATCAGCGTCGCGAGTCGGTCTGGATCGTTGCCATCGGGTAATGGAACCTCGGGCAGCTGCGCGCCGCCGCGAACCAGCTCGGTGAGGGTACGGATGGCAATCCCCGTCTGCTCGGCGACGTTCTGCGCGGAGTTCATGATTCGCGTGTGCGCGTCGATCTCACCGTCGTAGTCGAGAACGACGATTCGCCGAATGGACCGGCAATGGGTAGCAACCTGTACCGCGACGGGCAGGTTGTCGATGTCGGCCGCGAGGACGACGGGCTCGACCTCGGCGGCGATGGCCGAGAGCTGGGCGGCGGTAGCACCGGCCTGCAATGGCACGGCGATCGCGCCCAGGCGGATCGTGGCCAATTCGGCAATGACATAGTCGGCACTGGCAAAGCCCAAGGTTGCGAAGAAGTCTCCCGTTGCGATCCCGAATTCGTCGTGCGTCAGCGCCGACGCCAGGGCACCGGCGTGGTTCCATGCCTGTCCGTAGGTCACGGTTTCGAAGTGTGGGAGCAGGTGAACAACGTTGCTTTCGCCGTCTCGGACCACGTCTCGACCCCGACGGCCCAAGGCCGGCCGATCCGAATAGCGCGTCATGATTTCGAAGACCACTCTGGCCGTACTGGGAGACAACTCCTGGGCGGCGTCGGCCACTGCACTGTCGGGTTCGGCGGCGCGAAACTCCTCGTCGGTCTCGTGCAACTCCTGGAATCGATCGTGCTGCCTGCGCTGACGATCCTGTCGGCTGTCGACGGCCAGTGTGTGCGTCATGCTCGACTCCCTCCACGGTGATTACATTCGTTATCAAAAGTAAGCATATGCCGGAGGTGGCTTTTCCAATCGTGACGCTGCTCATAGTCCGGTGAGTCGTAGAAGTGTGTCCGGCGGGTCTTTCGGAGCCCGGACATCGGGGGGCCATCTGTGGTGGCGGCTCGCGAGGGGACTCGGTGAATCCGAGAACACGTGACTTGTATGGTGAATCCACAGTCACGTGCGTCACAGTGCTCATCACCTTCGTGCGCACGTGTCACCCCTCGCGATCGGAGAAGTGAATGTCGGACGTCCTCTCGCGCCGCGACCTGGATTTTCTGCTGTACGAGTGGTTGAACGTGGCCGGCCTGACCGATCGTCCCCGCTTCGCGGAACACTCACGTGAGACCTTCGACGCAGTACTCGACCTCAGTGCGGACATAGCCCGCAAGCACTTCGCGCCGCACAACAAGAAGGCTGATGCGCACGAGCCGACCATGAACCCGGATGGCTCGGTCGAGCTGATCCCAGAGGTGAAGGAAGCGCTCGATGTGTATGCGTCTGCAGGTCTGATCGCCGGGCAGTTCGATGAGTCGATCGGCGGAATGCAGCTGCCTGCCACGGTCTCTCGGGCGGCGATGGCATTTTTCCAAGCCGCCAATGCCGGGACCTCGTCGTACCCTTTTCTGACCATGGCGAATGCCAACCTGATCGCCACATACGGCACACCGGATCAGGTACGGGATTACGTCGCGCCGATGCTGGACGGTCGGTGGTTCGGAACCATGTGCCTGTCGGAGCCGCAGGCCGGATCATCGTTGGCGGACATCACGACGAAAGCGGTACCGCAGGACGACGGCAGTTTCCGTATCACCGGTACCAAGATGTGGATCTCCGGCGGCGATCACGAGCTGACCGAGAACATCGTCCATCTCGTGCTCGCGAAGACACCGGGAGGCCCTCCCGGCGTCAAAGGCATCTCACTGTTCATCGTTCCCAAGTTTCTCCCGAACGGCGACGGCGGTACGGGCGAACGTAACGACATCGTGTTGACCGGTCTCAATCACAAGATGGGCAACCGCGGCACCACCAATACTCTTCTCGCGTTCGGCGACGGAACCCACTCTCCGGCAGGGCAACCCGGAGCGGTCGGATTCTTGGTGGCCGAGGAGAACCGCGGGTTGTCGTACATGTTCCACATGATGAACGAGGCTCGCATCGGCGTCGGGTTCCTGGCCATCGCCCTCGGTTACGTGGGATACCTCAAGTCGGTCGAGTATGCCAAGACGCGTACCCAGGGCCGACCGCTCGGCGCGAAGGATCCTGCAGCACCTCCGGTAGCACTGATCGAACATGCAGATGTCCGGCGAATGTTGTTGGCGCAGAAGTCCTATGTCGAAGGTGCGCTGGCGTTGGGTCTGTACTGCTCGTATCTGGTCGACCTGCAGGACTCGGCGGCAGACGATGCCGAGGCCGCGCGTTCGACATTGCTGCTCGACGTGCTGACGCCCATCGCGAAGAGCTGGCCGTCGCAGTGGTGCCTCGAGGCCAACAGTCTGGCCATCCAGGTGCACGGCGGCTACGGATACACCCGCGACTACGACGTCGAACAGCACTACCGGGACAACCGGCTCAACCCCATTCATGAAGGCACGCACGGTATTCAGGGTCTGGACCTGCTCGGACGCAAGGTCGTGATGCAGGGCGGCGCTGGTCTGGCGCTGCTCGGTGAAGAGTTCTCGAAGACGGTTGCGCAGGCCGACGCCGCAGGCGGTGACGCGGCCACCTACGGCGCGGAACTGAACAACCGATTCGCGAGAATCGTCGATGTCACCGCGGCACTGTGGGGAACGGGTGACGCAGCTGTGGCTTTGGCGAACTCCACCGCATACCTCGAAGCCGTGGGGCATACCGTCATTGCGTGGATGTGGCTCGAGCAGCTGCTGGCCGTCGGCACGAAGTCCGGTGATTTCTACGACGGAAAGCGTTCTGCGGCAAAGTACTTCTATGTCTACGAACTGCCGAAGGTGGATGTGCAGCTCGATCTGCTGGCGAAATTGGACCGCACCACGCTCGATATGTCCCCCCACTGGTTCTGAACACCAGCTACAAGGAGAGTCACGTAAATGCCGATCTTGGACAAATTTCGCCTCGACGGTCGAGTAGTCGTCGTCACCGGAGCATCCTCCGGGTTGGGTGTCGCGTTCGCGAAAGCAGCTGCGGAGGCAGGCGCGGACGTAGTGCTCGCCGCGCGCCGAGTCGAGAAGTTGGCGCAGACCGCCGCGTTGATCGACAGCGTCGGAGGGCGCTCGATCACGGTCGCCACCGACGTGGTCGACCCGGATCAGTGCACCGCGATGGTCGACGCCGCGATGACGGAGTTCGGCAAGCTGGATGTGCTGATCAACAACGCCGGAATCGGCACCGCCTACCCAGCAACCCGGGAGACACCGGAGCAGTTTCGCTCGGTGATCGACATCAACTTGAACGGCTCCTACTGGGCGGCGCAGGCGTGCGGACGGGTGATGGCACCCGGCAGTTCGATCGTCAACATTTCCAGCGTGTTGGGGCTCACCACCGCCGGTCTACCGCAGGCGGCATACAGCGCCAGTAAAGCTGCGATCGTCGGCCTCACCCGCGACCTCGCGCAGCAGTGGGGAGCGCGCAAAGGCATCAGGGTCAACGCAATTGCACCCGGCTTCTTCCAGAGCGAGATGACAGATTCCTATCAGCCCGGGTACCTCGATTCGATGGCTCCGCGCATGATCCTCGGTCGCAAGGGCGATCCCGAGGAACTGGCGGCCACAGCGATCTGGTTGGCTTCCGACGCCGGGGGATACGTGACGGGTCAGACCATCGCTGTCGACGGCGGTATCACGATCACGTAGCTGCTACTCGGCTGCCGTCACGGCAATGCCCTCCCGGATGAGTCTGCGAGCAACCACCGATGCATCGTCGACGTCCAGACCGGGCATCGCATCGAGACGGCACGGGGCACCTTTCATCAGATTCTCGATCGCGTCGGCGCACTGGGACGGCAGCGTGACCGTCTTGTTCCTGAGCACCATCGAGACCCCGACCGCGCCATACACGATTCGCGCATGGATTCCAGGTCGTAATCGAATCGAGTCCTCGCCTCGCAGAGCACCCATGGATGCGACGGTGCGGAGCGGCCGCACCGGTTCCGGGCGGACGAGCTCGTCGTATCGATCCCCGAGGCGCTCGGCGAGACGGCGGACCGCATCGGGATCTCGGCTGATGTCGTCGAGGGCCGTGCGCATGGCGTCGAGAACTCGCTGCACGTGCGGAACGACGGCTTCGGTATCGGTAGGCACAAGCCCGGCCGGCAGTGGACTCCGCAGTTCCGCGACGTCACCGAGTTCCCTCAGCGCGTGCCGGGCGATGTCGTATTCGTTGAACGACGCGACACCGACCGTCAGGTGAACTGTGGTCTCGCCCAGCGCCTGAGCCGAATGAATCCACCCGCGCGGTAGGTACAGCACATCGCCGGGTTCGAGGACGAAGTCCAGCTCGGGCACGTTCGACGCGCGCTCTTCGACGGCCGAGCGCCGGTCGGACCATGGTTGGTTGTCGAGCGGATGAACGTGCACCGGCGCGTGAATGGTCCACCGCTTGGTACCTGCGATCTGCACCACGAACACATCGTGTACGTCGTAGTGCGGTGAGAAGCCCTGCGACGCAGCCGGAGTGACATACGAATTCACCTGGACGGGGTGGCCGAGTTCGCGAACGAGCTCGCCGACGAAGTGGATCAGTGGAGGCCACAGCCGGTGCAGGCCTTGCAGAACCAGGGTGTTGCCGGCCGCGAACGCTGCCAGAACCGCAGCCGAGTCCACCTGGTCGGTCACCTCGGCACCGAAACCACCGGACGCCGTGAACTGCGACTTGTCCAGCAGGCGACCATCTTTGGCCATGCGTACGAACGGGGTGCGAACTCCACGTTCGGAGATCAACTCGTCCACCGCGTCGACCGTCATCAGATCGTCGAACGATTCGGCGAGATCAGCGGATCTGGTCAGTTTGGGAGCCGAACCCCAGAAGTGATCTGCGAAGGTTCCGAGATCGACACCGGTGAGACGACGAAGCGCGGACCGGTTATCCGATCCGCGCTCGTCGCTCGACTCAGTGATCAAGCGGTGCCGTCCGCACCGCCGTCGTGGCCATCGGGGTTCGATCCGCCGTCGGCGGGGCCTTCGCCGGCTCCGGCCGAGCCGTCTGCGCCGCCGTCGTGGCCGTCAGGGTTCGATCCGCCGTCGGCGGGGCCTTCGCCGGCTCCGGCCGAGCCGTCTGCGCCGCCGTCGTGACCGCCGGGGTTCGATCCGCCGTCAGCTGGGCCTTCGCCTGCGGCTCCGCCCGTGGTGGAGATGTCGTCGTCGTTGATGCTCATCGAGGTCCTTCCGGTTGTGGAGGTTCGTGTCCTCGCGCACCGCGAGAACTTCGGAGGTATTGACGCAAACTCTGTCTTTCAAACGGTGCCGAGAAGATCATTCGGAATTCTCGGCGACCTCGGGTGCGTTCTCGCGCGTTGCCATCCCGCCGCCGCCTCCGCCGTCCACCGGTCCGGGTCTGCCGCCCTTCGGTGATTCGGGAGTGGTCGCATCTTCGCCGTTCGTCGTCTCGTCGTCTGCGTTTTCTTGACGTCCCATGGTTCGACAGTAGACCGTCCGACGAGCCGTGGGACGATGGAACGATGGATCGATCCCCGGCGCAACATGTGGTGCTGCTCGACGACGAAGGCCGCGCTGTCGGCACCCACGACAAGACGACCGTGCACACGCTTCGAACGCCGCTTCATCTGGCATTTTCCAGCTATGTGGTCGGATCCGACGGCGCGGTTCTCCTCACCCGCAGAGCATCGACCAAGACCACGTGGCCCGGGGTGCTGACCAACACGTGCTGCGGTCATCCCGCACCCGGAGAGGACCTTGCCGCCGCGGTCCTGCGCCGGATAGGTGAAGAGCTGGGGCTGCACGCCGCCTCCGCCGAGCTGGTGTTGCCGCACTTTCGGTACCGCGCCGTCATGGACAACGGCATCGTCGAGAACGAGATCTGTCCTGTGTATCGGGTGCGCGTAGATTCGAGTGCGACGCTCGATCCCGACCCACTCGAGGTGGACGAGACACGGTGGGCGTCGTGGCCTGAATTCTCTGCCGGCGTGCTCGACGGGAGCATCGACGTATCCCCTTGGTGCCGAACGCAAGTGGAGCAACTGAGCGATCTCGCCGACGACCCGCTCGGCTGGCCTGTCGCCGGCGACGATCTGCTTCCTCCCGCCGCCCGCCGTGTCGACACACCGTGACCTCCCCGGGCGATCGGTGTTCGTGCGATGAGTGACGACGCATCCGGTGGCTCGGCCCGGGACCCGCTCGAGCGAGAGTCCATCGCGCGTGCCCTCGGGGGGTTCGTTCATCGCACCGCCGACGCGGATGGATTGCGCGCGGCTGCGGTGGCCGTCGCGCTGGGTGGAGCGCCGGGAGACCGTCGCATGCTGCTGACCAAGCGGCCGAGTCGATTGCGCGCGCATCCAGGCCAATACGCACTGCCTGGAGGCGGCGTGGACCCCGGGGAATCCGCAGTGCAGGCATGTTTGCGAGAGTTGCACGAGGAGGTGGGTCTTCGCGCTGATGCGTCCGATGTACTGGGCAGGCTCGACGACTACGTCACCCGCTCCGGCTACCTCATCACCCCGTTCGTGGTGTGGGTGGGCGACTACTCGACCACGCTGCGCCCCAACGACGACGAAGTAGCCGAGGTGTTCGAGGTGACACTCGACGAGCTCGACGTCGACGCGCAATTCGTGTCGATTCCCGAGTCGACCCGTCGAGTAATTCGGTGGCCGTTCCGAACCGGCGCGATCCACGCTCCGACCGGTGCGATCGTTCACCAATTTCGCGAGGTGGCGGTGCACGGTCGACACACCAGAGTCGCGGACTTCGAGCAGCCCGTCTTCGCGTGGCGCTAAGTTGGCACCGAAGCCCCGCCGACTGCACCTGAGCGCACGGCGAGCTGATGCAACAGGAGGTGTTCGCCGGTGACCGACGGCCGTGAAGTCGAGGTGTCCGATCGCATCGCGACCGTTCCCAACCTGCTCAGCGCCATTCGGCTCGCCGGCGTTCCTCTGTTTCTGTACCTGTTGCTCGGGCCCGGTGCGGACGGGTGGGCACTGGTGATCCTGCTCGTCAGCGGCGGAACCGATTGGCTCGACGGCAAACTCGCTCGGATGCTCGGGCAGGCATCGAAGTTGGGTGCCGTTCTCGATCCGTTGGTGGATCGGCTCTATGTCGTCAGTACTCTGGGTGCGTTCGTTCTGCGTGGCATCATTCCGTGGTGGGTGGCCGCGATTCTGATCGGGCGTGACGCGGTGCTGGGGTTGACCATGTTCGTCTACCGTCGTCGATCCTTACCACCTCCGGATGTCATCTACTTGGGCAAAGCCGCAACCTTCGTCGTCATGATCGCGCTGCCGGTGCTGTTGGTCTCCGCGGGTTCCGGCTCGGTCGCCGACGCCGCAGGCCCCCTCGGTTATGCGTTGCTGATCTGGGGCACCGCGCTGTACTCCTGGACGGGCCTGCTCTACCTCGGTAAGGCGATCGCGCTGGCCAGGGCGGTCCACCCGACAGTGTCCGGTAGCTGACGGGTGCCTGCGGAACGACCAATGGCGGAGCAGGTCAGAAGGAATCCCGTTCCATCGTTGTTGACCTCGCTGCTGACCGACCACCTCGATCCGGGATACGCAGGGGCTGCTGCCGAACGCTCGGCGCAACACACCCGCGCGTCGCGAGTGCCGGTGGCCCTGTGGTTGTTGACCGGAGCCCTCGTGATCGGGCTGATATTCGGTATCGCTCTGTCCCGATTGGCATCCGGTGCCGCCGCCGTCGACCGCGCAGGTGTCGACGCGTCGGCTGCCGTCCGAGCTGCCCAGAACCGGAGCGCCGAATTGGAAGCGACGCGAGACGAGCTGTCCGAGCAGGTTGCGGCCGAACGGGATCGAGCTCTGGAGTCCGACGCCGCCGGTGGCGAACTCCTGGACAGGTTGAGCGCCGTCGAATCCGCAGCGGGTATCGATTCGGTCTCCGGTCCGGGACTGTCCGTCGTCGTCACAGAACCGACCGACGCGAGAGCTTCGGCGGTTCGCACGGGCTCGGGCGCAGCAGTACTCGATCGCGACATCGCCGCGGTCGTCAACTCGCTGTGGGCCAGCGGGGCGGAGGCGGTGTCCGTGAACGACATCAGAGTCGGACCGAACGTGACGATAAGGCAGGCCGGCGGGGCCATGCTGCTGGACAACCGCCCGATCGGTTCACCCTACGAGGTCCACGCGATCGGACCGCCGCAACGTATCCAAGTCCAATTCGTCGTCAGTGACGCATATCTGCGGATGAGTACGGTGGCGCAGCTGTACGGAATCGGCTTCTCGGTGCGCCCGGTCGATGATCTCGAACTCGGTCCCGCGATTGTGAGAGAGTCGTTCGAGGCGAAGGAGGCAGGCCCACGATGACCGAGCACGACCCGACCCGGGCGGTACCGGCCGACGAAACCGTGGACGCCCCGATCTCCACCACTCACGGCGCGTACGCCATCGCCGCGCTCGTTGCTCTGATCGCCGGAGTGATCATCGGTACGGTCGCTGGACCGCAGGTTCCTGCTGTCGTCGCGCCCTATCTGCCCATCGCCGTCGTTGCTGCGATCGATGCGGTATTCGGTGGTGTGCGTGCATTTCTCGACGGAATCTTCGACGCCAAGGTGTTCGTAGTCTCGTTCGTCTTCAACGTTCTCGTCGCCGCCTTGATCGTCTGGCTCGGTGACCAGCTCGGAGTAGGAACTCAGCTGTCCACTGCCATCGTCGTCGTTCTGGGTATCCGAATCTTCGGCAACGCAGCGGCTCTCCGTCGTCGGCTGTTCGGTGCTTAGAAGATGACGTCGAGAAAAGGGCGGCACGGTTGGCGCGGTCGAGCATCGGACGCAGATCGGCGCAGGCGCGGTACGGCGTTCGGAATTCTCGCGCTGGCCCTGCTGTGCGTTCTCGGGGTCGGTATCGCCACGCAGGTGAGAGAAACCAGTACCTCGGACAATCTGGAGAACTCCCGGCCGGAGGATCTGTTGGTGGTGCTGGACACCCTCACCCGGCGTGAGGCGTCGATTCGCGACGAGATCGGCACGCTGCAGGCCACCTTGGCAACTCTGCGCCAGTCCGGTTCGGGATCGGAGGCGGCAGTGGCCGAGGCGCAGGAACGACTGTCCGCGTTGTCGATTCAAGTGGGCACGGTGGCCGCCGAGGGGCCTGGCGTGACCCTGGTGATCGACGACCCGAACTCGGGCGTCGGGTCCGAGGTGTTGCTCGACGCCATGCAGGAACTGCGTGCCGCCGGAGCCGAGGCACTCCAGATCGAGGGTGGCGGTGGTGCCGTCCGCATCGGTGTCGATTCGTGGATCGCGGGGCCTGCCGGTCGGGTGGTGGTGGACGGCCGAGAACTGCGAGCTCCGTACACGTTCACGGCAATCGGAGACGCTCCCACTCTCGCGTCGGCGCTGAACATTCCGGGAGGCGTGGTCGACACCGTCACTCGAAACGGGGCGTCGTCGAGCATCGATCAGTCGGACCAGGTCACGGTCTCCGCCTTGCGGGATCCGCGCCCGCGTCAATACGCTCAGCCCGGTAACTGACCGCCCGACCGCCCGGGCCACGATCGAAGGGAATGCCGCGTTGAGCGACATCGACACACCAGCTGATCTGTACTACACACCCGAGCACGAGTGGGTGCAGCGCACGGGCCCGGCGGCCGTACGCATCGGTATCACCGATTATGCGCAGGCTCAGCTGGGCGACGTGGTTTTCGTTCAGCTTCCCGCAATCGGTGACACCGTCACTGCGGGTGAATCCCTCGGCGAAGTCGAGTCGACCAAGAGCGTGTCCGATGTGTTCAGCCCGCTGACTGCGAAAGTGACTGGCGTGAACCAGGATCTGGACGGCGAACCGGAGAAGGTGAACTCGGGACCGTACACCGACGGCTGGCTGATCGACCTCGAGGTCGCGTCGTCCGAGGAGTTGGACGCGGCACTGGCACAGATGCTCGATGCTGCCGGATATGCTCTCATCACAACCGAGTGATCGGCCGGCTGTCGACACCGGCCAACCGGCCACACCGTCCCCACTGCGCAGGGTACGGTCGACACCGAGCGAATACCCTGTCGGGGCGAAGGTCCAGCGAGCTGTACTGACGTAAGCGACACCAGGCGCAACGCAAAACCAGATGTGAAGACCATGTACTGCGTTACCCGTGGCGATTGCTGCCCGGGTGAACGGACTGAGAAGGAGTAACGGTGAGCCAGAACGACAACGACAGCAACTACGGGGAGTCGCCGGCCGAGACCACCTCGGTCTTCCGCGCGGACTTCCTCCAGGAGCTGGACAACTCCGCGGCCGCTCAGAGCACCGAAGCTCCGGTCTCGGGTGTCGAGGGTTTGCCTGTCGGTGCCGCTCTTCTCGTCGTCAAGCGCGGCCCCAACGCCGGATCGCGGTTTCTGCTCGACCAGCCGACCACCTCGGCCGGACGCCATCCCGACAGTGACATCTTCCTGGACGACGTCACCGTCAGCCGCCGGCACGCCGAGTTCCGACAGGACGAGGACGACTTCCAGGTAGTCGACGTCGGCAGCCTCAACGGGACGTACGTCAACCGCGAGCCGGTCGATTCCGCTGTTCTCGCCAACGGCGACGAGGTACAGATCGGCAAATTCCGGTTGGTCTTCCTGACCGGACCGCGGGGCGGCAACGGATCTCAGGTCGACGACACGTCTGCGGGTGCAGGTAGCCAGTGACCGCCGTCGGGCAGCAGTCCAACGGGGGGATGTCGATTGGCTCCGTCCTGGATCGACTTCGGCCCGACTTTCCGGATGTGACCATCTCGAAGATCAGATTCCTCGAAGCCGAGGGTCTGATCTCTCCGGAGCGCACCCCGTCGGGCTACCGGCGGTTCTCCATTGCAGATTGCGAACGGCTGCGGTTCGTTCTGACCGCTCAGCGTGATCAGTACTTGCCGCTCAAGGTGATCAAGGAGCAGCTCGAAGCCATCGATCACGGCGTGGCAACTGTCGAGCGCGCCGACGCGTCGGCCAAACGGCCCCGGTCTCTGACGGTGGCAGCGGGTGAGGTCTCGCCCGAGGAGTTTCTGCCGGACCGAGAGGTACGAATCAGCAAGGCCGACCTTCTGCGGGAGGCCGGCATCGACGACGCGTTTCTGACCGAGCTGTTGCGCAGCGGGTTGATCACTCCCGGGCAGGCCGGTTTCTACGACGACGGTGCCGTCACGCTCGCACGCACGGCGCATGCAATGTTGCAGTTCGGTCTCGAAGTACGCCACCTGCGTGCGTTCAAACTGGCGGCGGATCGCGAGGCCGGTCTGGTTGCTCAGATAGCCGGTCCGGTCGCCAAGGGCCGAGACGCCGGTGCTCGTGATCGCGCCGAGGAAATGATCCGAGAGCTTGCAGCGCTGTCGTTGACGTTGCACACCTGTCTGGTCAAGGCAGCGGTGCGCGGTGCGCTCGACCGGTGACGCTCGCTCGCGTCGAATCGAATTCCAATAGACTCGGTTGCAACGAGCTGAACGAACGAAGTACAGCCCGGAGTTCTCGAAGTGGGAGGCAGACACGATGAGTGAAATGCGCGTGGTCGGTATTCGTGTCGAACAGCCGCAGAATCAGCCTGTTCTGCTGTTGCGTGAGGCCGACGGTGACAGGTATCTGCCGATCTGGATCGGTCAAACCGAAGCTGCTGCAATCGCTTTGGAGCAACAGGGCGTGCAGCCTGCCCGGCCGCTCACTCATGACCTCGTCAAGAACCTCATCTCGGCTCTGGGGCACGAGCTCAAGGAAGTGCGCATCGTGGACCTCCAGGAGGGCACCTTCTACGCCGATCTCGTGTTCGACAAGGATGTTCGGGTCTCGGCCCGGCCGTCGGATTCGGTCGCCATCGCGCTGCGAGCCGGGGTGCCGATCTACGCGGAGGAGCCTGTGCTCGTCGAGGCCGGGTTGGTGATGCCCGACGAGCGTGAGGACGAAGTCGAAAAGTTCAAGGAGTTCCTCGAATCGGTGTCACCGGACGACTTCAAAGCGACCGGCGGGTAACGGAAGAGTCTCAACCTCAACTTTAGGTTCAGGTTTACGGCGCGTTGCGTTGAATCTGCGCGATCGTCCCCATAACGTTCGTGCCAGTGAAGTTCATCGTCGCCGCCGGCCGGATTCGGTGCAGTTTCGCGCCTCGTCGGTTCCCGGCGAGGCGTATTCTGGCCTGGTACACGGCATGACTTCACGCGAGTACACCGAGACGTCGTGCGTCTCGGACGGATCGCAGTACTGACTCGATCCGAACGCAGTGAGACATCCGAGAGGGAGCAGTCAGTGGGAGATCAGCCGCAGCAGCATCACGGCAGTCGAGAGTCCGACGCCGTAGGCCGGACCGAGGACGCGTCCGTTTCCGATGTTGAGGTAGACACCCCCGACCAGGCGTCGACCAGCCGGGTCGACACGCCCCAGGACATCCAGCCCGGACTGTTCCCCGACGATTCGGTCCCCGACGAACTCGTCGGTTACCGCGTGCCGAGCGCGTGCCAGATCGCCGGCATCACCTACCGTCAGCTCGATTACTGGGCCCGCACCGGGTTGGTCGTCCCCTCCATCCGCGGCGCAGCAGGCTCCGGCAGTCAACGGCTGTATTCCTTCAAGGACATGCTCGTCCTCAAGATCGTCAAGCGTCTTCTCGATACCGGCATCTCGCTGCAGAACATCCGTGTCGCCGTCGATCACCTGCGCCAGCGCGGCGTCGGCGACCTCGCCAACATCACATTGTTCTCCGACGGCACGACCGTCTACGAGTGCACGTCTGCCGAAGAAGTAGTGGATCTGCTCCAGGGCGGCCAGGGCGTGTTCGGCATCGCCGTGAACGGCGCTATGCGCGAGCTCACCGGCACCATCGCCGACTTCCCGGCCGAGCGAGCCGACGGCGGCGAGAGTCAGCCCAGCCCCGAGGACGAGCTCGCCTCACGCCGCAAGAATCGCGCGAGCCGCAAGACCGGCTAGACTTTCCTCGTCGCGCCCGCGCGGGAGAGTTCCGAGGCATCCAGTCTCGGACGCCGAAGGAGCAATACCTCCCCGCCAATCTCTCAGGCACACGGACCGTGTGGGCTTCGACAACTCTGGAAAGTGGTGGGAGCACCCACCCGCCCAAGGGGAAAGGTGCCGGCGCAGTCGGATCAGCGCGCCGTGTCCAACCGAATCTCTCAGGCGCACGCGTCAGCGGGCACACGACAGAGGGGGAGGAGCGGCCGAAGCGTATGCCTCGGTCGTCCGACGCCTCGTCTTTCCGCACCTGGGAGCACATCGTGACCGACCGAACCGCCTCGTCCGCGCACACTTTCGTCGATCGACACATCGGCCCCGACGCCACCGAACTGGTTCGCATCCTCCACACCATCGGCGTCGACAGCCTCGATGAGCTGGCTCGCAAAGCAGTGCCCTCATCCATTCTCGACACCGTGGTCGACGGCGTTCCCGACGGTTTGGCGACGCTCCCGCCGGCTCTGAGTGAGCACGAGGTACTGACTGCGTTGGCGGACCTCGCCGGGCAGAACACCGTCTCCACGTCCATGATCGGCCTGGGCTACTACGACACCCTCACTCCGCCCGTGCTGACGCGTGGGATCTTGGAGAACCCGGCCTGGTACACCGCATATACGCCGTACCAACCCGAAATCAGCCAGGGCCGGCTCGAAGCACTGCTCAACTTCCAGACCATGGTGGCCGACCTCACCGGCATGGATGTGGCCAATGCGTCCATGCTCGACGAGTCCACTGCGGCAGCCGAATCCATGACGCTGATGCGCCGCGCCAACCGAAGCTCGAAGTCTCCTCGCCTCGTGGTCGACTCGGACATCTTTCCCCAGACGAAAGCCGTGCTGGCCACGCGCGCAGAACCGCTCGGAATCGAGCTGGTGTATGCCGATCTCGCCGACGGACTGCCCGAGGGTGACTTCTTCGGAGTGTTGGCGCAGTTGCCGGGAGCGTCCGGACGTCTGGTGGACCACGCAGCCACCATCGAGGCAGCGCACGAGCGTGGTGCGCTGGTCGCCGTCGGCGTGGACCTCCTGGCGGCGACCGTGGTGACTCCGCCCGGCGAGATCGGCGCGGACGTCTGCTTCGGCACCACCCAGAGATTCGGGGTTCCGATGGGATACGGCGGGCCGCACGCGGGATACCTCGCGGTGCGCTCCGGTCATTCGCGCCAGCTCCCCGGCCGACTCGTCGGGGTCTCGGTCGACGCGGACGGTCACCGGGCCTACCGCTTGGCGCTGCAGACGCGTGAACAACACATCCGTCGCGAGAAGGCGACGTCGAACATCTGTACCGCTCAGGTTCTGCTCGCCATCGTCGCGGCGATGTACGCCAGTTATCACGGTGCAGATGGACTGCGCGCCATAGCGACTCGGGTCAACGCGCACGCTCGATCCCTCGCTGCCGGCCTGCAGGGTGCGGGTATCGACGTGGTGCACGCCGACTTCTTCGATACCGTCCTGGTGGCGGTACCCGGTCGGGCGCAGGCCGTCATCGACGAGGCCAAGCAGCGCGGGATCAACGTGCGGCCGGTCGATGCCGATCACGTCTCGGTCGCGTGCGACGAGGCGACGACGTCCGAGACGATCGCGAGCCTGCTCGCGGCCTTCGGTGCCGAGCCTGCCGGTTCCGGTGCCGAATCGTTGCCGGCAAGCCTGGCACGCACGTCGGAGTACCTCACCCATCCCGCCTTCACCCGGTACCGCACCGAAACGGCGATGCTGCGTTACCTGCGAGCGTTGTCCGACAAGGACATCGCTCTCGACCGCAGCATGATTCCGCTGGGATCGTGCACCATGAAGCTGAATGCAACCGCCGAGATGGAGTCGATCACCTGGCCGCAGTTCGGCCGCCAGCATCCCTTCGCGCCGTCCTCGGATGTGCCCGGTCTACTGCGGGTGATCGACGACCTCGAACGGTGGCTCGTCGATATCACCGGCTACGACGCGGTGAGTCTGCAGCCGAACGCGGGAAGTCAGGGTGAGTACGCGGGACTGCTGGCCATTCGCCGGTACCATCTCGCGAACGGCGATGCCGAGCGAGTCGTGTGTCTGATTCCGTCGAGCGCCCACGGCACCAACGCGGCGTCTGCCGTGATGGTGGGCATGCGCGTCGTGGTGGTGGCGTGCCGGCCCAACGGCGACGTCGATGTCGACGACCTGCGCTCGAAAATCTCCGAGCACGCGGACACGCTCGCCGCGATCATGATCACGTACCCGTCCACCCACGGCGTGTACGAGCACGAGATATCCGAAATCTGTGCGGCGGTGCACGACGCCGGCGGTCAGGTGTACGTCGACGGAGCCAACCTGAACGCACTCGTCGGACTCGCGCGCCCAGGCCGTTTCGGCGGCGACGTCAGCCACCTGAACCTGCACAAGACCTTCTGCATCCCGCACGGCGGCGGTGGGCCCGGCGTAGGACCCATCGGTGTTCGATCGCACCTGCAAGCGCATCTGCCCGGCCATCCGATGGCACCGCAGCTCGGCGCGGGACCGACCGTGTCCGGTGCCCCGTACGGGAGCGCCTCGATCCTGACCATCACCTGGGCCTACATCGCGATGATGGGCGCGACGGGCCTGCGGCAGGCGACGTTGACGGCGATCGCGTCGGCCAACTACATCGCCCGTCGCCTCGACGAGTACTTCCCGGTGCTCTACACCGGCGACAACGGCATGGTTGCCCACGAGTGCATTCTCGATCTACGGGGTCTCACCAAGGACACCGGCGTGACCGTCGACGATGTCGCGAAACGACTGGCGGATTACGGCTTCCATGCGCCGACGATGAGTTTCCCCGTGCCGGGAACCTTGATGGTCGAACCGACCGAGAGCGAAAACCTCGAAGAGATCGACGCGTTCTGCGACGCGATGATCGCCATCAGAGGTGAAATCGATCGAGTCGGATCCGGGGAGTGGACCGTGGATGACAATCCACTTCGGGGTGCTCCCCACACCGCCCAGTGTATCGTCGCGGACTGGGATCACCCGTACTCGCGAGAGCTGGCAGTCTTCCCGGCCGGTCACGACCGTCCCAAGGTGTGGCCTGCGGTGCGGCGCATCGACGGTGCGCACGGCGACCGCAACTTGGTGTGCTCGTGCCCGCCGATCGAGGCGTTCGCCTGACCCGACAACAGAGCCCGCCACGGCGACGTGGCGGGCTCAGTCGTGTTCGGAGGTATCAGCCTCGGGTCAGTTCGAGCATCGCGATCTCGGGCGGAGCGGCCACCCGAACCGGCGGGCCCCACGTACCTGCACCGCGGGTGGTGTACAGCGTGGTGTTGCCGATCGTGTCCAGCCCTTCGACACTGGGCTGCTGTAGCGGCACCAGATAACGGATCGGCCATATCTGGCCCCCATGCGTGTGACCGGAGACCTGCATGTCGACTCCGAGGTCCGACGCCTCCACCGCCTGCAACGGTTGGTGCGCCATCAGCAGCACGAAGCGGTCCGGATCGATTCCCGCCAATGCCGCCGCGAGATCGGGCTCGAACGGAGCGGGTGCCGTGGCGTCGTTGATGCCGGCGAGGTCGATCGCGGCGTCGCCACGGGTGAGCGTCGTGCGGTCGTTGCGCAGGACGTCGATGCCGAGCGTCGACCAGAAGTCGAGCCACTCTCCGCCGTCTCCTGCATAGAATTCGTGATTGCCGCTGACGGCGAACACTCCGAGCGGGGCGTCGAGGTCGCGCAGCGGTTCGAGGTCGGCTCCCACCAGTGGCACCGTCCCGTCTATGAGATCACCGTCGAGCAGCACGAGGTCAGGATTCTCGGCGTTGACCGAATCGACGACCCGACGGACGAATCCCGCACCGCGGGACGGACCGGCATGTATGTCCGAGACCAAGGCCACTCGAACGCCGTCGAACTCGGCCGGTAGCTCCGCCAGCGCGACAGTCGTATTCGTCACCCGCGGAGTCGCGGCCTCGACGAGTCCGTACCCCATTGCGCTGATGCTGACGATCGCAGTGATGATCGAGCCGACTCTCGACACCCGCAGCCGCGCCGCAGCAGAGTCGCGGCGCATCACCCCGAAGACGACTCGTACGACGGTGCAGACGAGCCCGACGACCACCGTGCCCAGGAACAGGTAGAGCACGGCCGCCAGCCACGTGAGACCGACGAAGGCCGGTCCTCGCGCCCAGGCTGGATCGAACACGACTCCGCTGCCGAATCCGATCACCGCGCACAACCACAGCAGTGCCAGGACGAGGTCCACCGGCCGCTTGAGCCGTGCCGGGGCCCGGGTGACGGACAGAAACCGCCAATGGAGGAAGAGGGTGATGAGGAGAAGGAAGACGCCGACAAAAAGTACGCGAGACATGTTTTAGTACAGCAACTTTCCGAGTCGATCGATGAGGTCTGGTGAATCCGACGTGGACACAGCTTCCACAACGCCGCCGGTTCGGGCTGCGATGTCGTCGATCGAGGTGGCATCGGGGTTGTCCCCGATGCGCACGATGTTCACCGCGACCGGACGCGCAGGATCCGACGCGGAGGTCAGGTCGGTGAGTAGTTCTTCCGTGGACGAGGACGAGCCGTCCGGGCCGTCTGTCACGAGCACGACGGAGTTGACGCGGCCGGGAACGTAACCCGCCACGGCATCGACGTACGCGGCCAGTACCGAATCGTACGTGAACGATCCGGTTGCCGGCGTCAACGCCGCCGCAGTCGACGAGAGAGCGACGCGTCTGGGCGTGGTTCCGACCGGAACCGTCATCGGTCCGGTCGGAACATCCACCCGGAAGGGCAGTGCGTCGTTCAGATCTTCGCTGAAACTCCACAGACCCAGCTCGGTGGAATCGGGCACCCGCTCGAATTGCTCGGTCAGTGCGCGCACAGTGTTCTGCAGCCGCGTCCCGCCGCCTTCCGTGGTGCCCATCGACTCCGACACGTCGAGAAGGACGGTGGCGCGACGCGGCAGGACGGGATCGCGCAGAACGGCGAGCAGTGCCTCGGCAACCGGTCCCGACGGCGGGGCGACGACGCCGCCGTACTCGGCCTGGTCGACGTCGAATCCGGCGTCTCGAAGTATTCGGGTGCCGTCCGGCTGCCGCAAGAATTCGACGAACGTCGCTGCAGCTCTGGTCGATGTCTCGTCGCCGGAGAGTACGACTGCGGGATGGTCGGCGACGGGCGTCGCACCCTGGGGCCTGAACGCGGTCAGGGTCGACGAATCCGTCGACGCAAGTTGCTGTTCGGTCGCCGGCACCGCATGGACGGGGGCGTCGGGCCCTGCCGCATTCTCGAGGCCGGCCAGAGCGTCGTACGTCGTGGACGTCGACAGTGCGGCGGCTCCGGTATCGGTGACAGCCAGCTCCGACATCGCCGAGATCAGCTCACTCGACGAGGCCTGCTCGACGGTCAACGCAGTAGTCGGGTCTCCACGCACACCGGCTGCGATCGCAGCAACCGCGAGTGTGGTTGCGCCGGAATCGGATCCCGACGGTACGGCCAGGCGGAGTCCGCCCCAGTCGCCCAATCCGAGAGCCAGTGGGTCGCGTTGCAGCCGAACCAGGTCGGCCCAGCTCGAGCCCGTCGCAGTCAGCGCGTCGGCGACGGCTGACGGTGCCGCGATCACCACTGGGCTCGAGGCCAATGACCGTGGGGTGCCGTCGACGGCTTCGCGTTCTGTCACCGCTTGGACGTCGGCCGAGGACTGCGGTATCCACAGACCCGGTCGATCACCGAGCGCACCGACATCCCAGGAGTCGATGCCGGAATTCAAGGCCGACCGCACCGCATCCGAGGAGGTGGCCCGAACTTGCACCGTCACACAATGATCCCGCACCACGGGCGCAGTGTCGTTGAACCGGGCCGCGAGCTCGTCGACCGGCCCGGAAATGTCGGGATCGGCGGCGACCGTGAGCACCGCCGATCCCTCCACACATTGGCTCGCAGCTTCGACCCCTTGATCGGAAATGCGATCTCGCAGCTGAAACCATCCGAACACGGCCGCAACGATCACTGCGATCGCGATCACGACGACCACGGGTCCCGCGGCTATCGAACGCCTGCGCCCGGTGTTCCGATGTTCACCCACGCGGTCGACAAGTCCGTCAGGCGTTGACGGACTTGTACTCCCGTCGGCGGCGATGCAGGATCGGCTCGGTGTATCCGTTGGGCTGGCTCGCGCCCTGGAAAATCAGGTCGCTCGCAGCCTGGAACGCGATGTTGGTGTCGAAATCGGGAGCCAACGGCTTGTACGTCGGGTCCGATTCGTTCTGACGATCGACCACCGGGGCCATCCGTTTCAGCGACTCGCGCACCTGCTCTTCGGTGACGATGCCATGGCGCAGCCAGTTTGCGATGAACTGGCTCGAAATGCGCAGCGTCGCACGGTCTTCCATGAGCGCGACGTCGTTGATGTCGGGCACCTTCGAGCAGCCCACGCCGTGATCGATCCACCGCACCACGTAGCCCAGGATCGACTGCGAGTTGTTGTCGAGTTCGTTCTGCTTCTCTTCGTCCGTCCAGTCGGTGGACGGAGCCAGAGGTATTTCGAGAATGTCGTCGACCGTGGCGCGCTTGGCCTGAGCGATCTCGTGCTGACGGGCGAACACATCGACCTTGTGATAGTGCAGGGCATGCAGTGTTGCCGCGGTGGGGGAGGGCACCCATGCGGTGTTGGCACCGGCCTTGGGGTGGCCGATCTTCTGCTCGAGCATGTCGTGCATCAGATCCGGCATGGCCCACATGCCCTTGCCGATCTGTGCCTTACCTTCGAGGCCGGCGGCCAGGCCGGTATCGACATTGAAGTCCTCGTAGGCGGCAATCCACTTCTCGCCCTTCATCGCTCCCTTGCGGACGACGGGGCCTGCCTCCATCGAGGTGTGGATCTCGTCGCCGGTTCGGTCGAGGAAGCCGGTGTTGATGAACACGACGCGCTCGGATGCGGCCTGGATGCATGCCTTGAGATTGACCGTCGTGCGGCGCTCTTCGTCCATGATGCCGACCTTGAGCGTGTTGGTGGGCAGTCCGAGGACCTGCTCGACACGGCCGAACAGTTCGGCCGTGAACGCGACCTCGTCAGGACCGTGCATCTTCGGCTTGACGATGTAGAGCGAACCCGTGCGTGAATTCGACAGCACGTTGTCCGGGGTGAGCGAATGCATGCCGGCGAGGGAGGTGAACAAGGCATCGAGAATGCCCTCGGGGACCTCGTTGCCGTCACCGTCGAGGATCGCGTCGGACGTCATGAGGTGACCGACGTTGCGGACGAACAACAGCGAGCGGCCGTGCAGCGTCAGCTCGGAACCATCGACCGACGTGTAGGTGCGGTCCTCGTTCATCGCACGAGTGAAGGTCTTACCACCCTTGGCGACCTCTTCGGTCAGATCACCCTTCATCAGACCGAGCCAGTTGCGGTAGCCGAGAACCTTGTCGTCGGCATCGACTGCGGCAACCGAGTCCTCGAAGTCCATGATCGTGGTGACAGCCGACTCGAGGAGAACATCCTTGACGCCTGCTCCGTCGGTCTTGCCGATCGGGCTCTCCGGATCGATCTGAATCTCGAAATGCAAGCCGTTGTGCACGAACAGAATTGCCGACGGGGCGTCGGGCGTGCCCTGATACCCCAGTAGCTGTGCCGGCTCCTTCAGGCCCACTGTGCTGCCGTCGGCAAGGGTCACCGTCAACGAGGCGGCGTCGACGACGTATCCGGTGGTACCGACGTGAGAACCGGAACTCAGCGGCAGCGCCTCGTCGAGGAAGTCGCGCGCGAAGGCGATGACCTTGTCGCCGCGGACCTTGTTGTAGCTCGAGCCCTTCTCGGCTCCGTCGGTCTCGGGAATGGCATCCGTTCCGTAGAGGGCGTCGTAGAGCGATCCCCATCGGGCGTTGGACGCATTGATGGCGAACCGGGCATTGAGCACCGGCACGACGAGCTGCGGTCCGGCGGTGGTGGTGATCTCGGTGTCCACGCCGGCCGTGGTGATCTGGAAGTCGGCCGGCTCGTCGAGCAGGTAGCCGATGTCCTTCAGGAAAGCCTTGTACGCGGCGCGGTCGTAGTCGGGGCCGGCGTGCTCGCCGTGCCAGGCGTCGACCTTGCCCTGGATCTCGTCGCGGACGGCCAGCAGAGACTTGTTCTTGGGAGCGAGATCGGTGATCACCGATGCGGCACCGGCCCAGAAGGCATCGGAATCTACATCGGTACCCGGCAGCGCCTCCTTCTCGACGAAATCGAATAGGACCTTGGCGACCTGAAGTCCACCAGCCTGCACACGATCGGTCATGAAATCCTCACTCTTTCCGGTCTCGGACACCGACAACGGTGTCCCCACGACAACGACGTCGATGTTACTCGGCAGTAAGTCCGTCGCCGAACTCGCCGCCGATCAGTAAATTCTGGCACCGCTCGATCAACGCCGAGCGTAGCGGGGCCGCTTCGGTCGACAATTCTCCCTGCGCTCGGACGTATTCTGCTCGACCGGCCGCAGTCTCGATTCGGATGGGTTCGAGGTCGTACTCGCTCAGGTCGTACGGACTCGCCCGCATATCGATCGTGCGCGCGTGCAGAGCCAGCTCGAAACAGTCGGTCAGGAACTCCGAATCGATCAACGGCCCCAGCTTGTAGCACCACTTGTACAGATCCATCGAGGCGTGAATGCAGCCGGGTTGTTCCGACGCCAGACGCGACTGCGGGGACAGCGGCACAGCGTTGCGCGGAACGGCGTCGGGGGTGAAGAACCGGAAGGCGTCGTAGTGAGTGCATCGCAGCGTCATCGAATCGACCACGGCATCGGTTCCGTCACGGCCGAGCCGCAGGGGCACTTGCTCGTGCCGCTGAGCCGAGATGCCGCCGCGATAGACCATCGCCCACTCGTGCAGTCCGAAACAGCCGAGCAGCGGAGGTCTGTCTCGAGTGGCGGCGAGCAGGCCGAGGGTGAACTCGATGCTCGACCGTCGTCGCTCCACCAGGTCCGACCGCACCCGAAAACCGACGCCCTCGGCTGTGTCCACCTGTTCGTACGACGCGAATTCGGCGTACTCGTATGCGCGATCACCGGTCAGGACGATGCCGTGACCCGGATTCCAGCGACGCAATTGACCAGGCCGGTGGCTGTAGTACGTGAACAGGAAGTCCAGCACGGGATGGGCGGCACCATGTCCTCGGTCGGTCAGGTAGCCGCCGACGAGGTTCTCGACCCGTGCCGCGTGCGCAGCCCGCCGGGTGGTCCATTCCGCTTCGGTGAGCGATGCCGGGCCCGGCATTCACACGTTCCGCGGCGCAGTGTTCGACGAGCTCGACGCCGACTGACCGGGGCGAGGACCGGCCACGCGGTGCGTGCCGTCCCGAACCGTACCGACGAACTCCTCGACGAGGTCCTCCAAGGCGACGATTCCCACCGTGGCACCCGTCGCGTCGTGCACGGAACCGAGGTGGCTGCTGGCACGTCGCAGTTTGGTCAAGGCGTCGTCGAGCACGGTATCGATGGACACGACGGGTAGCGACCGAACGTCGCTTCGGGGGATGACCGTGTCCGGTCCGGCCGACTCGTCGGCCATGTCGTCGAGTACGTCCTTGAGGTGTAGATAGCCCACGAGCGCGCCTACCGCGTCGCGTACCGGGTAGCGCGAGAAGCCGGTTTCGATGACGGCTCGTTCGACCGAGCCCAGGGTTGGTCCGAGAGTGTGATCGGGACCGGACAGTTCGATACTGCGAACTTGGTCGTAGGGGATGAGTACTTCGCCTACCGTCCGACCGGACGTCTCGAGCGCCTGCCGCAGCCTGCGATGCTCTTCGGCGTCGATCAGCCCCTCGGAGCGCGATTCACCGATCATCTGCGACAACTCCACCGCCGAGACCGAAGAACTGAGCTCGTCCTTGGGCTCGATCCGCAGCAATCGCAGAGTCAGGTTGGCGCACAGGTTGTAGAACGAGATCAACGGCAGCGCGACCTTGATGAACACCAGATGAATCGGCACCAGAATCATGGCGGTGCTCTCGGGGCCTGCGATCGCGATGTTCTTCGGCACCATCTCGCCGACCAGGATGTGCAGCACGACCACGAGCGTCAGCGCGATGGCGAACGCGATCGGGTGCAGGAACGATTCGGGAATCCCGATTGCCTCGAGTGGCACCTCGATCAAGTGCGCGACCGCCGGCTCGGCCACTCGGCCGAGAAGAATCGAGCAGATCGTGATGCCCAACTGTGCCGCAGCGAGCATCTGCGACAGATTCTGACCGGCCTCGATGACACTTTGTGCGCGCTTCTTACCCTGCGCGAGCAGCGCTTCGAGTCGATCGCGTCGAGCGGAGATCAGCGCGAACTCGGCTCCCACGAAGAATGCGTTGCCGGCCAGCAGAAGAACTGCCAGACCGACTCCGAACACGTCACCCATCGATCTCGCCCTCCGATCGCATTCGAGCCACCGTCTCGGCGTCGACAGGCATCAGCAACACCCGGTCGATCCGACGACCGTCCATGCGGGTCACCCGCGCCACCCAGCCGCCATCTCCATCGAGCGCATCGTCGAGCGACGGAGGCGGCAGGAGAACCGCGTCCCCTTCGCTCGGAATGCGCGCCAACTCGGACAGCACCAGGCCGCCGATGGTTTCGTACTCGCCCTCCGGCGCGCCGTAGCCTGTTGCCGACGCGACTTCGTCGATACGCAACAGGCCGGCGCAGTCCCACCCGTCCCCGGAACGCGACACATCGAGTTCCGGCTCGTCGTGTTCGTCACGAACGTCCCCGACGATCTCCTCGATCAGGTCTTCCATCGTGACCATGCCCGCGGTACCGCCGTACTCGTCGACGACGAGCGCGACCTGCATGCCGTCGGCGCGTACCCGTTCCATCACCGCGTCGCCATCGAGGCTCGACGGCACAACGGGAACGTCGCGCGCCAGGGACTCGACCGTCGTCGAGCGACGCTGAGCTCCGGCCACGGTGAACGCGTGCTTGATGTGAACGACACCGATGGTGTCGTCCAAATCGCCGTCGACCACCGGAAAGCGCGAGAAGCCGGTCCGCGCAGCCGTTTCGATCAGATCGGCCACGGTCGCGTCGGCGGCGAGCGTCTCGATCTTGACTCGCGGTGTCATCAACTCCTCGGCAGTGCGGTCGCCGAACTGCAACGACCGATCCACCAGTCGAGCCGTGTTCTCGTCGATCGACCCCTGTTGTGCCGACGTGCGCACGAGCGAACCCAATTCCTGGGGCGAGCGCGCCGATCTCAGTTCCTCGGCGGGCTCGATTCCGAGCCGTCGAACGAGCCAGTTGGCGGAGCCGTTCAGCCCGTTGATCGCCCACTTGAAGATCAGCGAGAAACCGGCCATCGCGCCCGCGGTGACGCGGGCCGTCGACATAGGTTTCGCAATGGCGATGTTCTTGGGGACCAGCTCGCCGAAGATCATCGAGAACGAGGTGGCCAGAATCAGTGCTACGGCGAGTGAGATGCCCGACGCCAGCGCCTCGGACGCACCGAGCGCGTCGGCCGCCGGCCTGATGAAGCCTGCCAACACCGGCTCGGCGAGATAGCCGGTGATCAGAGTGGTGATCGTGATGCCCAACTGCGCACCGGAAAGTTGAAACGACAGAGTTTTGTGGGCGTGCAGTACCTGGCGCGAACGCATGTCGCCGTTGTCCGCCTGTGACTCGACCGCACTACGTTCCAGGGCGGTGAGAGAGAATTCGGCAGCGACGAACAATGCGGTGCCCGCAGTCAGGGCTACGAAGCCGAGCAGACTGACGATCGAGATGAGCGTGGCCACGGATCAACTCCGCCCGGGCTGAGATTGGCGACGCCGGGGACGTCGCAGCTGGGACAGGAGCATCGCGCCGCCGGAGTGCGCAGCGCTGTCGAAGTCGGGGTCGCCGGGTTTCTCTCCCGGCTCGATAGAGGAGCCCTCCGAAGTGGAACTCTCGTCGTGCTGTTCACCGGTTGCCGCATCGACAACCGAAATAGTGGGTGCCTCGGGCACCTGGTTCCCTTCTGTCTGGTTCGCGCTGCGGTTCCTCCGTACGAGGAGCCGACGACTCGCCCGTGCAGTCGACGTATCGAGTGCGATGTTCTCAGGGCGAGTGGCGAGCGCGAACTTTCTTGTCTGCTGTCGGAGAGTCTAACCGTGCCTGCCCGTCACCACCCGGACGGCAGGGGCCGCCCTTCTGCGAATCCGGCGGCGGACTGAACACCGAGAACCGCCCGCTGGGCCAACTCCGGCAGCGTCCGGGCCCCCGCATAGGTACAGGTGCTGCGCACTCCGGCACAGATGTGATCCATCAGATCCTCGACACCGGGGCGATCGGGATCCAGGCGCATCCGCGAACTCGAGATGCCCTCCTCGAACAAGGCCTTGCGAGCTCGATCGAATGCACCGTCGGTCGCGGTACGAGCGGCCACCGCTCGCTTGGACGCCATGCCGAAGCTCTCCTTGTAGCGATTGCCCGCCGCGTCCACTCGCAGATCCCCCGGGGACTCGTAGGTGCCGGCGAACCACGAGCCGATCATCACGTTCGCCGCTCCTGCCGCAAGGGCGAGGGCAACGTCACGCGGGTGCCGCACGCCGCCGTCGGCCCACACCGAAGCCCCGAGTTCGGCTGCCGCAGCCGAACAATCGGCGACAGCCGAGAACTGGGGGCGTCCTACGCCGGTCATCATTCGCGTCGTGCACATCGCGCCTGGACCGACCCCGACCTTGACGATGTCCGCGCCGGCCTGCACCAGATCGCGGGTGCCCTGAGCGGACACCACGTTCCCGGCAGCGAGGGGCACTCCGAGATCGAGCGCGCGGACAGCTGCAAGAGCGTCGAGCATCTTCTCTTGATGACCGTGTGCGGTGTCCATCACCAGAACGTCGGCACCGGCCTCGACGAGTGCCGTCGCCTTTTCCGCCACGTTGCCATTGATGCCGACAGCGGCGGCGATCCGTAGGCGTCCCGACGAATCGACGGCAGGAGCGTAGATGCCCGTTCGCACCGCGCCGGTTCTGGTCACGACACCCGCCAGCGACCCGTCGTCCTCCACGACGACTGCGAGGTGGGCATGTGCCGCCTCGATCAACTCGAACACTTCCTTGGGCGACGCACTGCGAGGAACGCGCACGAAATCGGCCGACGCGACGGAACTGAGCCGAGCGAATCTGTCGACATCGGAGCAGGCGCTCTCGGTGACGACTCCGATGGGCTTGCCGTGTTCGACGATCACGACCGCCCCGTGAGCGCGCTTGTGTATCAGCGCCACTGCATCGGACACGGACGCGTTGGGTCCGAGTACCACCGGTGTGTCCGCGACCAGGTCGCGGCTCTTGACGAACGCGACGGTGTCGGCCACGGCGTCGGTCGGCAAGTCCTGTGGGATGACGGCAATTGCGCCTCGGCGGGCGACGGTCTCGGCCATCCGTCGACCCGATACTGCCGTCATGTTGGAGACCACGATCGGGATGGTCGTTCCTGACCCGTCGACCGTGCTCAGGTCGACATCGAAACGCGAGGTGACATCGGTTCGGTTGGGAACGAGGAAGACATCGTCGTAGGTGAGATCGTAGGGCGGCTGGTGACCATCGAGGAACTGCACGTTGATCGAGACTACCGGTCCGAAGAAGATCCCGTGTTCGACGCCCGGTCCGTCGATGACGAATCGACGGCGTTCGCAGCCTGGGTGCGCGACAGAAGGACGGTCGTGACAATCATGACGGCCACCGCCACAACGATGGTTGCCAGAGCGGTGCCTTCGGTTCTGAGTCTCTCGCCGAGGACTGTCAGCCCGATGAAGGCTGCGCCGAGGGGTTCGCAAATGGTGACGGCCGGCATCGACGCAGACAGTGGGCCCACTTGAAATGCACGCTGCTGCAGATAGAAACCCACGACACCGGATCCGATCAGCGTGTAGGTCTGCCACGCCGTCAGCGCCGCGAGTGGATCACCGTCGACGAGGTCGGTGACGTACTTGGTCAGAGCGGCCGCCAAGCCGAACAACAGGCCGCCCGCTGCTCCGAGCAACAGTGCGCGTCCACCGGGGGAGGTCGATACGAGACCGCCCACCGCAGCGCCGCCGATGGCGATTGCGGCCACGATCAACGGCACGATCCACTCGGTCGTCGGTGCGTTCGTAGCGCCTTGGCTGGGGTCACCGACCACGATGAAGACCGCAAGTGCGGCGGCGAGCAGAACAGCCAGTGCCCACGTCGAACCGGGGAGGCTGCGGCCCACGAATTTCGCCGACATCGGCAATGCGAACAGCAGGGCAGTGACGAGCAGCGGCTGCACGACGAGAACCGAACCCACCCAGAGCGCCGCAATCTGTACGGCGTAGCCACCTCCGTCTCCGATCACGCCGATCCACCATCGGGGATTGCGGATCAGGGCCGACATCAACGATGTTCCCTCCGGAACGGACGCAGCGGCGCTCTGCTGCGCCACCGCCGCGCAGGCGAACAGGAATGCCGAGAGCAGCGCGAGCGCAACCGACAACCAGGGCGAGTTCACCCGCGTCGACCTCGGTGACCGCCTCGACCGCCGCCGGTTCGGCCCGCTCGCTCGTGACGACTGGGCACGGCTCCTCTGCGTGCCTTTCGATCCGGCCGTTCGCCGTGTGCGGAACTCGACGCGTCGGCCGGACCCGGCAGTGGTCTGCCGATGGGAGTGCGAGCCCCCGTCGTGCGGTGCCACGAGGTGGGGTCCGCTTCGGTGTCGACGATGACGGGGGAAATTTTCGCTTCCTCTGCCATGGCTCGCACGCGCGCCATCTGATCGCCGGTCGCCAGCGTCACGACGGTTCCGCTGGCTCCGGCTCGCGCGGTTCGGCCGGCACGGTGCACGTAATCCTTCGAATCGACCGGCGGATCGACGTGCACCACCAGCGTGACGTCATCGACGTGAACACCGCGAGCGGCGACGTCGGTAGCGATCAGCGCGGGCGAACTCCCGTCCGCGAATGCGGCCAATGAGCGGGTGCGATGTGCCTGAGTCTTGTTGCCGTGCAGGGAAGATACCGGTACGCCGAGTCGTCGACACTCGTCGGTGAGTCGGTCGACCGCATGAGTGGTGCGTACGAACAACAGGGTTCGACCGTCTCGGTTGGCCAGCGCAGCAGCTATGGCGGTCTTGCGCGCGGGATCCACCTCGAACACGTAGTGGGCGATGTCGGGCACGCTCACCGAATCGGCGGTGGAGTGTTCGGCCGGATCGTCCATGAACCTCTGGACCAGGCGGTCGGTGTCCTGGTCGAGGGTTGCCGAGAACAACAACCGCTGGCCGTCGGGAGGCGTCGCCGCCAGAAGCGATTCGATCTGCGGCAGAAACCCCATGTCGACCATGCGATCCGCTTCGTCGATCACGGTCATCTCGATGCGATCGAGCGAGATGGAGCGTCGCTCGAGCAGATCGTTGAGACGGCCGGGTGTGGCGACCACGATGTCGACACCGCGTTGGATCTCGCGCACATTTCGTTCGAGGGGGACTCCGCCCACGACCCCGAGCGTGCGCAGACCGAAGGTGGCACCGTGCTGGTCGAGGACCTCGTGGATCTGGAGTGCAAGTTCACGCGTGGGCACCAGTACGAGCCCGCGCGGTGCGGCCGGCTCGCTTCGACGGCCCGCCAGCCGCACGAGCAGGGGAAGTCCGAACGCCAATGTCTTTCCCGATCCCGTCGGGGCGCGTCCGAGTACGTCGCGGCCGGCGAGGGCGTCGGGAACGGCGGCGATCTGGATCGGGAACGGCTCGGACACACCTGCGTTCTTCAGCGAATGAACGAGAACCACCGGAAGCCCCAGGTCTGCGAACGATGTACCGGGTGGAGTGGAGCCTGCGGAACGACCCTTCGGTGATTTACCCGGCATGGCTGTGACTGTACAACTGCGCCGGGGAAGCACTGAAGTTTCTTGTCGGTGCCGCGCGCAATACTCATATATAGAACGCACGTTCGAATGCGTTCGACTCAGCGGTTGCCGAGGGGGCGACCGCCCGCCGAGTGGGGGAGCTATGTGCAGGATGTGTGAGGGCAGCAGCATCTACGAGTACATCGGAGAAGTGGAAAGCGCCATCGATCGATTCGGGTGGGCTCTGCAGTATGTCGAATCGGAGGTCGACCGAGACGGTATTCATCCGGCGTTCTGCTACACGGTCGGCCTCACGGGTTACGGGAGTCCAGAGATCGTCGTGACGGGCCGCGATCCGAACGAATCCTCGCGAATCCTCAATGCGCTCGGTGCGTCGGTGGCTTCTGGGACTCTGGAGGCCGAAGCTGGATTGGCTTGCTGGGCAGCCGGATTCGAGTTGTTCACCATCGACGTGCCGGATTGTGCCGAAATTCTCCATGCGGCTTCGGACGTGTACGGCAAGGGATGCTTCAGCGCGGTGCAGGCCGTCTGGAAGGACGTGGAGGGATCGTTGCCCTGGGAGGGGATGCCCTCGACGGTGGTCCAGCCGGTACTCGGTCCGCTGCCCAGCTGAGCGCCGTCCTCCGAAAAGCAGTGGTGCCGCGTGAAACACGCGGCACCACTGCTGGACGAGGGTCGGTCAGGCCTCGATCTCGGAGCGGTCGCCGCTCCAGAGAGTGTGGAACTTTCCTTCCGAGTCGGTTCGCTCGTAGGTGTGGGCACCGAAGAAGTCACGCTGCCCTTGAGTCAATGCTGCAGGTAGACGTTCGGCCCGCAGAGCGTCGTAGTACGAGAGCGAGGACGCGAACGCGGGAACGGGAATGCCCAGCGAGGCCGCGGTGATGACAACGCGACGCCAGCTGTCGATCGCGTTCTCGATAGCGTCACGGAAATACGGTGCCAGGATCAAACTGGGCAGCTCGGCGTTGTCGTCGTATGCGTCCTTGATGCGGTCGAGGAAACGGGCACGAATGATGCAGCCGCCTCTCCAGATCGTGGCCAAGTCGCCGGGATGCAGATTCCAGTCGTATTCCGCGCTGCCCGCAGCGATCTGGTCGAAGCCCTGTGCGTAGGCCACGATCTTCGATGCGTACAACGCCCGACTGATGTCGTGGGTGAACTGCTCCTCGTCGGTGGGCTTGTCGGCAAGAGTGCCCGAGGCCAGCCCGACGGCTGCCTTGCGCTGCGCCCGCGATCCCGACAGGGCCCGGGCGAACACCGCTTCGGCGATGCCGGTGACGGGAACGCCCAGATCGAGTGCTGCCTTGACGGTCCAGCGGCCCGTGCCCTTCTGCTCGGCAGCGTCGACGATGACGTCCACCAGCGGCTGACCTGTCTTGGCGTCGACCTGGCGGAGCACCTCGGCGGTGATCTCCACCAGGTAACTCTCCAGATCGCCGTTGTTCCATTCGGTGAACACGTCGGCAACCTGCGACGGGGTGTACCCGAGGGCGTCGCGGAACAGGTTGTACGCCTCGCCGATGAGCTGCATGTCGGCGTACTCGATGCCGTTGTGCACCATCTTGACGAAGTGGCCGGACCCGTCGGGTCCGATGTGAGTGCAGCACGGCGTACCGTCCACCTGGGCTGCAATGGACTCGAGCAGCGGACCGAGTGCCTTGTAGGACTCGGCCGGGCCGCCGGGCATGATCGACGGGCCGTTGAGCGCACCCTCCTCGCCTCCCGAGATACCAGCACCGACGAAGAGCAGGCCACGCTCCTTCATGGCTGCCTCACGGCGGATGGTGTCGGTATAGAGCGCGTTGCCGCCATCGATGATGATGTCGCCCTCTTCCATCGCGCTCGCGAGTTCCTCGATCACAGCGTCCGTCGGGTCGCCCGCCTTGACCATGATGAGAACTCGGCGCGGCTTTGCGAGCGCAGCGACGAACTCCTCGATGGTTTCGGTGCGAACGAACGCGCCCTCGCTGCCGTGCTCGGCGATGAGGGCATCGGTCTTGGCGATACTGCGATTGTGCAATGCGACGGTGTGACCGTGATGGGCGAAGTTGCGTGCGATGTTGGAGCCCATGACGGCGAGTCCGGTGACTCCGATCTGAGCCAGTTCTGTCGATTCTGCTGCTGAGGTCATACAGACAGCTTTCCCTGCCGGGCCACGTAGCGCGACCCAACCCCCGAGCAAGTCCCAAACATGCCGGTACACAACGACACGAGGTGTCGCATTCGTGAAGAATGCGACACCTCGTGTCGTCGATATATGTTCCGGTCGGTTCAGGACCGAACGGTTACGAAGCGATCAGTGGCTGCGAGCCGATCAGTGACTGCCAGCTGATCAGTGGCTACGCGCCGGGCCGTCGAAACCGTCGTACGAGCGACGATCCGTGCGGCTGCGGAAGCCACCCGACCGATGCTCGTCCTGGCGGGGAGCCGATGCCGGACGTCGGTTGTCGGAGCCCCGGTTGTCGGAGCCCCGGTTGTCGGAGCTGCGTCCTTCGTAGCCCCGGCCTTCATAGCTACGGACCTCGGAGCCGCGGTACGAACTCGAGTCGGTGCGACGCGGGCGGTCGCCCTGGTAGCCGCCCTCGCTGCGCGGGTTGGATCCCTGGTATCCGCCGCCCGAGCGTGGGTTGGAGCCCTGGTAGCCGGTGCGGGGACGGTCACCCTGGTAACCGCCCTCGCTGCGGGGGTTCGACCCCTGGTATCCGCCACTCGAGCGTGGGTTGGAGCCCTGGTATCCACCGCCGCTGCGCGGGTTGGAGCCCTGGTACCCACCACCGCTGCGAGGATTCGACCCCTGGTAGCCGGGACGGCTGTTGCGATCGCGGGGAGCCGACTCGGCGCGCAACGGCTCACCGGTGGGCTTCTTCGCTCCGGTGATGCTGTTGAGCTCGGCCGAACCGGGGGAGACGTTGACGGCGGTGGCCTTGACTCCGGCCATACCGGTCAGACGCAGAACCTGACGACGCTGGTTGGGGAGCACGATGGCGACGACGGTGCCCTTCTCGCCGGCGCGCGCTGTGCGTCCTGCGCGGTGCAGGTAGTCCTTGTGGTCTGCGGGCGGATCGACGTGGACGACCAGGTCGATCCCGTCGACGTGGATTCCGCGAGCCGCGACGTCGGTGGCGACGAGTACGGGGGTGCGGCCGTTCTTGAAGCGCTCGAGCACGCGAGTGCGCTGATTCTGAGCCTTGCCGCCGTGCAGTGATTCCGCAGCGATACCGAGCGCGCGCAGGCGATCGGTGATTCCGTCGCAGCCCAGCTTGGTACGCGCGAACATGATGGTGCGACCGCCTTCGCGGGCACCGATTTCGGAAAGAACGAGATCCTTCTGACCCCGGTCGACCATGAGGACGTAGTGATCCATGGTGCGGACGCTGGCTTTGCCGTCCTGGGTGGAGTGCTCGACGTGATCGGGCAGGAACTGGCGCACCAGTGACTGAACCTCACGGTCGAGGGTGGCCGAGAACAGCATGCGCTGTCCGTCTGCCGGGGTGTCGGCCAGGACGGCGCGCACCTCGGGCAGGAAGCCCATGTCGGCCATCTGATCAGCCTCGTCGAGCGCGGTGATCTCGATGGCGTCCAGGATGCAGGTGCCCTGACGCAAGTGATCGGCGAGACGGCCTGGAGTGGCGACGAGGACGTCGACTCCGCGTCGGAGCTGTTCGACCTGCTTGTTGAACGGGGTGCCGCCGACAGCGGGCATGACTCGCAAACCCTGGGCGTTGGCGTACGGCGCGAGCGACTCGACAACCTGGAATGCGAGCTCGCGGGTGGGGACCAGCACGAGCGAACGCGGGCGCTTGGCGGCCGGGCGGTCGGTGTGCAGCGACAGGCGCTGGAGTATGGGCAGGCCGAACGCGAGGGTCTTGCCCGAGCCGGTCTGCGCGCGGCCGAGGACGTTCTTACCGGCGATCGCGTCGGGAAGTGCCTTCTCCTGGATAGGAGAGGGAACGGTGATCGAGTTGCGCGCCAATGCGGCGACGACTGCCTCGGGCAGTCCGAGCTCGGCGAAGGTGAACGCCGGTGCCGCTACGGGCGTCGGGACAGCCGTGGTGTCGGAAGCGGTGGAAACGGGTGTGTTGGAAACAGCGTGGGTCACGCAGTAAAGCCTCTCCGGATTACGGGCACGCCAATAAGCCCGAAGCTGAGAGCACCCGAGAAACCCCGGGGAACACGAAGAACAGCCAGAACACATTGATACGAGCCAGGGCACTGTCACCTGGCCATCAGAATGCAGATGAGAACCGCATAAAGTGGGGCTGTTTGTGCCATTTCGATTGCTAGGTCGCGATGGCGACCGGTCTCTACTGTACGGGACGCATCTCGATTTGTTCGAGTCGAGTCGATGTGACCTGTGCGACCCCGCTCGCGCGCGGACTCAACCGATCAGCTTGCTGAGCTCTTCGAGCCACGGCATGGCCACATAGATCGTCGGAAGAACGAGGATCACCACGGCCGCCGCGTAGGCGGCCGCGGCGATACGCACATCGCTGCCCGGGCCGCTCAAGCGTTGCACTCGGATCAGGGTGTGCGGCCCTCCGGCCGCCATCGCGCCACGGGGTGCGGTGGACCCAGCGCACGTGACCAGTGCCCTGGCCAACGGAGTGGGTCCGGTGACCTTGACCGCCGAGTCGTCTGCAAGTAACTCGACCAGCAGCTGCACGCTGCCGAGAGCCGACTTGCTACGAACGATCCGCGGGAACGCCTCGTTGACGGCAGTGAATGCTTCGAGCACCAGGTCGTGACGGGCGCGCAGGTGTGACCGCTCGTGACTGAGGATGGCGGTGACTTCCGCCTCGGACAGATTGGCCAACGTTCCCCGGCTGAGGACCACCCGCTGACGGAGACCGGGAAGGCAGTATGCGATCGGTTCGGCAGCGTCGAGCACGCGGATGTCTGCATCGCGAAGGCCCCGGAAAGGGTTGTCACCCACATTGTTTCGATCCAGAAGGTCGACGAGGACGCGATGCCTGGAACGTCGACGACGGGTTCTGACCGCTACCTGAACGACGGAGAACATGAGCTTGGCACCGATGCCCAGCGTGATGGCGAGGACGACGACGTACAGGATCCACAGGGGCAGGCCGAGCGCGTCGATCTCGTCGGTCGGTGCCGTCGTGGGACGACCGTCCGGACCGGGGACGAGCAACAGTCCGCCGATCGCGAGGCCGGAGCTGAACGCCGACAGCACAGCAGCCAGGGCGATTGCTTGCCACAGCACGAGAGCCGCGCGCGGTGACCGGTACGGCCAGCTCGCGCGGGCGAGCACTGCCGGAACCGGGCCGGCCAGGATCAGCGCGAGTACTGCGAATACCAGCGCAGTCGTCGAGTTCATGTCCTCACTTACTGCCGCGAGCGTCAGTCCGTCGGACGGCTTTCTCCAGCCGAAGGGGACTCTCTCGTCGATTGTGCCACTTCCAGAGCGGCAAGTGCTTCACGCAGTGCAGCGGCTTCGTCGGCACCGACCTGACCGACGAAGTGCACGAGCGCCGCAGCACGTCCTCCCGACGCGGGGGCCTGCGACAGAGCATCGACCATGAGGCTGGCAACCAGTTCGTCGCGGCCGTGCAGCGGCGCGTAGCGGTGCGCGCGATCGTCACGTTGCTGGACGACGAGTTTCTTCTTCGCCAGGCGCTGCAACACCGTCATCACCGTCGTGTACGCGAGCTCGCGATGTGTCGCAAGTGCCTCGTGGACCTGTCGGACGGTCTGGGGATCCGACGACTCCCACAGATGGTCCATCACTGCGCGCTCTAATTCACCAAGACCAGCCATTCTTCGCAGTCTACGGGTACTCCGACGCGGATGCGTACTACTCCTAGTAGTACCGTCCGTCGTTCCCCTGTGGGCTCGGTCATAGTTGTGTCACATCGAATATCCGGGTTGCGACCGAGTGGACTTCGGGGCGAATACGCTTCTCACGAGAACGTGCCGCCCCGCGGCCCGTTTCGTCGAGAAGTGAGCGGAGACGTAAGCGTGGAGTGGTTCGATTCTCTGTCGTTGATCGACGGCCCGATTCCGGTGATCGTGTCCGTTCTCGGCGCGCTGGGTGGCCTGTGGTTGCTCGTCTCGTCGTCGCGGACCTACTCGAGACGGTGGCTCCCGATCGCCGTGACGACGGCAATCGCCGCCACGGCGATCGGCTACGTGGTGGTCGAGAAGGTCTGGCGACCGTTTCCTGATCCGATCGCCACCGCGATCTACGTCTGGATCGGCGTGGGTCTGGCCGCTCTGTTCGCCGTTGTTTTCCGCCTGCTCGCATCCCATGGGGTGCTGGGCAAAATGACGACGGTGGGGGCGGCGGTTCTGGTGGTGGCAGCGGCTGCTCTACACGTCAACCTGGAATTCGATGCCTACCCCACCGTGGGCAATGCCCTCGGAGTCGAGTCCGCGGCCCGAATCCAGTTCTCGGATGTGCCGGCATCGGTGGCGCAGACCGTCAGCGGCACACCGTTGGATTCGGTGTGGACTGCGCCCGCCGATCTGGTAACCGCAGGACGCGTCACCTCGGCCACCGTTCCGGCCACCGCGTCCAACTTTTCCGCGCGAGACGCGCAGATCTATCTCCCGCCGGCCTATTTTGCCGATCCCCGTCCACTGCTACCGGTCCTGGTGTTGCTCGCCGGCCAACCCGGCGCGCCCGAAGACTGGCTCAACGGCGGCAAACTCGCCGAGACGATGGACAACTTCGCCCGCGACCATGCGGGTCTCGCGCCGGTCGTAGTCGTAGCGGACGGCACCGGCTCGTCGATCGCCAATCCGCTCTGTGTCGATTCACCGCTCGGGAACGTGGACACCTATCTGTCCCGGGACGTTCCCGACTGGATCGACAGTGCGCTGCAGGTGGACACCGATCGTGCGCACTGGGCAATCGGTGGACTGTCGTACGGCGGTACGTGCTCGATTCAGATGGCGACCAATCACCCCGATGTCTATCCCACGTTCCTCGACCTGTCCGGTCAGCGCGAACCCACTCTCGGCGATCGAGATCGAACGGTGCAGCAGGCCTTCGGAGGCAATGCTGCGGCGTTCACTGCAGTCAATCCGCTCGACCTGCTGAAATCACGTCGGTACCCCGACTCGGCCGGTATTTTCGTCGTGGGGTCGGACGACAAGGACTACAAGCCGGGTCAGCAGGAGATGTACGACGCGGCGAAGGCCGCCGGAATGGACGTGCAATACGTGGAGGTACCGGGCGGACACAGCTTTTCGGTGTGGTCGGAAGGCCTCCGACGTGAGCTGCCATGGTTGGCGACGAGAACAGGGTTGACTTCGTGAACATGACCGAGTCCGAGCCACCGGCAGCAGCCGACGCATCGCCGATAGCGTCCGGCTCGGGTGACCCCGCCGGACCGTCGTGGATATCGAGACGTACGAAGGAGGTGCGATCCGGCTCGTCCGCGGTGATGCGCCAGCTTCGGCGATTGTGGTCACTCGTCGTGTTCGGTGCGGTCGGAGCCCCCGTCAGCTTCGGGCTGCTCGCACTCGTGTGGGTGACCGGAATCGCTGCGGCCGTTGCCGACGACCGCGGCGAGGTGAACAAGTATTTCGCCGTGGGCATCATGCCGTTCGAGCACTGGCACCTGTGGACTCCATTGACCTCTGGACTGACGGCACCCGGCATCGCCGGTTGTGTGGTGGCGACGATCGGGGTTCTGCTCGCCGCCGCGCCCATCGAGCGCCGGATGGGATCCGGTCGGTTCGCTATCGCTGCCTCGGTCACACAGGTAGCCGGTTCGCTACTCGGTCTGGGTCTGGCCGCGCTGGCCAAGACCTTCGATGCCGATTGGGGTTTCCGATTGCACGTCGGGACCGCAGTAGGTCCGACAACCTGGATCGTCGGCGTGCTACTCGTTGCGACCTCGCAGATGGGTACGTTGTGGCGCAGGCGGATCCGCGTCGGTGTGCTCGCTTTGCTGTTGATTTCGGCGCTGTTCGGTGGGCACCTGCAGGACGTCATTCGACTCGCCGCCGCGGTGATCGGCCTCGTCGTGGGGCCGTGGATCGTCGGACGATCGGCTCGTGGTCCGCGACTCGCGGGTACGCAACGCGAAGGTCGTGTCCTGATTGCGCTGATCGTTGCTGCGAGCGCGTTGGGTCCGGTGCTGGCAGCCCTGAGCCCCAACGCGGTAGGCCCGTTCGCTGTCCTTCGTGACGTCGTTCGAGGAGTCCCCTACACGGCAGCCGAGGTGCGCGAGATCTGCGCCGATGCGACCACGGATCCGGTGGAGTGCCGCCGCGGCCTGCTCGATCTCAGGCTCGGCGGTGTCGGTCCGATCATTCTGAGCATCATGCCCTCCCTTTTCCTGCTCGTCATCAGCGATGGCCTACGGCGCGGTAGGCGTTCAGCCTGGGCGATGGCCATGGTCGCGCAGTTGATCCTGCTCGCGCTGTCCGTCGCCAACTTCGCCATCCGGTTCCTGGAGACAGGCGACGACCGATCACTGTTCTACGGACTCGAATCGCCGACCGCCTATCGCACCGTCGTGCCGTTCCTGTTGCCGCTGATCGTGCTGATCATTCTCCTGCTCACCCGCAGGTTCTTCGACGTGTCGGCGCCTGCGGGCACGTACCGGCGGTGGGCGGCGTCGGTGATCGGGGTGGGCGCCGGACTCGGCGCGTTCTACGCGTTGGGCGGCTACCTCGCGCGTGACGGCTTCGCCGACTCGCCATCGTTCGAAGATCTGGTAGCGGACTTCCCGCAGCGCCTGGTTCCTCCCGTCTACCTGCAGTGGCTCGAACCCGCGCTGCTGCCGCAGAGTGTGCCCACCACCTTGCTCTTCGAGTGGACCGGCGTGGTGTTCTGGGCTGCGGTCTGCGTGCTCGCCGCGAGCACCTTCCTGGCCCCGGTGTACGGCACCGAGACCGACGCGACCGAACGAGCGCGTGGATTGCTCATGTCGAGCAGTGGGTCGGCGCTGTCGTGGATGACGACCTGGCGCGGAAACAGGTATTGGTTCGGTTCCGACGGCCGCAGTTACGTCGCCTATCGCGTCATCTCGGGTGTGGCTCTGACGACGGGCGATCCAGTGGGTCCGCGAGAGTCGTTGCGCGACAACGTCGTCGATTTCGCCGAGTTCGCGTCGAAGAACGGCTGGATACCGTGCTTCTACTCCGTGACCCCCGATGTTCGCCGCATCACCGATTCCCTCGGCTGGGGAGGTATTCAGGTGGGGGAGGAGACGGTACTGGACCTGGACGGGATTGCGTTCACCGGCAAGCGTTTCCAGGACGTGCGGACGGCTCTCAATCGGGCGAAGAAGGCGGGTGTCGTAGCCGAATGGATTCGTTTCCCGTCGGCACCACTGGCCATCACCGATCAGATCACGGCCATTTCCGAGGAGTGGGTTGCGGACAAGGGCATGCCCGAGATGGGGTTCACCCTCGGCGGTCTCGAGGAGGTCGACGACGAGAACGTGCGTTGCCTGATCGCCGTCGACGAGCAGCGGACCGTACACGGTGTGACCTCGTGGATGCCGGTGTACGAGGACGGCGTCATCGTGGGCTGGACGCTCGACTTCATGCGTCGTCGGTCGGAGGGTTTTCGGCCGACGATGGAATTTCTCATTGCGTCGGCTGCCTTGTTGCTCGAGGAGGAAGGCGCCAGATTCCTCAGCTTGTCGGGCGCACCGCTGGCCAAGGTCGACGAGAAGCAACCAGAACATGTCTCCAGTGCCGAACAGTCGACGCTGGCAGGACTGCTCGAACGGTTGCTCGACGTACTCGGACGCACGCTCGAACCCGTCTACGGCTTTCGCTCTCTGCTGGCGTTCAAGTCCAAGTTCCAGCCTCGCTACGAACCCATGCACATGACGTTTGCCGATCCGGCCGCGCTACCCAGTATCGGCAACGCGATCGGTCGGGCCTACCTGCCCGACGTGTCTCTCGGTCAGGGATTCAAGTTGGTGCGCACCATGATTGAGCGGTGACTACTGCTAGACGGCTTTGGGAATGCCTGCAGCAGAACCTTTTCGGGATCTCACGGGGCCACCGACCGACCCGTAGACGTGCCGCGTCCCGATCGGGACGATGAGCGGACGGTCGGACATCGGGTCATCGATGACTGCGGCTTCGAGGCCGAACACGTCGAGCAACAGTTGCTCCGAGATGACGTCCTGAGGCCGGCCGGAGGTGACGATCTGTCCGTGCTTCATGACGATCAATCGGTCGCTGTAGCGAAGCGCCAGGTTCAGGTCGTGCAGCACCATGACTATCGTTCGGCCGAGTTCGTCGTGCAACCGATCGACGAGATCGAGCACCTCGATGGAGTGCGCCAGATCGAGGTAGGTGGTCGGCTCGTCCAGCAGCAAGATATCGGTGCCCTGAGCCAATGCCATGGAGATCCACGCCCTCTGACGTTGACCGCCCGACAACTCGTCGACGGGCCGGTCGGCGAGGTCGCCGACTCCGGTCAGCTCGAGGGCGTTGGCCACCTCGACCTCGTCGTCGGAGCTCCACTGTCTGATCCACGATTGGTGCGGGTGACGACCACGTGAGACGAGATCTGCGACGGTCAGTCCTTCGGGAGCGGTCGGAGCCTGCGGGAGCATGCCCAGGGTCCGGGCAACGTCCTTGGTCTTCATCGAGCCGATCGCCCGGCCGTCGAGCGTCACACTGCCGGCCTTGGGCTTGAGCAGTCGACCGAGCGAGCGCAGCAGCGTCGACTTTCCGCAGCCGTTGGGCCCGATGACCGTGGTGATGACTCCGGTGTGTATCTCGAGATCCAGATGTTCGACGATGGTGCGATCGCCGTAACCGAGGCTGAGATCTTCCGCGATCAGACGCGGGGGCTGGCTGATGGTCATACGGAAGCCTTTCGATTACTGCGGACGAGAAGGTAGAGAAGGAACGGTCCACCGAGAGCCGAGGTGACGATGCCGACCGGTAGCTCCACCGGCAGAATCGTTCGAGCGATCAGGTCGCTTGCCACGACCAGCAACCCGCCGAGGAGGGCCGACGCGATGATCGGCGGGCCTGGCGTTCGCAGCACTCGGAGGGCGATCTGTGGCGCTGCCAGCGCGACGAACCCGATGGGGCCCGCTGCGGCGGTGGCGATGGCGGCGAGAGCGACGGCGGCCAGCAGCATCATTGCTTGGCTGTGTTGCAGTCGCACTCCGAGCGATCGGGCGTTGTCGTCACCCAGCCGCAGAGCGCCCAGTGTGAACGTCGCGATGACGGTTCCACCGCCGACGAGAACGACCGCGGCAGCGACCGGCCAGACGGACGCCCAGTTGGCACCGTTGAGCGAGCCGTTCAGCCACACCTGCGCGCGGGTGACGTCGTTGATGTCCGCGCTGATGAGCAGCCATCCGATCACGGCGGTGAGCATGGCGTTCACGGCGATCCCCACCAGAATGAGACGGAAACCGTCGACGCCTTTTCGCCACGCGAGGGTGTAGATCGCGATCGCAGTGAGCACGCCGCCCACCAGTGCTGCGAGCGGCAGGCCCAGGGTGGCGAGCAGACCGCTGAAACTGCCACCGCCTCCCAATACGATCAGCGCGACGGCTGCGGCACTGGCCCCCGCGGTGATACCCAGGATGTCGGGGCTGGCGAGTGCGTTGCGGGAGATGGACTGGGTGATGGCTCCGGAGATGCCGAGTGCGGCTCCGACGAGCAGTCCGGTGAGCGATCGAGGCAACCGCAGATCCATGACGATGAAGCGCTCGATCCGCGATCCTCCGCCGAGCAGCACGTCGAGGACCTGCGCGATCGACAACGGAAAGTCGCCGCGTCCGATGTTGATGCACATGACCAACACCAGGGCCGCAGCCAGCAGGAGGGTGACGATCGCCATCAACGGTCGTCGGACCATGGAGACCGGGCCGAGACGAAACGCCGGTCGAGCGCGAACGACGCCCTTGTCCGAGGACGGCGGTGTGGACTGCACATCGGTGGTCACAGGCCGACCAACTTCCGGCGGCGGACCAGTGCGATGAAGAACGGCGCGCCGATCAGCGCCAGAACGATGCCCACCTGGAGCTCGCCCGGGCGTACGACGACCCGTCCGACGACATCGGCGATCATGAGCATCACACCGCCCATGAGTCCTGCGTAGGGGACGAGCCACCGGTAGTCGGGTCCGGTGACCGCGCGGGCGATGTGCGGGACAACGAGGCCCACGAAGGCAATCGGTCCGCATGCTGCGGTCGCTGCGCCGGTCAGCAACGTGATCGCGAGGATGCCGACGGTGCGGGTGACCGCAATGTTGGTCCCCAGCGAGCGCGCGACGTCCTCACCGAGGCTCATCACGTTGAGTCCTGGGGTGCTGGCGACCGCGATCAGCACACCGATCACCAGGAACGGCAACACCTGCCACAACACGTCCAGGCCGCGTCCCGCCACCGATCCGACCACCCAGAAGCGGTAGCCGTCCAGGCTGGTCTGGTCGAGCAGTACGACGGCGTTGGTCATCGCCGAGAGGAAGAAGGCGACGCCGGCCCCGGCCAATGCGAGATTGACCGGACTCGATCTCCCCGACCCGATCGACGACAGTCCGAACACGACGACGCTCGCCGCAGCCGACCCGGCGAACGCGAACCACAGGTACTGACTGGGCGAGGTGTACCCGAACAGGTAGATGGCCATCACGACGAAGAACGCTGCTCCCGAATTCAGGCCGAGCAGGCTGGCGTCGGCCAGCGGGTTGCGGGTGTGCCCTTGGATGAGAGCGCCTGCGATGCCGAGCGCTATACCCACGACCAGTGCCAGCAAGGTACGGGGAACCCGCAGCGTGCGCACGATGATGTCCGTGTCGGTGCCTGTCGAGTTCAGCAGAGCGTGCGCTATTTCGGCGAAGGTCAGCGGCCGCGCACCGATGGCGATGCTGGCGAGGATTCCGGCCACGAGAGCGAGGACAAGTACGGCCAAGCCCAGCAATCGTCGACGCCGAATCGCCGCGACCGAACCGTCTTTGGGAATCGGCTCGAATCCCTGTGCTGCCGCGACCTTTTCGCGCACCACCTCGGACGACCCGGCGCTGAGCCAGAATTGACGACGCAGTGCTCGACGGGCACCGATGGGGCCGTGTTCGACGGTATCGCGCAGGGTCAGCCCGAGCCATCGCTTGCCGGTGCTCTGACCGTCGTTGCCGTCGCGGTACCCGCGGTTCCAGACGAACAGAGCCAGTGCGACGCACACCGCGATCGCACCGAACACGAAGCGGTCCGCTTGTCCGCCACCGTTGTCGTCCCGCAAGGCATCGACGATCGACCATCCGACGAAGAGTGGGACCAGAACGATCAGGGCATCGATCGCTGCCGCAGCGATGCGGGAACTCCGGGGCGGCGGGCCGTCGGGCGCGGTGTCGGTCCCGTACTGCTCGTCGGGAGACCGGCGAGCGCCGTGTGGGCCGAGTAGCGGAGCTGTGGTCACAGGGTCGCGACTCCTCGCTGTTTCGAAGGGACTCGTTTAGGTTACGGAACCCTTGCCTTCGGTGTGAGGTGAGGTAAGGGTAGCGGTACCTGATTCACGATGTAATCTGGTTAGGCTAACCTACATACGAGGCTGGGGTGCGACGCAATCACCCGCCACGAACATCAAGGAGCGATCAGGTGTCAGTTGCAACGGTGGCATTCTCGGACTGGGCCGATGTTCGGAGATTCTCGAGCCGATCCGACGGGACGGCTCCCTTGGCCGATTCCTGTGCGACCCTGCGGGCGCTCAATCCCGATTACCCGCGCATGTACGCGGTTGCAGCCATGGCGAACGAAGGCAAGCGTCGGTGGTGGCAACTGGCCGTCGGCCTGACCGACGGGCGCGTCGAGCGGATGTACAACCGGTCATTCGAGGATCTGGAAGTGCCGGAGGCGGCTGCGGTTCAAGTCGCCACGGCGTTGATCCACGCTGTGGTCGGCCGAGTCTCCGCCCTTCTGGTCCTGGAAGCACGCGCCTGGGATCCGGGTATCGACAATGTGTGGATCCACATGGACAGCGACGGCGGAATCGACTGGGCGGGTGTCGCGTCGCCGATACTGCGGGTGCTGCCGGAGGACTCTCGTGCGGGTGAACCCGGCACGGTGACCTTTCCGTGTGAGCAGGCCCTGCTGGTGTGGACGGCGCATCGATGCATCACGTCGCTCGATGCGGTGTTTCGCGCGATCTCGGAGCGCGCTCCGCTCGATGCCCGAGTCTTCTGGGCTCTGGTGGGCGACGCGATCCTCGGCGCGTCGACGTACGTGCCGATTCTGGCGGGAACGAGTGCCTCGGACGGAGCTCGCCGGGGCCAGATGTTGCTCGACGCCATGGTCGATGCCGGTGCGCCTGTCCGCTCACGCGTCGGGGTTCCTGGTCGCGCGAGGCTGCGGGCCTCGTGAAGTCCTTGCATCTCAACTAAGGTTTGCCTATGCTGACTTCGTACCAACGGACCGCGCCGGAGTCCTGAGGGCTGCAGTGACTCCCGGTCCTTGCCGCGGTGGGCCTCTCGTTCTTCACGAACGAGAGGCCCACAGATTTTCGTGGGTCGACCATCGTGTATCTCTGGTCGAGGGCAGTCGGCCCGCATGATTCGACGCAACCGGAGGCAATGCAATGACGGACTCGAACGGCACCACCGAGCAGACGCCCTTCGAGGCCATGACGCCGGAACAGCTGACGGAGCTGTGTCATCGAGGATTCGACGGAGTCGTCGGTCTGAAGTATCTCGAGGTGTCCGGTGATGACGTGCGTGCCGAGTGGACCGTCACCCCGCAACTCCATCAACCAGCCGGAATCATGCATGGAGGCGTGCTGTGCGCGGTGGTCGAATCGGTGGCCAGCATCGCCGGCTCGGCCTGGTTCGGGTCACGTGGACACGTGGTCGGCGTCAACAACAACACCGACTTCCTCCGCGCCACCCGGTCGGGCACTCTGACCGCACACGGACACCCGATCCATCGCGGACGTACCCAGCAGCTGTGGCAGGTCGACATCGCCGACGAGACCGGGCGTCCGGTCGCACAAGGCAAGGTCCGGCTGGCAAATATCGAAAACACCGCACGTCTGGGACAGTGATGCCCATGACAGGCCACAACCAGCAATCGAATTCCCCGGTCACCGCCTTGACCCCCGACGCTCTCGATCGCATCGAGTCGTTGTTCGGTCCTATCGACGACGACCTGGCGCGGCACTATCCGGGCGATCGAATAGGCGGGCAGCCCTCCCACACCGTGTACGTCTCGGCATCCGACGCCTCGGCGGAGGTGCCTGCCGAGTGGGGTGCCGCAGGCTCGGCAATTCTCGATGCCCACCCCGGCGCCTTCGCCGAGCTGGACACCGCGGATGCACTGCCTCTCGTACGTGATCGGTTGAACCGTGCCCCCATCCAGGATCTGAGGTTCGACTTCGAGGACGGTTACGGCTGGCGGTCGGATGCCGTCGAAGACCGGCACGCAACGGCAGTGGGCACAGCACTGTCGGCGTTGGCGAGGGACCCCGCAGGCCCGAGCTGGCTCGGCATTCGCTCCAAAGGTCTTGCAGCGCACGAGCGTCGACGCGGAATTCGCACCCTCGAGCTCGTTCTGGACGGGGCCGGGGGAGTACCCGACGGTTTCGTGTTCACCGTGCCCAAACTGCGTGCCGTCGCGCAGGTGGCCGCGGTGGTCGCATTGTGCGAGGAGATCGAGCGCGCGCACGGTCTGCCCGATCGCGCACTGCGTTTCGAGTTGCAGATCGAGAGCCCTCAGGCGGTAGTGGGAGCCGACGGCACGACGACTCTCGCGAGGGCCATCACCCGCGCAGACGGTCGCTGCACGTCCCTGCACTACGGGACCTACGACTACAGCGCGGCATGTGGAATCACCTCCGCGCAGCAGTCGTTGGCGCATCCGGTGGCGGACCACGCGAAGAACGTCATGTTGGTGGCAGCTGCCCAAACCGGCGTGTGGGTCTGCGACGGCTCGACCCAGGTAGTTCCCACCGGTAGCCCGGAGCAGATTTCGGTGTCGGCGCGTCGACACTTCGAGCTGGTGACCAGGTCCCTTGAGCGCGGTTTCTACCAGGGTTGGGACATGCATCCCGGGCATCTGGTGACGCGGTGGCTGGCCACCTTCGGCTTCTTCCGCCACGCCATGCCGGTCGCGGCCGCTCGACTCGGAAATTACCTGGACCGTCAGGGCGGTGAGGTGATGGACGAGCCCGCCACCGCGCAGGCGCTGGCCGGGGTGCTGGTGCGAGGCCTCGATGCAGGCGCGTTCGGCCTTGCCGAGCTGCAGAATGTTGCATCGGGAATCGATCGCGACGTTCTACGAGGGCTGCTCGATCGGTCGGTGACCGTGCCCCTCGGATGAATCGCAGCGGCGCGCTCCGCTGCCGGGTCGCCTCGAGCGTGTCAGAATTGCCGAGCACCATCACCGATCGGGACGGAGAACTCCAATGCGGTTGTCTCCGCACGAGCAGGATCGACTGCTCGTCAGTTACGCGGCCGAACTCGCACGGCGTCGTCGGGCTCGCGGACTGAAACTCAATCACCCCGAGGCCATTGCGATCATCACCGATCACCTTCTCGAAGGTGCCCGGGACGGACGATCCGTTGCAGACCTGATGTCCTCGGGGCGAGAGATACTGAGCGCCGACGATGTCCTCGGTGGTGTTCCCGAGTTACTGCCCGAGGTGATGGTCGAAGCCACCTTTCCCGACGGCACGAAACTGATCACCGTGCACGAGCCGATCTCACCGAAGCGAGGTGACGGTCACCTGGTTCCGGGCGAGATCATCACCGTTGCAGGGGATATCGAGATCAACGAGGGTGCCGAAGTGATCACGATGGTCGTCGTGAACGCCGGCGATCGCCCGGTCCAGGTGGGCTCACACGTGCACTTTCCGCAATCCAACGACGCCCTGCAGTTCGACCGCGAACGCGCACACGGCCACCGCCTCGACATTCCGGCGGGCACAGCGGTTCGTTTCGAGCCCGGCATCGAGCAGGAGATTCGGCTCGTGCCCCTCGGTGGGACGCGCGAGGTCCACGGTCTGAGCATGACACCTCCCGGAAAGTTGGACAGCTGATGGCGCGTCTGAGTCGGAGCCGATACGCACAGTTGTTCGGCCCCACCACGGGTGATCGAATTCGTTTGGCAGACACCGATCTTCTGATCGAGGTCACCGAGGACCGCAGCGGCGGGCCGGGCAACGCGGGTGAGGAAGCCGTCTTCGGCGGGGGCAAGGTGATCCGCGAATCGATGGGTCAATCGCGGGCCACCCGCGCAGACGGCGCTCCCGACACGGTGATCACCGGGGTGGTTGTCGTCGACTATTGGGGAATCATCAAGGCGGACCTCGGTATTCGCGACGGACGCATCGTGGCGGTGGGCAAGGCGGGTAATCCCGACACCATGACCGGGGTTCATCCCGATCTCGTGATCGGACCGTCGACCGAGATCATCGCGGGCAACGGCAAGATCGTCACGGCCGGCGGAATCGACTGCCACGTTCACCTGATCTGCCCGCAGATCAAGGAGGAAGCTCTCGGCGGCGGCATCACCACCGTGATCGCCGGCGGTACCGGACCGGCCGAGGGAAGCAAGGCGACCACGGTCACCCCGGGTGCATGGCACCTGTCCCGGATGCTCGAAGCGCTCGACGACTGGCCGATGAACATCGTGCTCCTCGGCAAAGGCAACACGGTCAACCCCGACTCCATGTGGGAGCAATTGCGCGCAGGCGCATCGGGATTCAAATTGCACGAGGACTGGGGATCCACTCCCGCCGCTATCGACGCGTGCCTGAGAGTGTGCGAGGACGCCGGTGTGCAAGCCGCGTTGCACTCGGACACCCTCAACGAAGCGGGGTTCGTCGAGACAACCCTCGCCGCGATCGCCGGACGCGGCATTCACGCCTATCACACAGAGGGTGCGGGCGGCGGGCACGCACCCGACATCATCACCGTGGCTGCGCAGGGCCACGTGTTGCCCAGCTCGACCAACCCGACGCGTCCGCACACCGTGAACACCCTCGACGAACATCTCGACATGCTGATGGTGTGCCATCACCTGAGTCCGTCGATCCCGGAGGATCTGGCGTTCGCCGAGAGCCGGATTCGGCCGTCGACCATTGCCGCGGAAGATCTGCTGCACGACATGGGTGCGATCTCGATGATTGGCAGCGATGCGCAGGCGATGGGGCGTATCGGCGAAGTGGTTCTACGCACCTGGCAGACCGCGCACGTGATGAAGTCTCGTCGCGGCTTCCTGAGCGGCGACAACGGTGCCGACAACAACCGTGTCATGCGGTACGTCGCCAAATACACCATCTGCCCAGCCGTCGCCCATGGGTTGGACGACGAGATCGGTTCCATCGAGCCGGGAAAACTGGCTGATCTGGTGCTGTGGGATCCGGCATTCTTCGGCGTCCGCCCGCACATGGTCATCAAAGGCGGCATGATCGCCTGGGCGGCTATGGGCGATGCCAACGCGTCGATTCCGACTCCGCAACCCGAGCTTCCGCGTCCGATGTTCGGAGCCGCGCCCAAAGCGGCAGCAGCCACATCACTGCACTTCGTCGCCCCCCAGGCAATCGAAGACGGACTTGCCGGACGCCTGAACTGCGATCGCCGGCTCGTTCCGGTCAAGAACGTCCGCAGTATCAGGAAAGCCGACATGGCACTCAACGACGCCATGCCCGACATCGAGGTGGATCCGGACACCTTCACGGTGCGCATCGACGGCGACGTCTGGAAAGAACAGCCGGCAACCGAACTGCCGATGGCGCAGCGATACTTCCTCTTCTGATGACGGCTGCGCGGTTGCAGGTGACAACGCTTCTCACGCTTGCCGATTCGCGACTACCTACCGGTGGACACGTGCATTCCGGTGGAGTGGAGGAGGCGATCGCTTCGGGTTCGGTCCGGGACATCGCGACACTCGACGCGTTCTTGCGGCGTCGTATCAGGACCTCCGGTGCCACCACGGCGTCGGTGGCCGCCGCGATCGTCCACGGCTCACTCGGCACGGACGACGCAGACGCCGAATGTGACGCTCGAACGCCGTCGCCGGCAGCCAGGTCGGCGTCTCGCGCTCAGGGGCGAGGCCTGCTTCGGTTGGCGAAATCGGCCTGGCCTCTGCATGATTGGCTGTCCATCGGCCGCAGGCCCCACCTCGGCGTCGCCGCGGGGCACGTGTGCCTCGCGTCCGGTCTGTCGGTTGCCGACGCGGCGGCTGTGCAGGTGTACACCACCATGACCGGTTCGGCGATCGCGGCGCAGCGTCTGCTGGCGCTCGATCCGGCGGAAGTTGCTGCCTGCACCATCCGCTTGGGCGACTTCTGCGACGACGTGGCTGCCGCAGTGTGCGAATGCCTACCCGACCTGATGGAGTTGTCGGATCCGTTGCTGGACATGTTTGCCGAAGCCCACGCCGTCCGCGATCGTCCGCTGTTCGTATCCTGAAAATCCCCATCCACAGTTTCGATCGATAGTTCTCGACGACCAAGGAGATGTCATGCCCCCGCACCTGATCGACGGTGAGCCCCACGACCACGGCCTGGATCGCCCCAAACGCGCACGGACCAAGGGCGAGGCACTGCGAGTGGGAATTGGTGGTCCGGTCGGTTCCGGAAAGACCGCGTTGGTGGCGGCCTTGTGCCGCCAGTTGCGCGACGAGCTGTCGCTGGCTGTCCTGACCAACGACATCTACACCACCGAGGACGCAGACTTCCTTCGTCGGCACGCGGTGCTGCCGGACGAGCGGATCACCGCCGTACAGACAGGTGGCTGCCCGCACACCGCAATTCGCGACGACATCACCGCCAACCTCGATGCCATCGACGACCTGATCGAGAACAATCCGCCGCTGGACCTGATACTGGTCGAGTCGGGTGGAGACAACCTGACGGCGACGTTCTCGTCCGGCCTGATCGACGTGCAGATCTTCGTCGTCGATGTCGCAGGCGGCGACAAGGTGCCGCGCAAGGGCGGTCCCGGTGTCACGTTCTCCGATCTGCTGGTCGTCAACAAGACTGATCTCGCTCCCTACGTCGGAGCCGATCTGGGTGTCATGGAGCGTGATGCGGCTCAGGTGCGCGAGGGCCGGCCGACGGCGCTGATCTCGCTCACCGACGATCCGGCCGCGACCACGGTGCTCGCGTGGATTCGAGAGCAGCTGAAGATCGTGGCCGACGCCGACGCGCATGCCCACGCACACTGAGCGTCGATGCACACCGAGCTCTCCATCGATGCGAGCCTGCATCGCAGCCCTCGCATCACCTCGGTGGGGGGACTTGCCGGTCGGCAGACGGGCCGAGATACCGTCCACCTGATCGGAACGGCGGCAACGCCACTCGGTGGTGACACCATCAGCGTCAGAATCTCGGTGGCGGCAGGCGCGCACCTGGAGGTTCGCAGCGTCGCGGCGTCGTTGGCGATGCCCGGTATGCAACAGCGTCACTCGTCGGCGCAGTGGCATTTCGAGATCGGTGCGGGGGCGTCTTTGATCTTCGACCCCGAGCCTATGGTCGTCGTGTCCGACGCCTCGCATTCGGTGGTCAACACCGTTGAGCTGCAGCAGGATTCGACGCTGTGGCTGCGTGAGCGGACGCAGATCGGGCGTGTCGAGGAAGCGTCGGGGCGGTGGAGCAGTGCGATGCGGTGCGACGTCGGAGGTAAGCCGTTGTTACGGCACCGCGTGGAGCTGGGCGAGGGTTCGATCGCGCACGACGTGTTGTCGGCTCCGCTGTCGATGTCCAGTACGTTGCAATACCCGGATGCTCGGGCGTCCGCGGTCGATCTCGGCGGCGGAACCGTCCGGCTGGCGCTAGCAGGTGGCGGGTCGCTGAGTACCTCGGTGGGGCGACGCCTGCAGCCCGCGTAATCGGGGGCGTGAGACCGGCAATCGCATCGCTTGGTCGTGCGCGTTTTGCGTACCTGTGGGGGCGCAAAACGCGCACGACGAAGTAATCAGCCGGCTGCCTCTTCTCGTTGCTCTTCCACCACTGCGGTGCGCTTGTTCACGTCGCCGGCGCGTTCGATGGAGTTGAGTTGCTCGATGGCCAATCGCGCGAACACCTGCTGTTCCGTCGAGGCCATCTGGGCGCGACCGCGGCCCAGGAACGTCACGAACCACGAGATGACGGTCGTGATGCGGCTGCGGTAGCCCACCAGGTAGTACAGGTGCAGCGCCAGCCACATCAGCCATGCGATGAAGCCGCCGAATTCGAGCTTGCCGACCTTGGCCACGGCGTTGAATCGCGACACCGTTGCCATCGAGCCCTTGTCGAAGTACTTGAACGGCGAGCGCTGGGTGGGATCGTCCTCGCCCTTCACCGACGCCTTGATCAGCTTGGCGGCGTACGTCGCTCCCTGAATGGCGCCCTGCGCCATGCCGGGCACATCCTTGACCGACATGAGGTCGCCGATGACGAATACGTGGGGGTGGCCCTTGACGGTCAGGTCGGGCTCGACGAGCACACGACCGGCGCGGTCGGTCTCCGAACCGGACTGATCCGCCAGCTGCTTGCCGAGGGGACTGCCCTGGACGCCTGCCGACCAGACCTTGCACTGCGCCTCGATACGACGAGTACTGCCGTCCTTCTCCTTGACCGTCAGTCCGTCGTTGTCGACATCGGTGACCATCGCGTTGAGCTGAATCTCGACGCCGAGCTTCTCCAGGCGTTCGGCGGCCTTGCGACCGAGTTTCTCGCCCATCGGCGGAAGAACGGCGGGGGCCGCGTCGAGGAGAATGACGCGAGCGTCCCGAGGATCGATGTTGCGGAAGGCTCCATCGAGCGTCCGGTCCGCCAGCTCGGCGATCTGCCCGGCGAGTTCGACGCCCGTGGGGCCGGCCCCGACGACGACGAACGTCATCAGACGGTCCTTCTCCTCCTGATCGTCGGAGAGCTCCGCCTGCTCGAAGGCACCGAGGATACGTCCGCGCAATTCGAGAGCGTCGTCGATCGTCTTCATGCCGGGTGCGAATTCGGCAAAGTGATCGTTGCCGAAGTAGGACTGTTGCGCTCCGGCCGCAACGATCAAGCTGTCGAACGGGGTGACAGTCACGCGCTCGAGCAGCTTGGACGTCACCGTCTTGGCCTCGAGGTCGATGTTCAGCACGTCGCCCAGCAACACTTCGGCGTTCTTCTGCTTGCGCAGAATGACGCGGGTCGTCGGAGCGATCTCGCCGACGGACAGGATGCCCGTCGCAACCTGATACAGCAGCGGCTGGAAGAGGTGGTGCGTCGTCTTGGCGACGAGGGTGATGTCGACGTCGGCCTTTTTCAGCGCCTTTACGCCGAACAGTCCTCCGAACCCGGAACCGATGACGACGACACGATGACGCTTCGATTCGACCGGTTGGATGCTCATTACCTTTGCTCCCTAGACGTTGAGATGTACGCACAACGGTAGTCGCCAACGTCTGTGGCGTCTCGGCGAGGTGGCTGTACCGGTACAGAGTGGGCGGTGCAGCTGAAACTAGCCCCGGCCTCCCGCTCGTTTCGCCAGTTCGACGGTTGCGGCTCGCAGTTCGGCAGCCGAGTCGATCGGCGTCGCATAACCAACCCTGGTGTAGGCGACTCCGCGCGGCGTGAGCACCTTCAGGTCCAGTCCGTAGCGGTCCGCTGCAGTGCATTCGGCCGAGGTGGCATCGGGAAAGCCGCCCAGTCGACGAGCCATCGCCACCAGAGACGTCGAATGGTCGGCGTTGAGGTGCTCGATCGCGTATGCCGAGGTGGGCGAGACCGGATCGGGTGCCGCCTCGGCGTAGTCCGCGGCGGTTGCCGAATCCATCCGCCCGTACCCGCCGACCCATCGGACCCGCTGTACGCGCATGATCCAGAGCGCGAAGTCGCTGTAGTCGAGGTAGTACTTCGCCGCGGGCACTGCTGCGAGATGCGCTTCGCGGGCCGCCGCGAGCTCGTCACCCTCGGGCCTTTCGACCACGCCGGCGAGGGTGATTCGGCCCGATGCCAGCGGATCGGTCTGTGATTGCGGTGCCACGATCGACAGGCTCATCCGTTGATCGCCGGCGAGGTTGCGTCCGTGCTCCGCCATCTGCGAGACGCACAGAACCGGAGCGCCATCGTGCAATCCGTAGGTGACGAAGGATGCCCAGGGGTCGCCGTCGGCGGTCAGACTCGCGAGGGTCGCGATGTTGGTGGACGCGGCGATCGTGCGCGCTTCCTCGGCGGCGGAGGGCCGTCGGTCGTCGACGACCGGAGCCAGGGGAGGGGGAACGGACGGGGCGTCACCGGGGTCGCCGTGATCGAGTGCCATGCGCAGAAGCTTACGACGGCGACCTACAGGAGGTCCCGAGCATGAATCAGAGCGTCGGCGACGAGTGCGACACCGAGCACGACGAAGATGATGCGCACCGTCGGCGGGCCGTAGCGGGTCAGGGCCCGCACGGTCGCGGTGAATGCGCGCCTGGAACGACGACTCTTCTTCGACGCCAGTATCAAGACGAGGATCGGCGGTAGCAGCCCGATCAGGCAATATGCGACGACGATGGCCGGCCACCATGGCGGACGGGGATCGTAGGTCGAGAGCATCGTCAGCCCGGCGAGATACGGCACTGCCGTCGGCCCCTGCACGAGACCGATCGTCAGTCCGGTCAGGGCGACGACGGGAATGCTGGACCCGGCCCTGGCTGCCCACGCCGGTGGGCGACGTTCGGTGGTGCGCAGAGCACCGAGAGTGATCAGGACGAGCCCGACTGCGAATTCTGTCCGATAGCGAACCGTCGGGGTGATCGTGAAGTCGAACAGATCTGTGAAGAAGTCGATGCCGAGAACGGTGAGAATGCCGAATGTCGTCGTTGCCGTGAATACCCCGCCCACGAAGGCCAGCCCGGCGCGAAACGGCGACCGGCGGGTGGTTCTCGCGTGCACAGCGATCCCAGCAGTGACACCGATCAACAACACGTCGAGCGAATCGAGTACCGCGAATCCGACGAGCGCGAGCAGCAAGGTCACCATGGGGGGTTCAGGATATCGGCCGCCCCGCGCTGTCAGCTCCCGACGTACGCGGCCAGATGTTGTGCAGTGAGAGTAGAACCGTCCGCCACCAGATCGGACGGCGTTCCCTCGAACACCACGAGTCCGCCGTCGTGTCCGGCACCGGGACCCAGATCGATGATCCAGTCTGCGTGGGCCATGACGGCTTGATGATGCTCGATGACGATCACGGACTTGCCCGAGTCGACCAATCGGTCGAGCAGTCCGAGGAGCTTGTCCACATCGGCGAGATGCAGTCCGGTGGTGGGTTCGTCCAGTACGTAGACCCCGCCATTGGCTGCCATGTGCGTGGCGAGCTTGAGGCGCTGGCGTTCTCCACCCGAGAGCGTCGTCAACGGTTGGCCGATCTTCAGGTAACCCAACCCCACGTCGTTCAAGCGTTGCAGAATCTTGTGTGCCGGAATCAATTTGGATGCTCCGTCGGCGAAGAACTCCTCGGCTTCGGCGACCGACATGGACAACACCTCGTCGATGTTGCGACCGCCGAAGTGGTACTCGAGTACCGAAGCTTGGAACCGCTTGCCCTCGCACACTTCACACGTCGTGGCGACCCCGGCCATCATGGCGAGATCGCTGTAGATGACGCCTGCCCCGTTGCACGTCGGGCACGCGCCTTCGGAGTTGGAGCTGAACAGGGCCGGTTTGACGGCATTCTCCTTGGCGAAGGCCTTGCGGATCGGTTCGAGCAGTCCGGTATAGGTCGCGGGGTTGCTTCGACGCGAGCCACGGATCGCCCCCTGGTCCACCGACACCACATCTTCTGTGCCCGAGAGAGACCCGTGAATCAGTGAGCTCTTGCCCGAGCCTGCGACGCCGGTGACGACGACCAACACCCCCAGTGGAATGTCGACGTCCACATCGCGCAGATTGTGTGAGTTCGCTCCGCGAATCTCGAGCACCTCTGAGAACTCACGCACCGACGGCTCGAGCGACGCGCGATCGTCGAAATGTCGACCGGTGACGGTGTCGCTGTGGCGCAGTCCTTCGACGGTGCCTTCGAAGCAGATATGCCCGCCTGCGCTGCCGGCACCCGGGCCCAGATCGACGACGTGATCGGCGATGGCGATCGTCTCGGGCTTGTGCTCGACGACCAGGACGGTATTTCCTTTGTCCCGCAACTGCAACAGCAGATTGTTCATCCGTTCGATGTCATGGGGATGCAGGCCGGTCGTGGGCTCGTCGAACACGTACGTCACGTCGGTCAACGAGGAGCCGAGGTGGCGAATCATCTTGGTCCGCTGCGCTTCTCCACCCGACAGCGTTCCCGACGGCCGATCCAGGCTGAGGTATCCGAGTCCGATTTCCACGAAGGAGTCCAGCGTTTCGCTCAGCGTCGTCAGGAGTGGTGCCACCGACGGTTCCTTCAGGCCTGCGACCCAAGCGGCCAGATCGCTGATCTGCATCGAGCACGCGTCGGCGATGTTGATGCCCTTGATCTTCGACGACCGAGCGCCTTCATTGAGCCTTGTTCCGTCGCAGTCCGGGCACGTGGTGAAGGTGATCGCGCGCTCGACGAATGCGCGAATATGCGGCTGCATGGCGTCGACGTCCTTGGACAGGAACGATTTCTGAATCTGAGGTACGAGCCCCGAGTAGGTTAGGTTGATGCCTTCGACCTTGATCTTCGTCGGCTCGCGATAGAGAAGATCGTCGAGTTCCTTCTTCGTGTACTTCGCGATGGGCTTGTCCGGGTCGAAGTAGCCGCAGCCGCGAAAGATTCGGCCGTACCACCCTTCCATGCTGTAGCCGGGAATGGTGATGGCATTCTCGTTGAGGGACTTGCTCGCGTCGTAGAGGGCGGTGAGATCGAAGTCGCTGACCGAACCGCGTCCCTCGCAGCGTGGGCACATGCCGCCGGTGACGGAGAAGGACTTCTTCTCGGTGGTCTGACGGCCGCCCTTGTCCACCTTGTATGCGCCCGCACCCGAGACCGATGCCACATTGAACGAAAATGCTTGCGCCGAGCCGATATAGGGCTTACCCACTCGACTGAACAGAATGCGAAGCATGGCGTTGGCATCGGTGGCGGTACCGACCGTCGAGTGAGGGTTGGCACCCATTCGCTGCTGATCGACGATGATCGCAGTAGTGAGCCCATCCATGACGTCGACGTCCGGTCGTGCAAGTGTGGGCATGAAACCCTGAACGAAGGCGCTGTAGGTCTCGTTGATCATCCGCTGTGACTCCGCGGCAATAGTGCTGAAGACCAGCGAGCTCTTGCCCGAGCCCGACACTCCGGTGAAGACGGTGAGGCGTCGCTTGGGTAGATCCACACTGATGTCCTGGAGATTGTTCTGCCGCGCGCCCTGCACCCGAATCAGATCGTGACTGTCGGCGGCATGCGGTGCCGAGCCTTGCGTGACCTTCTTCGTCGCCATGAGCAGTCAGGCTAGTCGTACCGGAACGTGCATGCTTCTCGATTCCTGCTCGATTCCGGTAGCGCGCAGTGCGGCGTCGAGTCGCCTCAGGTCGGCCGCCGAGGACTCGAGAAGTGGGCGTCGCACCGCCGCGTCGGATATGACGCCGATCCTGACGAGCGCCGCCTTGGCCATGATGGCCCCCTGCGTCGTACGCATGATGGCGTCGGTCAACGGCAGCAGCGATCGCTGGACTGCGTTCGCCCGATCCAGGTTGCCGATGCTGACGGCCGCGATCAGGTCGGCGTATCGGTCTGCCACCACATTGCCGGTGACACTGACCAATCCTGTTGCACCGGAGGCGAGGTAGGGGAGCGCGAGTTCGTCGATTCCGCAGTAGTAGGCGAGGTCTGTCGAGGACATGACAGTCATGGCCTCGTACAGATCACCCTTCGCGTCCTTGACGGCACCGATGAGGGGGTGGCGGGAGAGTTCGATGAGCGTCGACGCCTCGACGGCCACACCTGTCCGCGCCGGGACGTCGTAGATCATGACCGGCAGACCACCTGCCTCGGCGATGGCGACGACGTGCTCCGCAATGCCGGCCTGGGTGGGGCGCGAATAGTAGGGAGCGGTGATCAACAGAGCGTCGGCACCGGCTGCCGTTGCGGACAGAGCCATCTCGATCCCGGTGGAGGTGTCGTTGGTGCCTACTCCTGCAACCACTCGGAGGGCGTGGTCCGAGTGGTCCCGGGCCGATCTGATCAGTTCCGTGATGTCGTGGGAGGTCAGAGTCGGTGCTTCACCGGTGGTTCCGGCGATGACGACGCCATCGCATCGTGTCGCCGACAGGTGGGTGAGAAGGGCATCGACGCCCGCCAGGTCGAGCGATCGATCGGGGTGCATGGGGGTCGCCATCGCGACGAGGTTGGTGCCGAAGATCGTCGAGGCCGGCGACGGGGTGGTGATCATGATCCGAGTGTGGACCGCTCGATAGATGAGGTCCAGCGATCCATTATCCGCATTACTGCGTACTGTTGCTTCATGATCGACGTGAGTGCCCTACATGCCCTGCGCGCTGTGGCAGCACTCGGCACTCTTGCACGAGCGGCCGACGAGCTCGGCTACACCTCCTCGGCGATCTCGCAGCAGATCAAGCGCCTCGAACGGCAGATCGGCACCCCGGTACTGGCACAGGCCGGTCGGGGTGTGGTGCTCACCCCCGCAGGTCGGGCGGTGGTCGAATCAGCGGGGGAGGTGTTCGACGCTCTCGAACGGTGTGTCGAGGCGGCGCGATCCGCCGACGAGGGCGTCGCACGTGGGGTCGTTCGCCTGGTCGGCTTCTCGACCGCGGTACGGGGTTTGCTGGCACCCGCGCTGACCGAGCTGAATCGGCGGTATCCCGACCTGGCGGTGCACATCAGCGAGGAGGATCCGGACCGCGCACTGCACAGCGTGTATTCCGGGACCGCAGATCTGGCGCTGGTGCACGACGCCGACGGAGTGTCGGTGCCCGCTCCTCCCTCTGTCGTTCGGCAACCGATTCACACGGATTTCGGCGACGTGATCATGAAGCGAACCCACCCCCTCGCCCGACGCGAGACCGCGTTGGCCCAGACCGAACTCGCGCAATACCCGTGGGTGACGAGCCCGGCCGGGACGGTGTGTCACCAGTGGTTTCGTCGGCTGTTTGCCGAAACGTCCGCCGAGGTCGACGTTCGCCATCTCGTGGACGACTTCTCCACGCAACTCGCGCTGGTCGAAGCGGACGATGTGCTCGCTCTTGTGCCTCGTCTCGCGCGTCCGTTGCTCGGTGCCGATCTCGTGGCGGTTCCGCTCGAGCGCGCTCCCGCTCGTGAGGTGCAGGCCGCGTGGCGGCGCAGCGCCGACGCCAGCCCGGCAATTCATGCTGTGCTGGACGTTCTCGATTCGGCGTCGCGCTGAGTGATCAGAACCACCAGCTGTCCGGTTGCTCGCGTCATCGCCACGTAGGTGTCCACGGCACCGGCGATTCCCGATCCGAACGAATCCGGGTCGATCAGAACGACCAGATCGAATTCAAGTCCTTTCGTCAACTGTGGTGTCAGTGAGCGGATGCGCTCCGAAGACCGGAACGCAGGATCGCCGACGACGCAAGCGATTCCGTCGACATTCGAGTCCAGCCATCGATCGAGAATCGACGACAGATCTGCCGCGTCACCGTACTCGACGGGCATACCGGTGCTACGGATGGAGACCGGAATATTGGCGTCCGGCAGCGCCGCGCGAATCACCGGCTCGGCTTCGGCCATCACTTCTCGTGGGGTGCGGTAGTTGACGCCGAGGGTGGCCACGTTCATGTGGTCGAATCCCACTCTTCCGAGGCGTTCGAACCAGGACTCCTCGAATCCCCGCCGCGCTTGTGCGCGATCGCCGACGATCGTGATGCTGCCCGACGGGCATCGGCGCAGGACCATCTGCCACTCCGCGTCGGTCAATTCCTGTGCCTCGTCGACGACGATGTGTGCGAACGGCCCGGCCAAGGGATCCGACGGGATCTGCTCGAAGCCCGCCGAATCGACCAGCGCATCGCGAATTCCGTCCTGGCGCAACTGGGCGGCCATCATCTCGTCGTCGTCGGCGGCCATGAGTTCGTCGACGACGCGGTCCATTCGCACACGCTCGACAGCCGCGGCCAACTCACGACGCCGGATGCGGCGTGAATGGTCGGGATCGCCGAGCCGCATTCGTGCGGCGTCGAGCAGCGGCAGATCGGACGCCGTCCACTGCGCCGGATCGGGTCGCTGGAGCGAACGAATCTGCTCGGAGTCGAGCCAGGGTGCGCACGAGCGAAAGTACGCCGGCACACTCCACAGGTCCGCGACGAGGTCGGCGGCGTCGATGAGCGTCCAGGATCGTTCCATCTCCGCGCGTAGAGTCTCGTTGTTCTGCAATGACTTTCGTAGCTCGATCGGGGTCTCGCCGCCGTCGTGGCGATCGGTCAGTATTGTCAGCAGCAGGTCCCAGATCTGTTCACGAGCCTCGTTGTGCGGAGTGCCCGGATCGGGTGCCCCGAACGCCTCGGCCCAATCCGCCGGAGTCAATGTCAGATCGGCCCATTCGGTCTCCACGATCATGTTCCGAGTCGGCGGCTGCTCGTAGAACGCAACGGCCGCCTCTATCGCCAGGCTCATGTTGGCGGACGCTTTCAGTTGCGCCACAATAAGATCCGTCTCCTCGATCACGTTCGTTCCTTCGGCGACAAGATTCCGGAGCGTGCAAGTCTGCACACCGTCCTCGCCCAGACTCGGTAGCACGTCGGAGACGTAGGCGAGGTACGGCTCGTGCGGGCCGATGAACAACACGCCGCCGCGGCTGTGTCCGAGACGCGACCCCGTGTACAGCAGATACGCGGTGCGGTGCAGGGCGACAACCGTTTTCCCGCTGCCCGGACCACCGTCGACGACGAGAGCACCGCTCGAATCCGCTCTGATGATCGCGTCTTGATCTGCTTGGATCGTGCCCAACACGTCCCGCATCTTCGGTGAACGTGCCGTACCGAGACTGGCAATGAAGGCAGACTGATCGTTCAGCGCAGCGTCGGTGATCGGCCCGGTCAGATCGAACACCTCGTCCCAGAAGTCGGTGATGGTGCCGTTCGTCCACCGATATCGACGACGACTTCTCAGCCCCATGGGATTGGCGTGAGTGGCACCGAAGAAGGGTTCGGCCGCGGGGGAGCGCCAGTCGACGAGGAGTTGTTCGCCCGCGGTTCCCAGCAGTCCGAGTCGTCCGATGTACACCGGCTCGTCCGCGTCGGTGGTCACGACGCGACCCAGGCACAGATCGACCCCGTAGCGCCGAAGTGAACGGAGACGGTTGCGCAAGTGATGGATCTCGAAGTCTCGCTCCATCACCTCTCGACCCTCGGCCCGAGGACATCTGTGCGGCCTCGAGCCGTGCTGTCGTATCGAATCGAGACTTCTCGATACTCGACTGAATCGCTGAGAAGTGTTGCTCATCCGGGCCGATCAAAGCTCGGTCGCGTTTGCGTGCGAGTGTGTCGGGAAGGTCGAAAACATCAGGGGGCATGTGTTTCACAGGGCTCCGATCGATTGCTGCGTGGCTGCAGCGAGCAATTCTGAGTCCTGCACGGGGTCTTGCCGCAAGCCCCGGGGTGCGCTATACCTTGAAAGTGGAAAGAGGGCTCCAGCTTTCTGAACCCATCCCGTAGCGACGAAAACTGGCTGCGGTATCGATGATCCGGCCACCATTCACGCCGCCGAACAGCCCGTTGCACTGCCACGTCGGCGAAGTAGCTGTCGATATGTTCGGTGTGCCCGTGCGGTCGGGCTTCATCGATTGTCGAGAAGCAGGTCGGCGATGGCCCCGGCACCGACCGGTCGTCCCAACAGGTATCCCTGCGCGAAGTCGCATCCGGTGGCAGCCAACGCTTCGAGTTGCTCCTCGGTTTCGACGCCTTCGCCGACGACGGTGACATCGAATGCCCGTGCGAGCGCAACGATGGCCGAGACGATCGCGCGGGCCCGTGGGGCAGGTAACCGGGCTATGTACGACCTGTCGATCTTGAAGCACTCGAACATGGGGTAGCGGTCGAGGTCACAGGGCTCCGATCGATTGCTGCGTGGCTGCAGCGAGCAATTCTGAGTCCTGCACGGGGTCTTGCCGCAAGCCCCGGGGTGCGCTATACCTTGAAAGTGGAAAGAGGGCTCCAGCTTTCTGAACCCATCCCGTAGCGACGAAAACTGGCTGCGGTATCGATGATCCGGCCACCATTCACGCCGCCGAACAGCCCGTTGCACTGCCACGTCGGCGAAGTAGCTGTCGATATGTTCGGTGTGCCCGTGCGGTCGGGCTTCATCGATTGTCGAGAAGCAGGTCGGCGATGGCCCCGGCACCGACCGGTCGTCCCAACAGGTATCCCTGCGCGAAGTCGCATCCGGTGGCAGCCAACGCTTCGAGTTGCTCCTCGGTTTCGACGCCTTCGCCGACGACGGTGACATCGAATGCCCGTGCGAGCGCAACGATGGCCGAGACGATCGCGCGGGCCCGTGGGGCAGGTAACCGGGCTATGTACGACCTGTCGATCTTGAAGCACTCGAACATGGGGTAGCGGTCGAGGTACGCCATCGAGCTGTGGCCTTTTCCCATGTCGTCGAGCAGAAGAGCCACCCCCATCGAGTGCAGAGTGGTGACGGAATCGGCGACTCGTTCGGTGTCCGCGACCCAAACCGTCTCGGTGACCTCCAGGCCGAGGGCGTGAGCAGGAAGTCCGGTGTCTGCCAAGACGGACGCAACCTCCTTCGGAAAGTCCGGATCGCGAAGTTGCAGCGCGCTGACGTTGACCCGAACGGCGATATCGGAGAACGCACGCCATCGTGCTGTGGCGGTACATGCGGAACGCAGAGCCCAGGTGCCCAATGGTGTTGCAAGGCCCGTTCTTTCGGCGACGCTGACGAATTCGCTCGGTTCGATCGGTCCGAGGTGGCGGTGGTTCCAGCGGGCCAATGCTTCGACCGCGACGATCTTTCGACCAGCGATTTCCACCAATGGTTGATACGCCAGCGTGAGTTCGTTCGCCAACAGTGCTGCTCTGAGATCGATCGACAGTGATCTGATGCGATCGGCGTCGTAGAGGTCGGTGGGATCGAAGACGGCATGTCCACCCGTGCCGCTGTCCTTGGCGCGGTACATGGCCAGGTCCGCGCGGTGGATGAGCTCCTCCCGTGTGGAATTGCGGTCGGACACGGCGATACCGATACTCGCGCTGAGGGGGATAGGAACATCGACGGCAGTGAACGGCACCGCGATCGAATTCGAGATGTGTCGCGCGAGCTCTTCCGCATGCGCGACGCTGTCGACTCCCTCGCATACGATCAAGAACTCGTCGCCGCCCAGGCGTGCGACCGTGTCTGCCTCCCGAATTGCAGAGGCGAGCCGGTCGACGAAGGCGACCAAGGCTCTGTCGCCGGCATCGTGACCCAGGCTGTCGTTGATGATCTTGAAGTCGTCGATGTCGAGCAACAGCAGCGCCACAGTGCCGACTCGATGCCGAGCGCGTGCCAACGCAGCGTCGATGACGTCATAGGCAAGCGTGCGGTTGGGCAAACCGGTGAGTGCGTCGTGCGTACTTCGCCGTCTCAGTTGGCTTTCCAGATCGCTTCTGCGAATCGTCGCAGACACGATGCCGGCGACGGAGCCGAGGAACGACACCTCCTCGTCGCGGTACAGACGGTTCTCCACGCTGTGGATCGTGAGCGCTCCCCATGCGTCGCCGGCGATGTCGAAGATCGGAACTCCCACTCCACTGCGAAGCCCCAGAGCAGCCATCGTCTCGGTACGAAAACGGGTCTCGACTGAGCGGTTGTTGCACACGGCGGGCTCGAAGGTCGTCAGGACATAACCCGTCAACGAACCGTCCCCAGCTGGGACATCGTGCCGTATGCCGAGTGCACCGCTGGCTGCCTCCATGGTCAGGAAAGAGTCGCCGGGACGTTCGAGATGGGCGATTGCCGAGTGACCCACACCGATCAACGTTGCCGCGGTATCGGTAGCGGCCGTGAGCAGTGTCGGCAGGTCGGCCGTGACGGCGAACCTACTCAGATCGGCGAGGGCCTTCTGCTCTCGAGCGTGTCGACCTGCGACGAGTACATCGGCCGCCATCCGAGCAGTGCGTTGTTCGACGGTGTGACGATGGCGAATGGTCGACGCAATCAAGTTGGGCCCGCCGCTGTGGGAATCGATCACATAGGAGGTGACCATCACCGCAATTGCGGCACCGGTCACTTGATGGCGCAGCTCGCAGAAGCCCTCCCACTTACCGTCGACGCGCAGATCGGCACCTATATCCGCCGCGAGCTCGAGACCACCTGGGGTGAGGAGTTCGAGTGCAGTCAGTTTCATGGCAGCAGCAAGGCTCGTAACTCCGATCAGTTCCAAGCCGGCCGGGTTGAGGTACAGGATTCTTCCCGAGAAGTCGGCCAGCGAAACGAAGTCCGGAAATCGATCCAGAAACGGGCGCAAGCCCACCGGGTCGCCCGTGAGATCGTTCACCGGCCCTCCGATCCACCTCGCTCGTCATCCGAGCTCCTTCGGTCCGATGTTATTCGGCGGGTGCGATCTGTGTGCACGATTGCCGAGGCGAGGCATGTGTGCTGGGTCTAGTTCGTCGTTCGAGGCCGTCGTCCCACGAAGATCGCAACATTGCCCACCATCGTCACCTCGACCTGTTCGAACCTGTCGGACAGTAGCCGACGAAGGCCGGGCAGATCGTCTCGGCGATTGTCGAACGCTCCAATCTTGTTGTACGCAAACATCAGCGCTTTGCCCAGCATGTTGAAGCTGTGGTCGATACCGATCACGGTGGAACCGAACAACACCCCCTCCGGCTTGAGAGTCCGCGCCAGGTTCGTCAGGGCAGCAGCCTTGGTCGACCAATCGCCGGGGAGGCAGTGCAGAACGTAGTTGATCGACACCGAATCGAACGTGTCGGTGCGCTCGTCCAATGGCACCAGAACGTCGTGCTTGATTTGCGTGACAGTGACACCCAGCCGGGACGCCGTGTGGTTCAACGAATTGGCGTTGAGATCGAGGAGGGTGAGGTCGAACTCGGTGGGCAGGTCTATGTTCGCGAGGGCCCAGCCGGATCCAGGTCCGACCTCCAAGTGGCGGCGGCCGATGTGCTGTCGGTATAGATCGACGAAATGTGCGCTGTTGCAACGCCATGCAAAACTGTTCGAGATTCTGATGACCCACAGGTCGTACACGGTGAGGAGCAGTCTGGTGTACGGAGCGGCACCGGCTCGGGTGGACAGCATCGTCATGTGGTCGGGCCTCTCAGAACATCCGGGAGTCAACGGAACTGCCACCACACCACAATGGTGTCTTCGACGCGAACTCGAGTGTGCACGACGGCTCGGAACGGAGGCGACGCGGCACGACCAGTGCGGCGTACTGGACGTACCGTGCATTGCGCGGTGCGCACGTTCTTTGCGGCCGTCGTCCACGTTGCGAGGTTCGGAGGGGACAGTTCAGACTGAAGCAATCATGAGGAACGACGACTTTCGAGCGAAGCCCCGCACAGCCAGGACGAGACGAACGGCACCGCTCGAGGCAACAGTGGAACTGACGTCCAGCGGCGTGCCTGTTTCCGAGCGGGACTTCTTCATCGAAGAGTTTCGTGGGGTCACCATCGTGGTCGCCTTACCCGTTGTGAGCGTCGCTGGTCTGGACGCAGTGAGCCGCACTGTCGATGAGTTCGGTACCGGGGATACGCGGTTCATTTTCGTGGTTCCGTCCGAGTTCGTTTCGAGCACCACAACGGCAGTCGGTGGTCTGTCCATGGACGGTTCGACGGGGTGGAGCGGCGAGGCGGTTGCGCGTCTGTGGCTTGCTATCGCGGACTCCGAATGCGTCGTGATCGGCACCGAGGCTTCCGCCGTCGCACGCACCGCCGGGTCGGTAGCGGCGAGTGTCCGGGCCTCGAAAATGGTACTCACCGATCCGGGTGGCGGCTGGGGGACTCCGCCTCGAAGCTTCGCGGATATCGACGTGCACGGTGAGCGCCTTGCTCTGCACCTGGCAGAACGGGGACTCGACGAATTCCCGCACGCTGCACAGGAGGCGCTTGCCGGCGGCGCATACAGCGTCAACCTCTGCCGTGCAGAGGATCTCGAATTCGAGCTGTTCACCTTCGACGGGCGCGGTACCGTCCTGACCCAGGGGCGATACCTTCACCTGGCCCCACTTCAAGTCGACGATTTTCCGGCAATCGAAGCGCTGGTCGCGCAGGGAGTCCGAGAAGGGGTTCTCAAGCAGCGCAGTCGAATCGAGATCGCCAGGATGGCCGCAGGCGGGCTCGGTGCGCGGGTCCTACGCACCGGGCATCTGGCCGGTATCGTCGGACTCGAGGTCGATCGATATGTGGGCACAGGGTTCGGTGAAGTGTCCGGCTTGATCACAGTCGCCGAATTTTCCGGACTCGGCGCTGGGGGCCTCCTGATCGACGGATTGTTGGATCTCTGTCATGAGCGAGGGATCGCGAACCTGTTCGCGGTGACCGTCAGCGGCGAAGCTGCGGAATTCTTCGCCAGGCGAGGATTCGTCGAAGTGGGACGACAAGATGTTCCGGCGGTGAAATGGGAAGAGTACGACGCTGACCGATTGGAGTCGGCGCGCTGTTTCGTGAGGTCGGTGTGAGGTCCCGGCTCAGCTCCACGTTCGGCCGGCGTCGTGGTCACACGGATCATGTGCGACAAGGTGGGGAGCGGCTCCACAGCGACTACTTGACATAATGTCGATTATCGGCAAACAGGGACGACAGGTCAGGAGCTGTATTGAGCGGTCGACCCCGTCGGTAGTTTTCCCGTGCGCTGACGTCCTCAGTGTGAACCTGCGCCGACTGTTCTGTCGGCGCAGGCGCAACTACTCGACGCCGCTGCGTGTATCCGTCGTTGTCTCGTGGTGCCTCGCCCTGCGGATGACTGAACCGTTTTTGCCCACGAAAATCCGGCCGCCCTTCGGGGCGAACCCTTCTTGTCGGGCTGCATGCCTTTGAATCGTCACTGTGACGATTCAAAGGCATGCAGTTGCGTGTCCGACGACTGTTGCATCGCGACAGTCGCAGCAATCTCAACAGGCGGCGTGGTCTGTATCGACCGATCGAGTTGGCGAATTGTCCGTTCCTGTTACGCTTCTCGGAGTTGTTGCTCCGGACACAGTCCAGCCGAAGGTCTCACGATGTCTGCCGTTCGCCCGTTCAGCTCGGCCTCGGGTCGGGATACTCCACAGGCTCGCGAGGACACGTCGGTGTCGGAATTGTTGGATCTGGACGCGAATCGAACCCGCCTCATCCGCTGGATCGTCGGCTTGGGTACGTTCTCGATCGGTCTCATCGGATTGCTCAGCGCACCGTCCGAGGAGTACAGCGGTTGGCGCGTCTATGCAGTGGTCGCCATCAGTCTCACCGCGTTTCCCATTGCACTGCGTTGGATCTTCGGTAGATGGCCCGGCCGGCGTCTGTTGAGCGCGTTCATCGTGTACTCGGATATCTCCATAGCGGTCAGCCTGGTGCTGAAGGACACCGCGCTGACTGCAATGGGCGGTACGGTCCTGTTCGCTGTGATCACCATGTTGGCCGTGATAGCAGTGCCGCCACTCCCCTGCGCCCTTCACCTGCTGTTCGCAACGGCCATTCTTTTCGTCGTGGCCGTACGCACGGTGAACGCCGACATCGCCAGCGGCTGGGTCGTCGCCGCACACAGCTTGACCATGCTGTTGATTTTCGCCTCACCGCTCGTTCTGGTTGTGTATGTGAGCGAACTGCGTTCTCGCGCAAGAGAATCGTTGGTCGATCCGCTGACCGGGCTGCGCAACCGTCGTGGGCTGTTCGCCGCGCTGGCTACCACCTCGATGACGATGCCGCATGTCGAATCGAAGGTCATGTGCGCCGTCGCCGCCGATGTCGACGGCATGAAGGGCGTCAACGACAACTTCGGACACCACACCGGCGACGCAGTCCTCGTCGATGTAGCCCAGCATCTGCGAACGCTGGCCGGCAACCGCTGGATCGTCGCACGACTGGGCGGTGACGAGTTCGCATGCATCGCCGTCGGTATGCCTGCCGATCTCGCTGCCCTAACCGCCGAGCTCGTAGCGAGCCTGACACAGACCCGGATGTTGTCCGGACTCACGGTGAGTGTCGGGTCGGCAACGGTAGACATCGACTCGGACAGTGACATACGGCAGTGCGCGCACGACGTACTGCGCGTCGCGGACTCGGAGATGTATCGAGCGAAACGCAGTCGGTGGCCGGCGTGAGACGCACTCCGGCGCTCCGGTCACGGCTGCTCCTCGCGGGGTACTTGTCCCGTTGTCGATCGAGGAAGCTTCTCGGTTCCGGAGATGCCGAGCTCGGGTTCGAGTTCGAGTTCGTCGCCGACGGGATCCGGGGTCGTAGTGCCCACTTGGTCCGCCAACTCCAGTCCCGCACCTGCGTAGACATTGAACGCGATGTCCACTCCATGTTCTTTGGCCCACTGCACTTCGTCGTCGTAGCGCGCGACGGCGGCGACGGTTCCGCTGAACCCGGACTCGCGCAGGCAGGCGAGCGCCGTGACGTTCGCACCGTGACGTGGCATTGCGAGCACGGCAATGCGTACCGACTCGGAATGCCGGAGCTGATTCCAGAAGTCGAGATCGGTTGCATCCCCTTCGATGACGCGCAGTCCCTGATCGGCGAGGCGACGAATGCGGGGGCCGTCGTAGTCGACTCCGACCACATCGAGTCGATAGTGATCGGTGAGCCGCTGATAGGCCGCGAACCCGACACGACCCATTCCGATCACGACGACTTCGGCGTCGCCGGCATCGCCGGAACGTTCCTCGGGATGCAGGCTCTGCTCGTCCTGCTCGGGCAGACGCGACGCGAGCTTCTCGACCATCAGGTGCCCCCGACCGTTCACCAGGGCCGACACGACGAAGCTGAGTGCGACGGCGATCGACATCTCGACCAGCCATGCAGGTGCCAGCAGCCCGGTGGTCACTCCGACCGAGACCACGATCAGACCGAACTCGGAGTAGTTCATCAAGCTCAGTCCGGCGAGGAGTGCGGTTCGATACCGCAGCTTCATCATGGCGAACAAAGCCAGATACAAAGCCGATTTGAGCGGTAACAGAAGCACCATGAAGAGCGCCACGACGAGGGCGGGAACATCTGGCAATCCGGACAGGCCGATGGAAACGAAGAAGCCGACCAGCAGCAGTTCCTTGATGTGGAAGAGAGATCGGGACAGCTCGGAGGAGGCCGGATGTGACGCCAGGAGCACGCCGATGACCAGAGCGCCGAGATCCCCTTTGAGCCCTAATGCGGAGAACAGGGCGTAGCCCGGAACCAGGGCCATCACGATGCCGAAGAGGGACTGCATCTCGCCGTGGCCCAGCCCGCTCCACACCCTTCGAAGGATGCGGGTCAACGGCCACAGGAGTACGAGAGTCACGGCCCACGGACTGGGCCACATGCCACTGGTGACCGTGAGGAAGACCACGGCAACGATGTCTTGCATCACCAACACGCCGATCGCCACGCGGCCGTAGAGCGCGTGCGACTCGCCTCGTTCTTCGAGAACTTTGACCACGAAGACCGTGCTCGAGAACGACATGGCGAAGGCGATGAGTGCGATCGTCGTCGGGCTCGCCCCGGACAGCATGGACATTCCGGCGATGGCCGCGAGCCACAGGACGGAAGTTCCGAGCACGATACTGACGACCAGATGAATCGACGTGGTCAGCCACACTTCTCGGCGCAGCAGGATCCGAACGTCGAGCTTGAGACCGATGGCGAACAGCAGCAGTGTGACGCCGAGATCAGCCAGCAGTTGGAGCTGGGGCACCTCGTCGATGTCGAGGGCATTGATGACGAAACCGGCCGCGAGGAAGCCGACCAGCGGAGGTAGACGGACCGCCATGGCGAGTCCGCCCAGGCCGAAGGCAATGACGAGGTAGATCGCGGCAACTGTCATGCACGGTCCTTCTGCTGATGGGTCGCAATCGAACAACCAACGGATGAACGACGGATCGACGACATCGGCACATGCAGTCGAGGTGACCCGAGTATCCCGGCATTCGAGCTATTTCACAGCGCGTGTTCCGACGACGACGGCGACCGACGAAGTTGCACCTTCGCCGGTCGCCGTTGTTGCGATCGATTGTTCGTCCTCTACCGGTCGGGAGGTCTCAGAGCTCGAACTCGGCCGGATCGATACCCACCGCGAAGCACGCATTACGGACGGCGGCCTTCTCGTCATCGTCGAAATGGCCGTCTGCGCCGCCGATGATGATGCCGATCTGGATGACGGCTCGCGCCTGGTCGGGCTTGGACTTCAATTTGCCGATCGTCGCAGTAGCTTCGACCTTGCCGAAGTCGAAATCACCCTGAAGCTTGTCGCAGTACCAGTCGAACTTCTGACGAAGCTCGTCGGACTCGAACACCCGGAGCGCCTCGTTACCGGCGATCAGTGCGGCTGTTTTCTGACGCTCGGCCGGATCGATGGTGCCGTCTGCTGCCGCGATCAGCGCACACATGGCCATACTGCCGTTGGCGAACTCCTTGTTCTTGAACTGGCTGGTCTTGGTTTGCAGCTGTCCGTTCAATTCCTGTGCCTTGGACTTGAGTTGATCCCAGAACGCCATGTAGCTCCTTTTCGGGTCGACATCCGCGCATTCGCGTGAACAGGCTCCATTGTCCACGGAACCGGTGAACGAGAATGGATCCGCCGTTCGGCGCCGGGGGTGCATCAGAACCTTCCCGGCGCGTCCCTGCTCAGCGCAGCCGTTCCGCATCGCGCGCTTTGGCGAGCAATTCGACACACAAGCGGTTCAGTTCCGCGGCGTCCGCGCCTTCCACCACCGCGGTGCTGACGTCCTCGGCGGCGCAGCGAACCTCGAACGCTCGATCTGCAGCCGCGGACGCCTCGTCGGCCGTCAAGATGATGGCGTCGTCGGGAATCGAGGTGCCCTTCACCGCACTGCGCTGTTCGTAGGCACGTTGGCGACACGATTGGCGGCAGTACCGTCGCTTGCGTCCGGTTCCGGTGTCGGTGACAGGGCGTCCGCACCACGTGCACGTCTGGTCACGACGGGTTCTGACGGACATGGTCGTTCAGCCTACTGCGATCGGAAGGTAAGATGCATTCACCAGCTGCGCCGATGACATCGCACCGGGCCGTCCGGTCCCGGGAACGAACCGACGCGCGGCGACGTTGTAGATCAGTGGGTAGACGGTGTAGCTCGGTGTCGACGGATGGCACCGACGCGCGTACCTACTATCGATGGAGAGGACTTCACCATGGCAGATCGTGTACTTCGAGGTAGCCGACTGGGAGCCGTGAGCTACGAGACCGATCGTGATCACGACCTGGCACCCCGCCGAGTTGCGCGCTACCGCTGCGACAACGGCGAGGAGTTCGACGTCCCCTTCGCCGACGATGCGGAAATCCCCGGTACCTGGGCTTGCCGAAACGGCCTCGAGGGATCGCTGATCGAAGGAACCGCGCCGGAGGCGAAGAAGGTCAAGCCGCCGCGCACCCACTGGGACATGTTGCTCGAACGACGCTCGGTCGACGAACTCGAAGAGCTGTTGAAAGAGCGATTGGACCTGTTGAAGGTCAAGCGCCGCGGCGCTTGATCGGTGTCGACCGCACCGCCTGATTGGAAACATTCCGGCGGTGCAGTTTTTTATGTCGATACGAACCCGACGTTTGTTTCTAAGGGCGTTCGTGTGTTCATCGTCGCCCTTTCGACCATTCCAATCCGGTTGAGTGGCGGTAAATCCGTGCGAGGTGTCATGATCGACTATCGCTCGCCAATGCAGGTGGACGGTCGGCAATGGTCGCCGTAACAATCATCGACGTATTCCGATAGACATCACCACTGGAGTCGAAACAGTAGGGGGCAGTATCTCGTGAGCCAGGATTCCGATCAACGGTCCAACGACGGTCTGCGCACGGCTGCTTCCGACGCGAAACTCGAGGGTCATCGTGCAGTCGGCGAACAGAAGCTTTCCGACTTGAGGCGTGAATTGGACGGGATAGACGAAGTTCTGCGCGCTGCAATTCGAGACCGCATCGATGTGTGTGTACGGGTAGCACACGTAAAACGCGAACACGACATTCCCATGATGCAACCCGGTCGGGTCGGTTTGGTAACCGAACGTGCCCGGGAATTCGCGTCCGCCAATGGCCTGTCCCCCGACTTCCTCGAAGAGCTGTATCGATCGATGATTGCGGAAGCGTGCCGCGTCGAGGATTTGATCATCGGTTCTGCGACATCCGGACCCGCCCACGAGAGCGAACGGTAGAGGCACGTCGATGACCGTCAACACACTCCTGGTGGACAATTACGATTCATTCACCTACAACTTGTACAGCCTTTTGGCCGAGGTCAACGGTCGTCCGCCGACGGTGGTCAAGAACGACGTCGAGTGGACGTCTCTGAACTTCGAAGCTTATGACAACGTCGTCATCTCCCCTGGCCCCGGACGCCCCGATCTGGAGCAGGACTTCGGCATCAGCGCCCGCGTGATCACCGAATCCGGATTGCCGATTCTCGGCGTGTGCCTCGGGCATCAGGGGCTGTGCCACCTGTTCGGGGGCAGCGTCGATCTCGCGCCCACACCGATGCACGGCAGGACCACCGACATCACTCATACCGGTGTCGACCTGTTCGCCGGAATTCCGTCTCCATACTCGGTAGTTCGGTATCACTCACTGGTCGTGACACGGACGCCTGCCGACTTCGAGGAAGTCGCATGGACACCGGACGGTCTGGTGATGGCAGTTCGGCATCGCAGCAAGCCGATGTGGGGAGTCCAATTTCATCCCGAGTCCATCAGTACCGAGTACGGACGCGAGCTGCTCGCCAACTTCAGAGACCTGACGTTGTCGCAGCCCAGTGCGTCCGCGTCGAGTGCTGCGGGTACCCACGATTCGATGTTCACCATCGAAACCCGTTCCATCGACGAGGCTTTCGATTCCCAACAGGTTTTCGAGACTCTGTACGCGAACGCTGAAAAGAGCTTCTGGCTCGACGGCAGCGCAGCACTCGAGCCCGAATGCAGGTTCACCGTCATTGGCGACTGCTCGGGGCCGCACGCGGAGTACGTGACATATTCTGTCGCCGAAACCACGGTGACAGTGCAGAAGGCCGACGGCACCACCGAGCTGGTCCACTCCACCTTCTTCGACTACATCGACGATCGTCTGCGGGAGCGGGCCACTCCCCCTCGCCACGACCTTCCGTTCGCTTTCGGGCTGGGCTACGTCGGATATCTCGGCTACGAGTTGAAGGCCGACACCGGCGGACAACTGGTACACACCGCTGCCACCCCCGACGCGTCCATGGTCTTCGCGGATCGCGCGCTCGTCTTCGACCACGAAGCCGGCACCCTCTATCTCATGGGTTTGGCCACCACCCCCGGTGACCCCGTCTTGGCACAGTGGTTCGATTCGGTCACTGCCACACTGCGTGAACTGTCCAACGGAGCCCAAGAGGCGGTCCGTCCTGATGCTGATGGATCCGGTTCTCCCCTGCTCGGAGCCGATCACTCGCTCGAACCACGACTACGGCACGATCGCGCGCACTACCTCGATCTGATTTCTCAGTGCCTCGCCGAAATTCGCTCCGGTGAAACCTACGAAGTCTGCCTGACGAACACCGCCACCGTGGCCGGTTCCATCGACCCTGCCGCGACATATTCGTACATGCGGGAAATCAACCCGACCCCGTACAGTGCGTTCTTGAATTTCCCCGAGCTGTCGGTCTTGAGCGCGTCGCCCGAGCGCTTCCTGCGCATCGACGCGGACCGCATCGTGGAGTCCAAGCCCATCAAGGGAACTCGTCCGCGTGGGGCGACGTCCGAAGAGGACAACGCGTTGAAGGCCGACCTCGTCGCGAACGAGAAGGACAAGGCCGAGAATCTCATGATCGTCGATCTGGTCCGTAACGACCTGGCTCAGGTGTGCGTCCCGGGTTCGGTGCACGTGCCGAAGTTGTTCGATGTCGAGACCTACGCTCCAGTACACCAATTGGTGTCGACTGTTCGTGGTCGTCTGCGAGACGACGCGTCGGCGGCCGACTGTATCCGTGCTGCGTTCCCGGGTGGATCGATGACCGGTGCTCCGAAAATCCGCACCATGGCGATCATAGACAAGCTCGAAGACGGACCGCGTGGCGTGTACTCCGGTGCCATCGGGTACTTCTCGATCACCGGTACTGCTGACTTCTCGATCGTCATTCGCACGATCGTCGCCACCGAACACGAGGTGACCTACGGGGTCGGCGGTGCGATAGTCGCACTGTCCGATCCCGATGAGGAGTTCGAGGAAACGATGGTCAAAGCTGTGTCGATGCGCCGTGCGCTGACCGGCAGAACGTAAAACGGAGGGTAGGGCGCATTCGCCCTACCCTCCGTTTCGTTCGCTTCTGTATCGACGCTGGTCGCGCCTTACGGAGTGGTGAAGTACTCGAAAACCGCGGGCTGTGCCTGCGGGTTGCCGTTGGCCGTTCCGATGACCGCGCCTGCGACAGTTCCGATCACAGTTCCGATGATGCACCCGGAAATGAAGTTCGGGAAGATGGACACGCAGCCGATGGCGAAGCCGAGTCCGGCACCGATAGCCGTGCCGACGCCGCCGCCGTTGTTCCAACCGATTGCCAGCTGGTTGACCATGTTGTCGAAGGCCTGCTGCTTCGTCGCGGGGCCCGCAACGTCGGCGACGGGAACAGTCTGCGGGGTCAACGTCAACTCACGGCCCTCGGCACCGATCAGGGGTGCAATCGAGTAGACCGTGCCGTTGATGGTGTATTCCAGCGGAACCGATGCGAGTGTGGCACCGGACTGATCGATGACGGAGACCGTCTCGCTCGTCGCGTCGACGCGGAACAGGCCGGCGTCGAGGATGGTCTTGACGCTTCCGTCCGGGTTGACCGACGTCTGGTAGTTCACCGTGTCCGACGACGGGTCTGCCACGGCGTGGCCCGCTCCGGTGGCTACCGCAGCGGTCAACGCCACTGCGACCGTAGCTGTTCTGATCAGTTTCACTTATGTCCCCTGGTTGTAGTGACGAGCATTCGACCGCATTGGTACCGAACGCCGATGATATTCGTACAGGTGCTCTTCGAAGTGAGCAACACCCGAAACGTTATTCAGATGTATTACCGAGATGGGAATCGACGATCGGACCGATTACATCGGCCGCATCGCCATTTGTCATCTCGTTGTGGAAAACCTCGACGTCGTGGATGACGATATCGCCTGTCACGTACGGTCGCCATTCCTGCGGTGATCTGACAATTCCGTCGCTCGCACCCTTCGTTGCGGAAAAGAACAAAACATCTCCGTCGAAGACGTCCGGCACGAATTCAGCCATGATTCTGGTCGAATTCTCGAATCCTGCGTTGATTCTTCGCAGATGATCGGCCGTGACGCCGGTCGTTTGACCCAGCGACTCGTCGAGCAGTTCGACGCCTCGCTCGTAGGTCAGCGGCTCGGCCGACGGCTGCGCAGTCAAATCGAGTCCCAATCCACCGAGTAGATTCTCCACGCTCAGTTCACCGTCGACCCTTTCGCCGTCGTGGCCGTCGACATAGCTGTCCAGCAGAGCGAGTGTGCGAACTTCGCTGCCGGAGCTGCGCAGTTCCACGGCAATCGCGTGAGCGAGTGAGCCGCCGAGCGACCAGCCGAGCAGGTGGTACGGGCCGACCGGCTGGACAGCTCGGATTTCGTCCGCGTACCGATGCGCGAGGTCGCGAATCGACCCGAACGTCGTACCTTCCACGATGCTGGGAAGTTGCAAGCCGTACACGGGGCGGTCGTCGGTCAGTTTCGAGACGATACCGGCGTATCCCCACGAGAGCCCGATTCCCGGGTGCACGCAGAAGAGCGGTGCCCTCGATCCCGTACCTCGCAGAGGGATCACCACGCCGAACACCGAATCGAGATCGGCACCAGCGGCATCGGCGTCGGCCGCGACCCGCGCGGCCAACCCTGCCGGTGTGGGATCGACGAACAACGCCTGCAGTGGCACTCGCACCCCGATGGCTTCTTCGATCGCCGGCACGATCTTCGTGGCCACCAGCGAGGTTCCACCGAGCTCGAAGAAGTTGTCGTCCATACCGACTCGCTCGACTCCGAGAACCCGAGCGAACGCGTCGGCGATGGCAGCCTCCACGTCGGTACCGGGTGCTCGGTACGGAGTCGTCGATACCGTCAACTCGGGGACGGGCAGTGCCCGGCGGTCGAGCTTGCCGACGGGGGTGAGCGGAATGTCGTCGAGCACGATGATCGTCGACGGAACCATATGGCGTGGAAGCACCTTGGCGACGCGATCTCGAAGCTCCTCGGTGTCGACCGTCTCGCCGTCGCCCGCGAGCACGTAGGACACGAGGACCGTGTCACCGGACGCTGCGGTGTGGCCGATCGTCGCGGCAAATCCGACCTTCTCGTGGTCGGTGAGGGCGGAGTCGATCTCTCCGAGTTCGATACGGAAGCCGCGCACCTTGACCTGGAAGTCGCTGCGCCCGACGAACTCGACGTTCCCGTCGCTCCCCCAGCGCACGACGTCGCCGGTCCGGTACATCCGCTCACCCGGGGTGCCGAAAGGATCTGCGACGAAGCGCTCGGAGGTGAGTCCGAATCGCCGTAGGTACCCACGTGCGGTGCCGGGTCCGGCGATGTACAACTCGCCCGACACCCCTGCCGGTACCGGTTGCAGACGCGCGTCGAGCACCATGAACCGGAATCCGGTCCCTGGTCCGCCGACATCCACCGTGCCACCGGGGACCAACGGTCCACCGACGCTCGCCTGAATGGTGGTCTCGGTCGGACCGTAGCCGTTGAACATCTTGCGGCCGGGTGCCCATTTCGCAACCAGTTCCGGAGTGCATGCCTCACCGCCGACGGCGAGAACTCGGACGGTGCCGAGACGAGTCTCGTCGATCGAGGACAATGCCGCCGGAGTCAGGAATGCGTGCGTGACGTGTTCGGATTCGAGCAGGTCGGCAAGTTCGCTGCCGCCGAACGTACCCGGAGGCACGATCACGACGGTGGCACCGACGCCGAAGGCCATCGTGAGCTCATAGATCGACGCGTCGAAACTCGGCGAGGCGATATGAGAGACCCGCGAATCTCGGGTGGGACGGAACCGTTCGAGCACCTCGGCCTGCAGGTTGGCCAAGCCTCGGTGTCGCACAGCGACGCCCTTCGGGCGACCCGTCGAACCCGACGTGTAGATCAGGTACGCCGGGTGATCGAGGTGCAGCGTCGCCGTGCGCTCCGAGTCGGTGACGGCGTCCGCTGGATAGCGAGACAATTCCGAGGATGTCTCGGGGTCGTCCAATACGAGCCACGGCACGGTGTCCGGTAGCGACTCTCGACTGTCGACATCGGTCAATCCCATTGCAGCTCGGGAATCTTCGAGCATGTGCGCGATGCGATCGGACGGGTAGTTCGGGTCCACCGGCAGGAAAGCAGCGCCGGTCTTGGCAACCGCCCACACCGACAGAACCGACTCGATCGACCGAGGCAGAGCCAAAGCGACGAACGTTTCCGGGCCGACGCCGTAGTCGATGAGCATCCTGGCGATCCGGTTCGACCAGTTGTCGAGATCGGCGTAGGACAGGCTCACGCCACGGTACGTGACGGCAACCGCGTACGGGTCGAGAGCAACCGAGGCGGCGAGCATTTCCGGCCACGTCCGAAGCGCGACATCGGCCGGACCACGGGCCGGTGCCAAAGCCTGCTTCTCGGAGGTGCCGAGAATGTCGATATCCCCTACCGCCGTGAGACGGTCGTCTCCGGCGGCTGCGAGTACGCGAACCAATCGTGCCGCGATGGCGTCCACGGTGGCCGAATCGAACAACGACGTGGCGTAGTCGAACGCTGCCTCGAAGCCTGCCGGGGCCCCGTCGTCCCCGAAGTTCTCGGACACCAGGAGTTGCAGATCCTGCTTGGCCACGGGGACGTCGAAGTCGAAGCCCTCCACCCGAAGGTCGGGGAGCTCGAGGGACGCCTTCTCGTTGTTCTGGAACGACAGTGCCACCTGGGACAGCGGAGCATAGGCCGTGGACCGAGTGGGATTGAGCACCTCGACGATGCGCTCGAACGGCATTTCGGTGTGATCGAAGGCGTCGAGATCGTGCGATTTCACCTGCGTGAGCAGATCCACGAACGAGGTGGAGTGGTCGACCCGGCTCCGCAACACCAAGGTGTTGACGAACATGCCGACGAGGTCGTCCAGTCCGGCTTCGCCACGACCTGCCACCGGGGTGGTGATCGCGATGTCGTCGGTGCCACTCAGGCGTGCCAGTACCACCGCGAACGCGGCGTGCAACACCATGAACATGCTGACGTTCTGCTCGCGGGTGATCTCGACGAGTGCCCGATGGATCTCGGCGTCGACGGTGAAGCGAACCCGGCCACCCCGGAAATCCTGGGTGGTGGGCCGTGGGCGATCGGTGGGCAACGGCAGCAGGTCGGGCAGACCTGCCAGTGCTGTGGACCAGTACTCGAGCTGGGCCGCGGCCACGCTCGACTCGTCCTTCTCGTCGCCGAGCAGCGAACGCTGCCACAGCGTGTAGTCGGCGTACTGGACCGGCAACGGCTCCCAGCCCGGAGCCCCTCCCGCAGTGCGTGCCGAGTACGCAAGCACGACGTCTCGCGCCAGTGGTGCCATGGATGCGCCGTCGGCGGCGATGTGGTGGACCACCATGGCGAGGACGTAGACCTGATCGTCGGCTGCGTCGACGGTGGTGTCGAGTACCTGGAACAGTTCCACGTGCACAGGGATCTCGGTGGTGACATCGTACCCGCGACTTGCCAGGAGAGCCACGCGATCGGTCAGTACTCCGGCATCGATCCGTTCGGGTTCGACCATCGGTGCGACGTCGACGGCCGGATGCACCAGCTGAACCGGGAACTGCGGACCCTCGGGGAAGGTCGTGCGCAGCGACTCGTGGCGTTCGAGAACGTCGACGACCGCTGCGGCCAGTGCCGCAGTGTCCAGCTGCCCGGTCAGTTTGACGACCAGCGGCACGTTGTACGCCGCGGACGAGGTGTCGAACTGGTTGATGAACCACATACGTTGCTGAGCGAGCGAGAGCGGAATGTGCTCCGGCCGCTCGACCGCAACGAGCGCGGGACGATGCGTTCCGGTGTCGGCAGTGCCGACCGCGTTCGCCAGACCCGACACCGTCGGCGTCTCGAAGATGGTACGAACGCCGATCGCACTACCGAATTCGGCATTGACGCGCGCGATCACCCGGGTTGCACTGAGCGAGTCGCCCCCCAGCTCGAAGAAGCTGTCGTCGGCACCGACTCGATCGATATCGAGAATTTCGGCGAACACCGCGGCAACCGTCAGCTCGGCAGGAGTGCTCGGCGCACGGTAGGACGTGGCCGCGCCGAACTCGGGGATCGGCAGCGCCGCGCGATCGAGTTTGCCGACGGGCGTGAGCGGAATGGTCTCGAGCACGACGAAGGCACTCGGAACCATGTGCGCCGGAAGCGCAGTGGCGAGATGGTCACGCAGGACGGCGGTGTCGAAGGTGTCGACAGCCTCCCCGGCCAGACGCACGTATGCGACGAGAACCGTTGCGCCCGACGGCCCGGGAGTACCGAAGGTCGCCGCGAAGTCCACCGACGGGTGCAACGAGAGCGCAGCGTCGATCTCGCCGAGTTCGATGCGGAACCCACGAACCTTGACCTGAGAGTCGCTTCGGCCGACGTACTCGATCGTCAGGTCCTGGGACCACCGCACCACGTCTCCGGTGCGGTACATCCTCGAACCGGGTGCACCGAACGGATCAGCAACGAATCGCTCTGCCGTCAGACCCATGCGATCGTGGTAGCCGCGGGCCAGGCCCACACCGGCGAGGTACAGCTCGCCTGCGACGCCGACAGGAACCGGCTGCAGCCGGGAATCCAGAACCACCTCGTGTACGCCGCGCACCGGTCCGCCGATGGACACCGGCTCGCCGGCGACCATCGGTGCACTGATGTTGGACATGATGGTGGCCTCGGTCGGTCCGTACCCGTTGTACAGATTTCGCCCGGGGGCCCACTTACCGACCAACTCTGCCGGAACGGCCTCGCCGCCGACGACGACGTCGGCGAAGGTGTCGAGACCGGCCGGGTCGACCGATGCAAGGGCGGACGGAGTGATGAATCCGTGAGTCACTGCCTCCGATGCCAACAACGACGCCAGCTCCTCGCCGCCGTACACCGTCGGCGGCACGATCACCATCGTGGCCCCGACGCCGAACGCCAGCAAATATTCGAGCACGGAGGCATCGAAGCTCGGAGACGAAACATGAAGTGTGCGTGAGTCTTTCGAGACGCCGTAGCGCTCACGCTGTTCGGTCGCGAAGTTGTCGAGGCCGGAATGCGTGACCACGACGCCCTTCGGAACTCCGGTCGAACCCGAGGTGTAGATCGTGTACGCAGCGCTGTCGAGGGTGACACGACCGTGCCGCTCGCTGTCGGCGATCGGCTCGTCGCCGACGCCGTTCGAGCCGTCCGTGGCGAGATCGTCGAGAATGATCCACGGCACGGTGGACGGTAGGTCGTCGAGGTGGGCGCGGGTGGTGACGCCGAAGCTCGCGCCGGAGTCCGCCAGCATGTGTTCGATGCGATCGGCCGGGTAGTTCGGGTCGACCGGAACGAACGCCGCACCGGACTTGGCTACCGCCCATACCGTCAGAACCGACTCGATGGACCGAGCGATACCGAGCGCGACGAACGTCTCGGTGTGAACACCGTGATTCAGCAGGATTCGAGCAAGTCTGTTCGACCGTCGGTCCAGCTCTCGGTACGTCAGCTCTCCGTCCGCGCTGCGCAGCGCGATGGCGTCCGGATCGACGGCAGCAGCGTCGGAGAAGATCTCCGGCAACAGCCGCGTCGACCGTCCCTCGATTCCGAATACCGGTGCCAAGGAGGCCATTTCGGCCCCATCGAGCATTCGGAGACGAGCCAGCGGCTGCTGTTCGTCGGCCAGCACGGCGTCGAGCACCCGCTCGACTCGATCGACGATGGCGTCGACGTCCTCGATGGCGAACAGTTCGGGCAGGTACTTGGCTTTGAGATTCAGGCGCTCGTCGACAGACGAGACCAGAGTCAGTGGGTAGTGCGCAGCGTCGGTTCCCAGGATGTCCGTCACCTGCATACCGGCGAAATCGGTTGCTGCAGAGGCACCGGCACGATCGACGGGGTACGACTCGAACACCGTCAGCGTGTCGAACGCAACCCCGGCACCTGCCGCGCGCTGGATGTCGGTCAGCCCGAGGTAATGGTGATCCAGCAGCGACGCCTGCTCGGCCTGCACGCGATCGACCAGAGCGCCGAGGGTCTCGCTCGGATCGAGCGTGACTCGAACGGGCAGCGTGTTGATGAACAGCCCGATCATGCCTTCGATGCCCGGGACCTCGGGCGGACGCCCTGACACGGTGGCACCGAACACGACATCGTCTCGACCGGTCAGTGTCGCGAGCACGATGCCCCAGGCGGTCTGTACCAGCGTGTTCAGCGTCGACCCTCGTCGCGCCGCGAAATCGCGCAGAGCAGCGGTGGTCTCGATCGACAACGAACGCTCGGATTCGCGAGAGACCGTGGACAGTTGCCGTCCGCGATCCCCGGTCACGAGCAGGGTCGGCTCTTCGACGCCTGCCATGGCACTGACCCACTGGGCGGTGGAGATCGAGACGTCGCGTTGCCGCATCCACGTCAGGTAATCCCGGTACGCGGGCACCCGCGGCAGCATCGAGTCGTCGGACTCGGTGACGTACAGCGTGATGAGTTCCTTGACGACCAGCGGCGTCGACCACCCGTCCAGCAGGATGTGGTGGTTGGTCAACAGCAGTCGCCAATGATCGTCGGCGAGCGTGATGAGCGTGAATCGAAGCAGCGGTGCGGAATCCATCTCGAAACGAACACCGCGATCGGCCTCGAGTACGGCATCCAGTGCAGCCTCGACATCGGCTTCACCGCGCAGATCGATCTCCGCCCACGGAACCGTGACCGCACTCTGCACGATCTGCAGCGATTCGCCGGCGCTGTTGTGGACGAATGCTGCGCGAAGGTTCGGATGACGCGAGACGAGCTTGTCGACTGCGGCGTGCATCCGCCCGGCGTCGACCGTGCCGCGCAATTCGAGGCCGAGTTGCACCATGTAGGCGTCGACACCCGCTGTGTCGCTACCGACTTCGCCCGCCAGACGCGCGTGGAAGAGCAGACCGGCCTGCAATGGCGACATCGACCACACGTCGTCCAGGTCCGGGAACCTGTTCTCCAGTACCTCGATGGATCGCTGATCGATGTCGACGAGGTCGAGATCGGACGGAGTGAGACCGCCCGCCCCGTCGGCGGATGCATGTTCGGTGATCGAGGTCAGTGCCTGGGTCCACAGCTCGATCAACCGATCCACGTCGTCGGAACCGAGGATCCCGGCAGGGAACGCGAAAGTCGCGTCCAGCTGCGGGCCGTCGGGTGTCGACGTCGTGACGGCATTGATGTCCAATGCGGCCGGTACAGGCATGTCCGGGTTCTGAGCGTCACCGAGTTCGGCGTCGGCCACCGGAATCCAGCCCACGTCTTCCATGCCCTCGGACGATCCGGTCGAGAAGCGTCCCAGGTAGTTGAAACTGACCTGCGGAGCGGCGTACCCGGACAGCGCTTCGGTTCCTGCGTGATCGAGGTACCGCAGCATGCCGTAACCGATTCCGTGGTCCGGAATCTCCAGCAGCTGCTCCTTGACGGCCTTGATCAGCGCACCGGCGGCGTCTCCACCGGACAATGCGTCCGCAAGGTCGATCGATCCGAGGTCGAGGCGGACCGGGAAGATGGTGGTGAACCAGCCCACGGTCCTGCCGAGATCGGCACCGGGGACTACGGCGTCCTCGCGTCCGTGGCCCTCGAGAGTGATCAAGGCCGTACGAACGGCGGCTCCGCGTTCGCGACGCCATGCAGTCAATGCCAGGGCCAAGCCTGCAAGGAGGCCGTCGTTGACGCTGCCGCGGAAGACGTCGGGAACGGTCGTGAGCAGTCGCTCGGTGACCTCGACGGGCAGAGAGGTACGGATGCGCTGCACCGTCGCGTCGACGTCCACGCGCTTGTCCAGTGCCCGGGATCCGATCGTCGGATCCACGCCGTCGAGGATGCGCTGCCACAGGGCCAGCTCCTGTGTGCGCTGCGCGGTGACGTCGGTCAAGCCCGTCGACCACCGACGCATCGACGTCCCGATCGGTGCCAGTGCGGGCTCGTCGCCTGCCACGATCTGGCTCCATGCCGTTGCGAGATCCGGGACGAGTATTCGCCAGGAAACGCCGTCGATGACGAGGTGGTGCGCGACCACGAGAAGTCGACCGGACCCGGTCGGGCCCTGGAACCACACCATCTGAACCATGACACCGTCAGCGGGGACGAGTCGGTCTGCTGCGGCGTCGAGTTCCGCCGCAGCGCGCGACGAAAACTCGGAGCCGTCGACCGAATCCACCGTGACCGCGTGGATCACCGATGCCGCGGTGATCGACCCGATCGGAGACACTTCCTCGTGCCAGTCGCCGTCGGCATCCTGGAACAATCTCGATCGCAACATGTCGTGCCGATCGAGCACAGCCTGGACGGTGCGCTCGAGTGTGTCCGCGTCGATGTCGCGTGGCAGTTGGAGCAGGGCGGTCTGGGTGTACCTACCGAAGTCGGTGCTGCGGTCCAACATCCATCGAACGACAGGTGTCAGCGGCAGTGGGCCGACTCCCCCGCCGTCCAATTCCTCCAGCACGACGGCGTCGCCGCCGAGCACGACCACCTCGGCGAGCGCGGCCACGGTCTTGCGCTCGAAGATGTCGCGTGGGGCCAGTACGAGACCGGCTGCCTTGGCGCGCGAGACGAGCTGGATGGACATGATGCTGTCGCCGCCGAGCGCGAAGAACGAATCGTCGACGCCGACAGTATCGAGTCCGAGGACGTCGGCGAACAAGCCGGCGAGAATGGACTCGACTTCGGTTGCGGGCAAACGACCTTCGGTGACATTGGCGGAGAAGTCCGGCGCCGGAAGCGCCCGGCGATCGAGCTTTCCGTTGGCGGTGAGCGGCAATTCGTTCAACACGATCAGCGCCGCGGGCACCATGTAGGACGTCAGGGTCGTGCCCACGAATTCGAGCACGGCGGCATGGTCGAGTGTGCGGCCTGCTTCGGCGACGACATAGCCGATCAGTCGATCACCGAACCCGTCGTCGCGTACCGAGACCACGGACGCTGCGACACCGTCGAAGGCGAGCAGAGCACTCTCGATCTCGCCGAGCTCGATGCGGAACCCGTGCAACTGGACCTGCATGTCGCTGCGGCCGAGGTATTCGAGTGCCCCGTCACGATTCCACCGAGCCGTGTCACCGGTTCGGTACATGCGCGAGCCGGATTCTCCCGACGGGTCCGCGACGAAACGAGTGGCCGACAAACCGGCTCGGCCGAGGTAGCCGCGAGAGAGCTGTGCCCCGGAGACGTACATTTCGCCGGTAACGCCAGGTGGCACCGGGTTCAAGCGCGTATCGAGAACGGCAACACTCAGCGCCGGGATCGCTTGACCGATGACGCTCGCCGAGGCCGAGGCGGCGAAGGCCTCGGTGAGGGCCAGGTGGCTCACGTGGACCGTCGTCTCGGTGATGCCGTACATGTTCACCAGGGTCGGTGCGTTCTCGTCGTGCCGGGCGTACCAACGGCCCAACTGTCCGAGATCGAGTGCTTCACCGCCGAAGATCACGTACCGCAGCGAGAGTTCTGCGGAATCGTCGGCAGCACCGACGGCGGCGGTGGCAACCCTGTCGGCTTCTGCGAACTGGTAGAACGCCGTCGGTGTCTGGTTGAGCACCGTGACCTTCTCGCGAACCAGCAACTCGCGGAACAACTCCGGCGAGCGTGCGGTGTAGTAGTCGACCACGACGAGGGTTCCGCCGTGCAGCAACGGGCCCCACAGCTCCCACACCGAGAAGTCGAATGCGTAGGAGTGGAACATCGTCCACACATCGCGGCTGTCGAACTCGAACAGCTCCGCGGTGTTCGCGAACAGTGTCGCCACGTTGCGATGCGCAATCTGGACGCCCTTGGGGCGCCCGGTGCTACCCGAGGTGTAGATGACGTATGCGATCGAGTCCGCACTCGTCCCACCGGTGCGATCCGCATCGGTCAGCGCAGTGCCGGAGACGTCGTTCAGCTCGGCGATGAGTTCGGGCGAATCGATCAGGAGAACATCGAGATCGGAGTTCGGAACCGCAGCGCTGTCCGCCATGGTGGAGACGACGCAGACAGGCGCGGCGTCCTCGAGCATGAAGGCCAGCCGGTCTGCCGGGTACGACACGTCGATCGGAAGATAGCCGCCACCGGACTTGATGACCGCGAGCAACGTCACGATCAGCTCTTCGTTGCGCGGCATCGCGACCGCCACGAGCGATTCCGAGGTCACTCCGCGTTCGATGAGAACCCGGGCCAGTCGGCTCGAGCGGTTGTCCAGCTCGGCATACGTCAGGGAGCGGTCGCCGAAGACAACGGCAACTGAATCCGGGAATCGTGCAGCCGCAGCGGCGAATCGGTCGGCCAAGGTGGAATCGTCCGCCTCGAGACCGGCGTGGTTCCACTCGTGCGTCATCGCGTCGAGTTCGCCGGGCAACAGAACGTCGATGTCGCCGACAGCGCTCGTTGGATCGGCGGTGACGGCACCGAGGACGGCACCGAAACGCGCGGCGAATTCCTGCACGGACGATTCCTCGAACAGATCGACCGCGTACGTGATCGCTGCAGTCATTCCGGACGGGGCACCGGTCTCGTCGAAATTTTCGGCAACAGTGAGCTGAAGATCGAACTTCGCCACGTGGGCGTCGATGTCGACGGCCTGCACGGTGAGGTCGGGCAGTTCGAGCGTCGCCGAGGTGTTGTTCTGGAACTCGAGCAGTACCTGGAACAGCGGCGAATGGTCGGTCGAACGAGTGGGATCGAGTACATCGACCAGCCGCTCGAACGGCACATCGGTGTTGTCGAACGCTGCCAGATCTGCCGCGCGCGTGGCACGGAGCAGGTCGGTGAACGACAGCTGCGGTGTCACCTCGGTACGCAGGACGAGGGTACCGACGAACATGCCGACGAGATCGTCGAGCGCGGCATCGCCGCGCCCCGCGATCGGGGTGCCGACCGCAATGTCCTCGATGCCGCTCAGTCGCGCCATCAGGATGGACCAGGCAGCGTGCACGGCCATGAAGACGGTTGCCTCGTTGGCGCGCGCGACGTCGACCAGTGCTGCGTGGGTGTCGCCATCGATCTCGAAGCGAACACTGTTGCCGCGCAACGATTGACGAGCCGGGCGGGGATGATCCAACGGCAGCGGGAGAACCTCGGGCAGGTCCGCCAGGGCGGTCTTCCAGAAGTTCAGCTGCTGTGAGGCGAGGGACGACGGATCGGACTCGTCACCGAGAACATCGCGTTGCCATACCGCGAAGTCGGCGTACTGAACCTCGAGCGGTGCCCACATCGGAGCTGTGGCTGCCGCCCGAGCCGAGTAGGCCACCATGACATCTCGAGCCAAGGGTGCCATCGACGCTCCGTCGGCGGCGATATGGTGCACGACGATCGAGAGCACGAACTCGTCCGGCTCGAGCCGATACAGAACCGCGCGGAACGGAAGCTCGGACGAGACGTCGAATCCCCGTGCAGCGGCGGTCGCGATGGTCGACACGACGTCTGCTGCGTCCAGATCGACGACGTCGAGATCGGTCGATACGGTCCGCGCGTCGAGAATGTTCTGCTCGGGGCGTTCCCCAATGGTGGGGAACACGGTGCGCAACGACTCGTGTCGTTCCAGAACGTCGCCGACGGCCGAACTCATCGCCGCGATGTCGAGTCGCCCGGTCAGCCGCACCGCGAGCGGGATGTTGTATGCCGCAGAGGTCACGTCGAACTGGTTGATGAACCACATTCTCTGTTGTGCCAGCGACAGAGGAATCGAACCCGGCCGCGGCTTGGCAACGAGAGCGGGACGGCGAACCGAACCGAGTGGGTTGCTGTCCACGCGCGTTGCGAGCGACTCGACAGTGGGGGCCTCGAACAGGGCGCGAACGGTGATCGCGGTGTCCAGTGCACTGTTGACCCGTGCGGTGAGTCTGGTGGCGCTCAGGGAGTCGCCGCCCAGATCGAAGAAGCTCGAATCGATACCGACCGCGTCGATTCCGAGCACCTCGCCGAAGATAGCGGCAATGGTCCGCTCCGTCTCGGTGCGAGGCGCACGTGAATCGCTTCCGAGATGAAGATCAGGCGCAGGCAGGGCCTTTCGATCCAGCTTGCCGGCGGGAGTCAGCGGAATCGACTCCAGCGCGACGAAAGCCGTCGGGATCATGTGCGTGGGTAGCGAACTCGACACATGGGTGCGCAACGCGGCGGCGTCGATCTGTCGACCCGGCCGTGGGAGAACATAGGCAACCAGAATCGTGTTTCCGGACGGGCCGTCGACTCCGACCGTCGTGGCGAATTCGACGGTCGGATCGTCGGTGAGAACAGCGTCGATCTCACCCAGTTCGATGCGGAAGCCGCGGACCTTGACCTGGAAGTCGCTACGCCCGACGTATTCGAGCGTTCCGGATTCGGTCCACCGCACGACATCGCCGGTGCGGTACATACGTGCACCCGGCTCGGCGAAGGGATTCGCCACGAATCGGTCTGCAGTCAGCCCGAATCGGGCATGGTAGCCCCGTGCCAGCGCGGGACCGGCGAGGTACAGCTCACCCGCAACACCGACCGGTACGGGGTGCAACCGTGTGTCGAGAACAACTTCGCTGAATCCGATTGTCGGCGCACCGATGTCGATGGAGGAGTCGATACGCAGCTGATCGCTGATGGACGAGAAGATCGTCGCTTCGGTGGGACCGTAGGCATTGAACATCAGACGACCCGGTGCCCAGCGGGCCACCAGCTCGGGCGGACAGACGTCGCCGCCGGTTGCGACCACGCGGAGCTCGGTCAGGCCTTCTGGGTCCACCGATGCCAGCGCGGCAGGAGTGACGAACGCGTGAGTCACGTTGTGGTCGGAGAGGACTGCGGCCAACTCTGTACCGCCGTAGACCGAGGTCGGTGCGATAACCATGGTTGCGGCACCGGAAAACGCCATCACCAGTTCGAGGATGGATGCATCGAAGCTCGGTGACGCGAATGCGAGAACCCGAGCATCGGGAGTCACCTCGAAACGGCTTCGCTCTTCCTCTGCCAGATTGGCCAGGCCGCGATGAGTGACGGTGACGCCCTTGGGCACACCGGTCGAGCCCGAGGTGTAGATCAGGTAGGCGACATGATCGATGTGCATCGGACGCGTTCGGTCGTCGTCGAGCACCGGTGTGGTCGACAGATCGGCCACCTCGTGGCGGGTGTCGTCGTGATCGAGAACGGTCCACCGAGCAGAGCCGAGGCCCTCGACCGCGGACAGATGTGTGGACAGGGTGAGGCCGATCGAGGCGTCCGAGTCCACCAGCATGTGCTCGACCCGATCGCGGGGGTAGCTCGGATCGATCGGCAGGAATGCGGCACCGGTCTTGGCGACCGCCCAGATTCCCAGAATCGACTCGATGGAGCGCGGCAGAGCCAGTGCAACAACGGTTTCCGGTCCTGCACCGCGAGCGATGAGTGCCCGGGCGAGCGCGGAGGACCGCGCGTCGAGCTCGGCGTAGTCGAGACTGCCGTCCTCGCTCCGCAGTGCGATGCCGTCGGTGTTGGTCGCCGCAGCGTCGGTGAATATCTCCGGAAGCAGACGTGCTTTCGACGATGCCGGGCCATGGACCGGGGCCAGTCGACTCAGTTCGTCCTCGGACAGCAGTGACAGCGATCCGACCCGCAGATCGGTGTCGGAGGCAATGGCCTCGAGCACCCGCACGATTCTGTCGACCGTCGCCCGAACCACGCTGTGCTCGAACAGTTCGGGCAGATATTTGGCTTCGATATGCAGGCGATCGTCGACCATGGCAACCAGGGTCAGCGGGTACTGCGCCGTGTCACTGCCGTCGTGGACGTCATGGACACGCATGCCGGCGAGATCGGTGTCGGCCGACAGTCCCGCGCGGTCCATCGGGTAGGACTCGAACACGGTCAGGGTGTCGAAGGCGACGGACGGTCCCACAGCCCGCTGGATGTCGGTGAGGCCCAGATAGTGGTGATCGAGCAGAGCAGCCTGTTCGGCCTGCACCCGATCGAGATATGCACCGAGCGTCTCGGACGGATCGAGCACGACTCTGACCGGCAGGGTGTTGATGAACAAGCCGACCATCGACTCGACATCGGACACCTCCGGCGGTCGTCCGGACACGGTCGCACCGAACACCACGTCGGAGCGCCCGGTCAAGGTGCCGAGGACCATGGCCCACGACGCCTGAACCATCGAGTTCATCGTCACCCCACGGGCACGGGCGACGGCACGCAGGCGGTCGGTCTGTGCCGTGTCCAACGAGACCAGCGCGCGGCCGGCCAACGTCGACTCCTGACGCCGGCTTTCCACCGGGGTCAACAGAGTCGGCTCGGACAGCCCTGCCAGCGCCTCGGTCCATGCCTTCGTCGCCGACGAACGGTCACGCTTGGCGAGCCACGACAGGTAGTCGCGATACGCAGGGACGCGCGGAAGCACGGTCTCATCGCCGTCGACCACGTACAGAGTCAGGAGGTCCTTCAGCAAGAGCGGAGTCGACCAGCCATCGAGCAGAATGTGGTGGTTGGTCATCACCAGACGCCATTCGCCCGGCGCCATCGTGATCAGCATGAAGCGCACGAGCGGTGCCTGAGCCATGTTGAACCGGGTGGCTCTGTCCTCGTGTTCGATGCGTTCGAGTTCGGCACCCCGATCGTCGACGTCCAGACCGGTGAGGTCGATCGACGACCACGGAACGTCCACCTCGTGATGGACGATCTGGATCGACTCGCCATCGGTGTTGTGGACGAACGCGGTGCGAAGGTTGGGGTGTCTGCGTAGGAGCGCCTGAGCGGACCGGCGGAAGCGCGCCTCGTCGACCTCTCCGCGCAGTTCCAGCACGAGCTGCACGATGTAGGCGTCGACGGACTGATCCGACAGCTCGGCGTGGAAGAGCAGACCGGCCTGCAACGGCGTCATCGACCAGATGTCGTCCAATGTCGGGTAGACGCGTTCGAGGTCGTCGATGGAGCTCTGGTCGAGCCGGACCAGGTCGAGATCCGACGGTGTGAAACCGCCGGCTCCGGGTCGCTGCGCAAGCCGAGTCAGCGCGGTCAGTGCCTGTCGCCACAATTCGGCCAGCTCGGTGACCTCTGCGGCGTCGAGCACCCCGGTCGGGAACGCGAACGACGCTTCCAGTCGAGGGCCGGTCGGTGTGGCCGTGGTGACGGCGTTGATGTCGAGTACAGCGGCGACGGGGAGATCCTCGTCCTGCGAATCACCGACACCGGAATCGTCGACCGGCAACCAGCCGTGCCCGCGAAGCTCGTCCGGAATGTCGGTGCTGTAGCGCCCGAGGTAGTTGAAACTGATCTGCGGAGCCGGGAAATCGCGAAGTGCAGCGGCACCGTCCTCGTCCAGGTATCGCAGCATGCCGTAGCCGATGCCGTGATCGGGGACGGCCAGCAACTGCTCCTTGACCGACTTGATCAGCCGTGCTGCATCGGCACCCCCGGCGAGGGCGTCGTCCAGGTCGATTCCGTCCAGCGACAACCTGAGCGGGTAGATCGTGGTGAACCAACCGATGGTGCGGCCGAGATCGGCACCGGGCACCACGTGGTCCTCACGGCCGTGCCCTTCGAGGGAGATGAGCGCGTCGTCGACGACCACGCCGCGACCACGCCGCCACACAGCGGTGGCAAGAGCGAGCGCGGCGAGCAGACCGTCGTTGACGCTGCCGTGGAAAGCGTCGGGCAGAGCGGTCAGAAGTCCCTCTGTGACATCGGTCGACAGAGTCACCTCGACCTTGTCCACGGTGCGGTACACGTCGATCTCTCGATCGAGTGCACGAGATCCGATGAGCGGATCGGGTTGCGCCACAACAGATTGCCAGAGAGCAAGCTCCTCGGCGCGGGTTGCGGTCACCTCGCGCAGACCGTGAGACCACCGGCGCACAGAGGTGCCGACAGGTGCCAGTTCCGGAGTGCTTCCGCCGATGATCTGGGCCCATGCCGACGCGAGATCGGGAACCAGGATGCGCCAGGACACACCGTCGATCACCAGGTGGTGGGCGACGACGAGCAGACGGCTCCCCTCGGTGCCTGCGTCGAACCACACCATCTGGATCATCACGCCGGAATCGGGTGCCAGGCGGGCGACTGCTGCGGCCGCCTCCGACTTGGCCTGAGTCGAGAAATCCGACCCGTGGACCGTTGTCGACGAGACTCGGTGTATCACCGACTGCGCCGTCACGGAACCGACGGGGAGAACCTCCATCGCGGGGTGCTCGCCGCGGTGCAGTACTCCGCGGAGCATGTCGTGATGATCGAGAACCGTCTGGACAGTGGCCTCGAGAACGTCGAGTTCGATGTCCGTCGGCAGCGTCAGGACAGCGGTCTGGGTGTGCTTGTCCAGTACCGACGTGCGATCGAGCATCCATGCCACGATCGGGGTCAGCGGTACGTCTCCGACACCGCCGCCCGGCAGTTCCTCGAGCACGATCGCCGCGGTTCCGGCGCCGGCTGCCACTACCTCGGCCAATGAAGCAACTGTCTTGTGCTCGAACACATCTCGCGGCGACAGAGCGAGACCGGCCGCTTTTGCACGCGAGACCAATTGAATGGACATGATGCTGTCGCCGCCGAGTGCGAAGAACGAGTCGTCGACGCCGACGTGGTCCAGTCGCAGGACCTCGGCGAACAATCCGGACAGCGTCTTCTCGACCGCGTTCTCGGCATCGCGGCCACCCGTGGTGACCTCGGCGGACCAGTCCGGTTCGGGGAGTGCGTTGCGGTCGAGTTTGCCGGCCGGAGTCAACGGAATCGACTCGAGCATCACCAACGCCGAGGGCACCATGTGCGCCGGCAACACCGACCCCACATGCTCCCGCAACACCGCAGCATCGAGGACCGTCCCCGCCACCGGCAACACATACGACACCAACACCGTCGCCCCGGCCTGATTGTCACGCCCGATGGTGACCACGAAATCGACACCCGGCACCGCCGCCAACACCGAATCGATCTCACCCAACTCGATCCGGAAACCACGCACCTTCACCTGAAAATCGCTACGCCCCACATACTCCAACGCACCCGAGGCATTCCACCGCACCACATCACCGGTGCGATACATCCGCGAACCCGCACCACCGAACGGATTCGCCACGAACCGATCCGCCGTCAAACCCAACCGCGCGTGATACCCACGAGCCAACGCCGGACCCGCCAGATACAACACACCCACCACACCGCCAGGCACCGGATTCAACCGCGCATCCAACACCACCTCCGCGAAACCGATAGTCGGAGAACCGATATCAACAGACTCCCCCACCACCAACGCAGACGAAATCGACGAAAAGATCGTCGCCTCCGTCGGACCGTACGCATTGAACATCCGCCGACCCGGCGCCCACCGCGCCACCAACTCCGGCGCACACACATCACCACCGGTGACCACGACCTCCACACACTCGAGCCCCACCGGATCCACCGACGCCAACGCCGCCGGCGTCACGAACGCATGCGAGACCCGCTCCTCGGCGAGCAACGACGCCAACTCCACCCCACCGAACACCAACGGCGGAGCGATCACCATCGTCGCCCCACCCGAAAACGCCAACACGAACTCGAGAATCGACGCATCGAAACTCGGCGACGCAAACGCCAACACCCGAGACGACGGACCCACACCGAACCGAACCCGCTCCTCCGCAGCCAAGTTCCCCACACCACGATGAGTGACCACCACACCCTTGGGCACACCCGTCGACCCCGACGTATAAATCAGATACGCCGCATCATCGAGCCGCAACACACCCGAACGCTCCACCCCCAACACCGGAGCAGCCGACCGAAACGCCAGATCCGCCACCACATCCGGATCATCGAGAACCACCCACGACACCCCACCCACACCCGACACCGCACCCACATGAGCACCCAACGTCACACCCACCACAGCACCCGAATCGACCAACATGTGCTCGATCCGATCCACCGGATAATTCGGATCCACCGGCAAGAACGCACCACCGGCCTTCGCCACCGCCCACACCGCCACCACAGACTCCACCGACCGCGACAACGCCAACGCCACGAACGACCCCGGACCCACACCACACGACATCAACATCCGCGCCAACCGCGACGACGCCGCATCCAACTCACCATACGAAAGCACCCGCGAACCCGACACCACCGCAACACCACCGACACCGGCAACACCCACAGCACCAGCCAACAACTCCGGCAACACCACACCCACCACAGACCGCGGACCACGAACCGGAGCCAAGGAGGCGTACTCGTCGTCCGAGAGGATGGCGACATCGCCGATCCGGACGGACGGGTCGGTCGTCACCACGTCGAGGATTCGCACGAGGCGCTCTGCCAAGACGCGGACGGTGTCGGCGTCGAACAGTTCTGTGGCGTATCGGAAGCCGGCACCGATGCCGGCGGGGGCACCGGATTTGTCGAACTCTTCCGAGACCGTCAACTGCAGGTCGAAGTTGGAGATGTCGTTCGGCAGTTCGATGCCCTCGATCGAGAGTCTGGGCAATGTCACGGTCGGTCGGTCCGTGTGCTGGAACTCGAGCATCACCTGGAACAACGGCGCGTGTGCGGTCGATCGCGCGGGATCGACGGCATCGACCACTCGCTCGAACGGGATGTCCGAGTGGGTGAACGCTGCAAGGTCGGTGGCACGAACGTCCGAGAGCAGTTCCTCGAAGCGAGTGGAGCTCGGCACCTGAGTTCGTAGTACGAGCGTATTGACGAACATGCCGACGAGCTCGTCGAGCGCCGCATCTCCTCGACCCGAGATCGGCGTGCCGACGGAGATGTCCTCGGTGCCGGAAAGTCGCGCGAGAAGGACGGCCAGAGCTGCGTGCACGATCATGAACGAGCTCGAATTGTGCTCGGCCGCAACGGTTGCGAGCCGAGCATGGACGGCGGCATCGATCTCGAACGAGACCGAGTCGCCGCGGAGCGACGCCACCGCCGGGCGGGGGCGATCGGTGGGCAGGGGCAGAACCTCGGGGCTGCCGGACAGCGTGTCGACCCAGTAGGTCGATTGCTGCGCCATCAGCGACTCGGGATCGGACTCGGTGCCGAGGTACCGGCGCTGCCACAGTGCGTAATCGGCGTACTGCACCGGCAACGGTTCCTGGCTCGGCGCATGTCCTGCGGCTCGGGCGCTGTACGCCACCATCAGGTCGCGGGCCAGCGGGGCACTGGAGAAACCGTCGGACGAGATGTGGTGCACCACCATGACGAGCACGTGCTCGTTCGGGCTCTCTCGGATCAGCCGGACGCGCAACGGAACATCTGCCACCACATCGAAGCCCGAGCCGGCGACATCGCCGATCAGTTCGTGCACATGGCGCTCGTCGTCCGCAGGAATCGGAGTCAGATCCGGCAACGCCGACGCCACGTCGAGTATCGACTGCACAGGACCGTCGTCGGTCAACGGGAACATGGTGCGGAGAGACTCGTGCCGGGTCAGTACATCGCGGATGGCCGAGTGCATCGCATCGACATCGAGGACACCGCTCAGCCGCATCGCGAACGCAACGTTGTAGGCAGCGGACGTGGTGTCGTACTGATTGATGAACCACATGCGTTGCTGCGCCAACGACAGCGGTACCAGCTCGGGGCGTTCCTGCGGGACCAGCCTCGGAACGGCTTCGGCGTCGTGATCGCGGATGTCGATGCCTGCGGACAAGGCACGCACGGTCGGTGCGTCGAAGAGATCCCTGATGCCGATGTTGCTACCGAGTGCGGCGTTGACTCGTGCGACCAAACGCATCGCTATGAGCGAGTTGCCACCGATCTCGAAGAAGCTCGACGTGACGCCCACCTGAGATGTGCCGAGCAGGTCGGCGAAAATCCCCGCGACAATTTCTTCGACGGGATTCTCCGGACCGACGTACTCCGATGCGGCGACGGTGAACTCGGGCGCAGGCAGCGCCTTTCGATCGAGTTTTCCGCTGGCGTTGACGGGGAGCGAATCGAGCACCACCACATGGGAGGGCACCATGTATGCCGGAAGTCTCCGCGCCGCCTCGGCCGTCAATTCGGCAGAGTCGACGGCAGCACCGTCGGTGCCCACCACGTACGCAACCAGCGTCTCACCGGTGTTCGGGTCCTTGTGCACCAGAGCGATCGCTTGGGCGACCGACCCGGACCGCAGGAGCACAGCTTCGATCTCGGGCAGCTCGATGCGCAGCCCGCGCAACTTGACCTGGAAATCGGTACGCCCGATGTACTCGAGCTCACCGTCGGCGCGCCAGCGAACCAGATCGCCGGTGCGGTACAACCGGTCACCCGGTTCTCCGAACGGGTCCGCGACGAAGCGATCTGCCGTCAGATCACCCCGGCCCACGTAGCCGCGTGCCAACTGCACGCCGGCGAGATACAGCTCGCCCGGAGCCCCGATAGGTGCCGGCCGCAGCGAGGCGTCGAGCACGTACAACCGGGTGTTCCACACCGGAGAGCCGATGGGAATGGACACCGGGTCCGCGCCGGTGACGTGGTAGTAGCTGACGTCGACTGCTGCTTCGGTCGGACCGTAGAGATTGTGTAGCTCCGCGAGCGAGAACTGAGCGAACTGTGCTGCGGTCGCCGGCGGAAGTGCCTCACCACTGCAGAAGACGAGCCGCAGCGATGCGCACTCCGCAGCTCGGGCACCGGCCGCGAACACAGCGAGCATCGACGGTACGAAGTGCAGGGTCGTGACGTGCTCTTCTGCAATGACGCGGGAGAGGTACGCGGGATCGCGGTGTCCGTCCGGTTCTGCCACCACCAGCTTGGCACCCACCTGGAGCGGCCAGAAGAATTCCCACACCGAGACGTCGAAGGTGGCCGGCGTCTTCTGAAGAACGGTGTCCGCGGGCTCGAGGCGATACTCGTGTTGCATCCACAGCAGGCGGTTCACTATGGCGGAGTGCGTGACTGCCACGCCCTTGGGCCGCCCGGTGGAACCGGAGGTGTAGATCACGTAGGCGGTGTTCGAGCCGTTCAGGCTTCCCAACCGGTCGGCATCGGTGACCGAGGAATGATCGCGATCGGACACGTCCAACAGATCGACGGCGAGCACGGGAGTTGCCACCGAGATGTCGATCCAGTCGCGGCTCGTGGTCAGGATGCACACCGGTTGCGCGCTCGACAACACGTAGGACGACCGTTCGACCGGATGGTCCGGGTCTATCGGTACATAGGCACCACCGGCTTTGACGATGGCATACATGCCGACGAGCAGGTCGATCGATCGTCGCATCGCCAGGCCGACGTGGGATTCCGGTCCGACACCGAGATCGATGAGGTGCCGAGCGAGCTGGTTGGCGCGTTCGTCCAGCTCGAGATACGTCAGGTGCTCGTCCTCGAACACCAACGCGGTCGAGTAAGGATTGAGGAGCACCTGCCTGTCGAACAAGCTGCTCAGCGTCACGCCGGTCCGGCCGGCAGGCTTCTGCTGGACCGACGACGACTCGATCTGTCGAGCGGTGTCGTTCCACTCGAACAGCACCAGCTCACGTTCCGCCGCGGAGAGGATGTCGATGTCGCCGGTTCGCATGTCCGTCGACGTGCCGATGGTGGAGATGATGAGCAGGAAACGGTCCACGAACCGGTCGATGGTGTCGGGATCGAACAGATCCGTGGCGTAGGTGAACGCAGCGGACAATGCTCCGGACTCGTCCACGTGGCTTTCGTCGACACGAAGCTGCAGATCGAATTTCGCTGTGTCCGTGCTGATTTCTTCGAACTCGACCGTGAGATCCGGCAGCGTCAGCGTGGCAGCGGTGTTGTTCTGGAATTCCAGCAGTACCTGGAACAGCGGTGAATGATCGGTGGATCTCGCAGGATCGAGTACGTCGACGAGTCGCTCGAACGGGATGTCGGTGTTGTCGAAGGCAGCGAGGTCGGCGCGGCGGGTAGAGGCCAACAGGTCGGCGAACGTGGCGTGTGGCTCGACTTGTGTCCGCAGCACGAGAGTACCGACGAACATGCCGATGAGATCATCGAGAGCGGCGTCGCCACGACCGGCGATCGGGGTGCCGATAGCGATGTCACGGGTGCCGCTCAACCGCGCGAGCAGCAAGGCGAGTGCGGAATGGACGACCATGAACAGCGTCGACTCGTGTTGCGCCGCAACCGAGGACAACCGAGCTGCGACATCGGCAGGAATCGTGAACGAGGTGACACTGCCACGCATCGACTGCCGAATGGGCCGTGGTCGATCCAGCGGCATGGGAAGCACGTCGGGCAGATCCGCCAATGCAGACTGCCAGAATTCGATCTGCTGCGCAGCGACGGAGGTGGGGTCGTTCTCGTCGCCGAGGACGGTGTGTTGCCACAGGGCGAAATCCGCGTACTGCACGGCCAGGGGCTCCCACGTCGGAGCCGATCCCGCCGACCGGGCTCCGTAGGCGACCATGACGTCACGGGCCAGCGGTGCCATCGATGCACCGTCCGCAGCGATGTGGTGGACGACGATGGCGAGTACGAAGGTCTCTGTGCCGGTTCGGTAGAGCACCGCCCGGAAGGGAAGGTCGACCGTGACGTCGAATCCGGTTGTGGCCGAGGCGCGGACGAGCGCGTCGACCGACTCGTCGTCGACCTCCACGATGTCGAGGGGAAGGTTGGGGCCGGTGACGTCCTCGATCGCGGCGATGACCTGGTTCGGCAGGTCGCCCACCGTGGGAAACACCGTGCGCAGAGATTCGTGACGCGACAGAACGTCGCCGATTGCCGCGGACATCGCAGAAACGTCCAAGGAACCCGTCAATCGGACGGTGAGCGGAATGTTGTACGCGGGAGACGCGACATCGAACTGGTTGATGAACCACATGCGCTGCTGTGCGAGCGAGAGCGGAACGGACTCGGGTCGTTCGACCGGAACGAGTGCCGGCCGGCGGTGCAACGAGGCACCCTTCGACTCTGCTCGATCGGCCAGGGCTCGAACCGTCGGTGCCTCGAACAGATCGAGAACTTTCAGGTCGGTTCCGAGGGCAGAGTTGGTTCTCGCGATCAGACGGGTTGCCACCAGGGAGTTTCCGCCGAGATCGAAGAAGCTGTCGGTCACACCGACGCGATCGACCTCGAGAACGTCGCAGAACACCGCTGCCACGGCGGCTTCGTACTGGGTCTGCGCCTCCTCGAACGCACCCTGCGATCCCAGCTCCGGTTCGGGGAGTGCGTTGCGGTCGAGTTTGCCTGCCGGAGTCAACGGAATCGACTCGAGCATCACCAACGCCGAGGGCACCATGTGCGCCGGCAACACCGACCCCACATGCTCCCGCAACACCGCAGCATCGAGGACCGTCCCCGCCACCGGCAACACATACGACACCAACACCGTCGCCCCGGCCTGATTGTCACGCCCGATGGTGACCACGAAATCGACACCCGGCACCGCCGCCAACACCGAATCGATCTCACCCAACTCGATCCGGAAACCACGCACCTTCACCTGAAAATCGCTACGCCCCACATACTCCAACGCACCCGAGGCATTCCACCGCACCACATCACCGGTGCGATACATCCGCGAACCCGCACCACCGAACGGATTCGCCACGAACCGATCCGCCGTCAAACCCAACCGCGCGTGATACCCACGAGCCAACGCCGGACCCGCCAGATACAACTCACCCACCACACCGACAGGCACCGGATTCAACCGCGCATCCAACACCACCTCCGCGAAACCGATAGTCGGAGAACCGATATCAACAGACTCCCCCACCACCAACGCAGACGAAATCGACGAAAAGATCGTCGCCTCCGTCGGACCGTACGCATTGAACATCCGCCGACCCGGCGCCCACCGCGCCACCAACTCCGGCGCACACACATCACCACCGGTGACCACGACCTCCACACACTCGAGCCCCACCGGATCCACCGACGCCAACGCCGCCGGCGTCACGAACGCATGCGAGACCCGCTCCTCGGCGAGCAACGACGCCAACTCCACCCCACCGAACACCAACGGCGGAGCGATCACCATCGTCGCCCCACCCGAAAACGCCAACACGAACTCGAGAATCGACGCATCGAAACTCGGCGACGCAAACGCCAACACCCGAGACGACGGACCCACACCGAACCGAACCCGCTCCTCCGCAGCCAAGTTCCCCACACCACGATGAGTGACCACCACACCCTTGGGCACACCCGTCGACCCCGACGTATAAATCAGATACGCCGCATCATCGAGCCGCAACACACCCGAACGCTCCACCCCCAACACCGGAGCAGCCGACCGAAACGCCAGATCCGCCACCACATCCGGATCATCGAGAACCACCCACGACACCCCACCCACACCCGACACCGCACCCACATGAGCACCCAACGTCACACCCACCACAGCACCCGAATCGACCAACATGTGCTCGATCCGATCCACCGGATAATTCGGATCCACCGGCAAGAACGCACCACCGGCCTTCGCCACCGCCCACACCGCCACCACAGACTCCACCGACCGCGACAACGCCAACGCCACGAACGACCCCGGACCCACACCACACGACATCAACATCCGCGCCAACCGCGACGACGCCGCATCCAACTCACCATACGAAAGCACCCGCGAACCCGACACCACCGCAACACCACCGACACCGGCAACACCCACAGCACCAGCCAACAACTCCGGCAACACCACACCCACCACAGAACGCGGACCACGAACCGGAGCCAATCGAGCGCGCTCGGCCGTGGACAATATGTCCACGTCACCGATCAGCTGCTCGGGTGCACTCGTGAGCGAGTCCAGAATGCGCACCACCCGACGACCGAACTGCGACATGCTCACGGCGTCGAACAGTTCTGTGGCGTAATCGAAAACGACCCCCACCGAATCGGACTCGTTCACCGTGACGACGAGGTCCATGTCCGTTCCGTCGTGCGGCAGAGTCGCGGCACCGAATCGAAGCGCTACCTGAGCCAACGGGCTGTGCGAGCCGGAGCGGGACAGACCGAGGGCATCGACGACGTCGTCGAACGACACATCACCGTGTGCGAGTGCTGCGTCGAAGTCGATTGCGGACGCAGCAACGAAATCGCCGAAAGACTGCCGCCCGTCGGGGTTTGTCCGCAGAACGACGGTTTCGCCGCTGGTGGCGGGTACGGCTATGGAGACGTCGTCGGTACTGGCCAGCCGCGAGAGAAGAACGGCCAGAACAGACTCGAACACGACGAACGGTGTGGTCTCGCGGTCGGCGGCCAGTTGTTCGACCGCTGCCCAGGACTCGGAAGTCAGGGTCACCCGGTGCGATTCGCGAACGTGGCCGATGCGTGACGGCCGGGTGTGATCGCTGGGAATGCTGATCAGGTCGGGCGAATCGGCGAGTCGATCCGTCCAGTAAGCGAGCTGTGCGGTTACTCGTCGGCGTCGAGCGCCCTCGCGCGCACTGTCCGGATGTATGTCGGCAACAACGACGTCGGGCCCGGCCGCGATGAACGCGTGCGCCATGTCGACGAAACTCGCGTGATGGGCCGTGAGGTCGTCGTCATCGTAGCGATTGGGGTTGGCCCTGAAGTCGACGAAAGTTTTTGCAGGAGAACCACTCTGGTAGACATTGACGAGAAGGTCCTCAACCGGCCCGGAGGTGACGATATTGAATTCGCCGACGATCGAACCGAGGTTGATCTGCTGGTGGAACAGCATCATGTTGACCATCGGTCCGGTGAGCTGCTTCTCGCTGCCCGAGGCCGCGAGCTCGCGCCGAATGTCCTCGATGCTGAAGCGCTGATGACGCAGGGCGCCCATCAGTTCCAGCTGGACCTGCTGTACCAGTTCACCGACGGTGGCGTCCTCGCGCACGTGCATCGGAATCGGGGCGACGTTGACCAGCATTCCGCCGGAGCGGCGAAGCAACGCGGTGGTTCGGGCGGACACCGGAATGTTCACCAGTACGTTTTCTCGACCGGTCATCCGCGAGAGGTAGCAGCCGAATGCGGCGATGAATACCGCGGCCGAGGTACCGCCCTTGGTGGAATCGGAATCCTCGAGCGCCGCGACGACGTCCTCGGGCAGCGCGATGCTGCGCAACTTACTGGCGGCAATCGTGCGACCGTCCGTGTTCGACAGAGACGCCCCGTCGTGGATGCCGGCAGCGCGGGCAACCCAGTACTCCTTGTCGGACTCGAAACGTGTCGAAGTCCGGTACTCCTGATCGAGCTCGTACAGGCGGCGAAGTTCGGCAGCCTTGTTGGGCTCGGGCTCCGAGCGCTCGACCGCAGCCGTGTACAGAGCTGCGGTCCGATTGACGAGGGTCATGGCACCGTAACCGTCGAGGGCTACGTGGTGGATCTTGCTGTACCAGAGGTTGCGTTCGTCCTCGACCTGAAGGATCCAACTCTCGACCAGCGGATCGTTCTCCATGTCGACCGGCTGTACGTAGTTGTGGTCGATCCATTGCAGCGCCGAGGACATCGGATCGTCTTCGCCGCGAAGGTCCAGATAATGCACGGATTGGTCGATCGAATGATCGACCAGCTGAACGGCCTCTCCGTCGACCTCGGCCAAACGGAGGTAGGCGGATTGGAACTCGTGACCCGCCCGAGCCGACGCCTCTTGGAGGACCGCTACGTCGAGGTTCCCCCGCAGGTCCACGTACTGGGCGATACAGACTGCGACATCAGGGGCGAGTTGCTGAGCAAACCACATTCCGCGCTGGGCGGACGAGAGTGGGAAGCCGTTCTCGAAGCCGGAGCCGGTGGGGGGCGTCTGTGACCCACCGGTGGTCGTTGCGCGCATTCACTTGCCTTTCGGCGGCACGGTCGCGGCGGCGAAGTTCGACGCCGGAATCATCGATTCGGAGCTTGCGGTCCGGTTCGGGGTGTCGAGCCGCGGCGGCTTGTGCGCGCGATTGAGCAATTCTGATGTCCGTTCTGGTCTGCGTTCGTGTCGGTTCAGGCACGTTCGACGGCTTGAATGGGGCTCGTATTGGTTCGTCGCGCGGCCCCCAGCGGATGGAAACAGGGATGAGTCCTGTTTCAGTGCATGGACCGAACCACTACTTCACGGTACCGACGGGTATCGGGCACCGAACTCGACGTCGCCTGCGACACGAACTTCCCCTCCCCGGCCAGGTGCGAGACCTAGAATTGGCACCTGCGTCCACACTCGATTCATCTCCGACGTACGACGGGTGCGCCTTCGCTCGGCTCCACTCGAGCCACTACCCGAAAACCAGCCTCCAACACCTTCGACGGCTTCCAAAGATACAACATTGGCAACACCCTTTTGTGCAGTAGTCATAAGAAGCATCGACCACCCCCTTCACCCTGTTACAGAAGTGACCTCGACCGCCACTCGGACGTGCGCTATTCGATCGATCGAATGACTTTCCGGCATGAGGGACGGCCTGTGCCGAATTCTTATCCGGATAGAACACCGGAAATCAGGGTGTATACCAACTTCGCGTTTGTTTATGTCGCGGACCTGCGACGCCCGTTCAACAGGGTCGCACCGAGCAGGCCGACGGCAGACAGGCACAGGATCAGTTCCGATCCGAATCCCAACCGGGTGGCGACGGTCTGCGTTCGACGCAGTGCGACACTCGAGACGAGCACGTCGGGGGTGAACAGTGGAGTGTCCTGCAGCACGTCCCCGTCGGGCGAGACGACTGCGCTGACGCCACTCGTCGCCGCCACTACGACAGTCCTTCCGTGCTCGACTGCCCGCACTCTCGACATCGCCAGCTGCTGGTAGGTCATCTCGGTGTCACCGAAAGTCGCGTTGTTGGTCGGAATGGCAATGAATTCCGCGCCGGACCGAACCGATTGTTGGAGGGCGCGATCGAATGCAACCTCGTAGCACGTCGCTATTCCTGCGGCTATTCCTGCGGCGTGCACCACCCCGTCTCCGCTACCCGGTACGAAATATCCCGCCCGGTCGGCATATTCGGAGAACAGCCGAAAAAAGCTTCGGTACGGCAAGTATTCGCCGAACGGTTGAATTATCTTCTTGTCGTGCCGCTCGCCGGGACCGTCGCTACCGTTCCACGCGATGACGGAGTTGAAATTCGTGCGATCGGCGTTGACGAGCACCGTGCCCACGAGAATCGGCGCACCGACCGCAACCGATGCCTGTGTGATGAGAGTCGCAGCGTCCGGATTACGTAACGGATCGATATCGGACGCGTTCTCCGGCCACACGACGAGATCGGGCGCTGGTTGTCGGCCGGCCTCGACATCGGTGGCCAGCGTCATGGTTTCCCGGACGTGATTGTCCAGAACGGCTCGACGCTGTGCATTGAAATCCAGACCCAGACGCGGAACGCTTCCTTGCACAGCAGCGACGGTGACCGTGCGTTCGCCGTCCTCGGACTCGTTGGTGTGCAGAGTCGGAATCAGGGCCAGCGCCACGATGGACGCGACCGTCGCGGCGGCCACGGGAGCGACGAAGGATCGCACACCGCCCCGTCGCACACCGTCCCGTCGCAAGCCGACAAGAACCAGCGCGGCCAGGCCGGTCCCGGTCAGCGCCACCCCGAAGGTGAGCAGCGGCGCGCCTCCCACGCTCGCCAAGGGCAGCAACCAGCCCTCGGGTTGCCCGAACGCCAACCGGCCCCACGGGAAGCCGCCGAACGGAACACTCGACCGCAGCCATTCGGTCAGACTCCACGCCAACGGAATAGACAGTGGCCACCAGGCGCTTCTCGCTGCGACCACGGCGAGTACCCCGAACAGCCCCACGAAGACGGACTCGGCCGCAGCCAACGCCAGCCACGGCATAGGCCCTACGTACACCCCGATCCACGGGAGCAGCGGAACGAAGAATCCGATTCCGGCGAGGTAGCCATAACCGAACCCGGCTTTGAGGGACACCGATTTTCGGCCGCCGAAGCCGGTCAGTACCAGGGCGAGGACCGCAATACCCAGCGGTGCCAGGAACCACAGAGTTCGCGGCGGGAAGCTGCCGAAGATCAGGACACCGGCACCGACCGACAGCAGGGTCGACACGACGATGCCCCGCATACGGTCGCCCGTCGACGATGTCGTCGTGTGCGCGCTATCGCTGATCATGGATGACCTTGCCGCGATGCACGGTCATCGAACATGTCGGGCTCGCGTCCGACTCGTTCAGGCTGGGCAACGGTGCAACCCCGGCACGCGGGTCGGTCGACCACCGTTGGACGCTGTCCTTGGGTGCCCGAACTACGAGCTCGTCGACATCCCACACTGCGAACGACGCCGGTGCACCCGGCACCAGCGTGCCGGCCAAGCCGTCCCGGACTCCGCCGGCGCGCCACGCTCCTCGTGTGGCGGCCGAGAACGCGGCCCGGGGTGAGATGGCACTGCCCGGCGTGCGGTGGTTGACGGCCGCTCTCGTCGTCGCCCACGGATCGAGACGAGTGACCGGCGCATCGGATCCGAAAGCGAGCGCGACGCCGGCCGAGGCCAGCCGAGCCAACGGGTGGAGAGCAGTACCGCGTTCGGCACCGAGCCGTGTTGCGTACAGTCCGTCCGGCCCGCCCCACAGTGCATCGAACGCAGGCTGCATGCTGGCGATGACACCCCATGCGGCCAGCAGATCGGACTGTTCCGGTGTCACCATCGACAGATGTTCGAGCCGGTGGCCACACGCGGCGACAGCGGTTGTCCCGAGCTCGCCCACCACCCGGGCCAGGGCAGTCACGACGGCTGTGACCGCGGCGTCTCCGATGACGTGGAACCCGGCCTGGATTCCGGCCGAAGTGCACGAAGAGATGTGGGCGGTGATCGCATCCACGTCCAGGTAGGACATTCCCGTACCGGGGCCATCGGCATAGGGTGACGACAGCCAGGCGGTTCGCGATCCCAGCGATCCATCGACGAAAATGTCGCCGGCCAGGCCGTGCGCCCCGGTGTCGACGAGTACCTGCTGCGCTCGCTCGGGTGTGTCGACCAGTTCGCCCCAGTAGCCGCGCACGTCCACCCCGTGCTCGGTTGCCATCAGGTCACGGAAGTCGTGTATTCCCGACACGATCGGGCCCCCGCACTCGTGCACGGCAACGATGCCCTGACGTGCGGCGTGGTCGAGCGCCGCCGTGCGGGCACGGCTCCTGGTCTCGGTGGTCATCATCGACCGCGCTGCCAGCCGCGCGAGGTGATGTGCGTCGGCCGTCAGCGGGGACTGCGGCGAGAACCCCGCGGCGGCGTCGATACCCGGCGCAGCGGCGCGCAACGAGGTCGACACGGCTGCCGAGTGCGAGTCGACACGCGTGAGATACACCGGACGGCCCGGCGCAGCTGCATCGAGATCGGCCGTCGTCGGGGAACGGTGATCGGTCCATTCGGACTCGTCCCAGCCGTGTCCCCAGACGAGCACGTCCGAGGTCTCGGCTGCGTACGACGCGAGTGCGCGCATGCAGTCGTCGAGGGATCGGCACTGCGACAGATCGAGTCCGATCAGAGACAACCCCAGATCGGTGACGTGCACATGCGTATCGACGAACGCCGGGGCTACGAACGAGCCGGCAAGGTCGGTGACGGGAACGCCAGGATGCAACGCTCGGCCCGTGCGATCCTCGCCGATCCAGCTGACGATTCCATCGGTCACGGCCATGGCGGTGGCGTCGGGAGCCATCGGACTGTAGATCCGTCCGCCGCAGAACAATTCGGTGGTCACGAACGACCAGTGTGCCCCTACCGGTGCGGCTTCCGGAAATCACCGGCCGGCCGGTCCGCGCGGTCGACCTCGATCACCTGACCTTCCAGGACGGGGGTCGAACCCGCCGCCGACGACGCCGAGTCGGCGGGTGCGGCGCGGTCGACGACGATCTCGCCGTCTATGACGGTGGGGCGCATACGCTGCGTCGCCGTGGCAACCTGCGGTAGCCAGCGCGCTGCCCCCCACACCACCGCCGGCCGCAACAGCCACCGGGTCGGCGGGATCAGCAGCAGCAAGCCGATCACCGTGGTCACCAGCCCCGGGACGAACATCGCGACGGACCCCGCCGCGAACAAGGCACCGTCGGCGACCGCGCCGCCGGCAGAGCGCTCACCTCGCGACGCTCTCCGTAGACCATCCAGCACGCGCCTACCCTGCGACCGCACCAGCAGTGAGCCGATCAGCGATCCGCCGATCAGCAGCACGACGGTCCAAAGCACACCGAGAGCACTACCCACGGCGACCAGCGCAGCAACCTCGACGACTACGTAGAGAACGAACAGAGCGAGCATGACGGTCCTTTCTTCGCTTCACCCGTACAACGCGCGGTGCATCGAATTCGCTCCCGATGCTCGCGATTTGCCGGGAAATGCTCAGGAACCGGGCCGAACGAGGCCGGTCTCGTACGCAACGACGACGGCCTGGACGCGGTCGCGGACCCCCAGCTTGGTCAGAATTCGGCCGATGTGGGTCTTGATCGTCGCCTCGGACAGGTGCAGAGCGGCCGCAATTTCGGCGTTGGACAAGCCGGTCGCAAGGTGCACGAGCACCTCTCGTTCACGTCCGGTGAGAGTGTCGAGAATCGAGGCGTCCGTGGTGGAGGTGGTCTGATCGACGAACCGCGCGAGCAACCGTTTGGTGACCTTCGGCGACACGACGGCATCGCCTGCGGCCACGCTGCGTATCGCGGACACCAGTGCCTCGGGAGGCGTGTCCTTGAGCAGAAATCCACTCGCCCCCGCCCGGAGTGCGCCCAGAACGTGCTCGTCGAGGTCGAAGGTCGTCATCACCAGAACCTTCGCCTCGGAACCCGATTCGGTGATGGTGCGGGTCGCGGCAACGCCGTCGATGCCGGGCATACGGACGTCCATCAGCACCACAGCCGGTGCCAGTCTGCCCACCGCCTCGATGGCACCGGCACCGTCGGATGCCTCACCGACCACCTCGATGTCCTCTTGGGCCTCGAGCACCATGTGCAATCCCATGCGCATCAGTTCCTGATCGTCCACGACGACAACGGTGATCGGCACCGACCCAACCTAGCTGTAAAAAGCACCCAGCCCTCAGTCGATCGGCAGCGTCGCGCGCACGACCCAGTTCCCGTGCGCCGTGCGACCGGCGTGCAGAGTGCCCTGCAGCACGGCGACACGCTCTCGCATCCCGAGCAACCCGTGTCCGCCGCCGTCGACCGCCGGAACCGTGGCGGTGCTCGTTCCGTTGTCGGAAATCTCGATGGTGACCGCGTGTTCTTCTCGGACCACCTTGACGACGGCGCGGGGGGCGTGGCCGGCGTGCCGTAGAACGTTGGTCAGCGATTCTTGTACCAGCCGGTGTACGCCCAGGCTGATCGCCGGACTGATGTCATCGAGGTTCCCGGTCTGCTCGAGCTCGACGTTCAGCCCAGCGCGGCCGATCATCTCGACCACCCGGGCGAGGCCGGCGGTGCCGTACTGGGGCATGTCGTCCGAATCCGGGGAGGTGCGCAGCAGCGCGACGGTACGGCGCAACTCGGTCAACGCGAGCCGACCGGTCGCGGAAATGTTGGCGACAGCCTGCTCCGCGCGCTCGGGATTGCGCCGAATGGCGTACGAGGCACCGTCCGCCTGAACGACCATCACACTGACGCTATGGGCGATGACGTCGTGCAGTTCACGCGCGATGCGCGTGCGTTCTGCGATCACGGCCTCGTCCGCCCGGCGGTCTCGGTCGTACTCCGCGACCACGAGCCGGGCCTGCGTCGCCTCGTCGTATGCCCGCCGCGCACCGAGAAACTCGGCCGCGAGCCAGGACAGCGCGTAGAGCAGCGCACCGAACAGCAGTGTCGTGAAGATCGGCTGCTCGAACAGCAGCATCGACGCGACGGAATACACGGCGAGCGCGATGGCATAGACGGCACCCTGAACTCGTCCCACGTATGCCACGAGGGTGTACAGCATGATCGGCAGGGCCAACGTCGCCGGGTGATTGTTGACGGCGTCCCCAGCCATGCTGCCCGCCACGTCGCAGACGGCCGTCGCCGCGAGAGCGAATGCGGCAATCGACCGGGGGTAGCGTCGCCGCCACGCAACCGGTACCGACAGTACGACCGAGAACACCAGAAACAACAGTCCGTTCAGCCCGTCGGCCGAACTGACGAACACCATCATTTCGACGACGAACAATCCTGCGGCCAACAATGCATCGGCCACGAACGGCTGCCCACGGAGCCACAGGCTGAAACGACGCATGTGATTGAGTTTGCCGTATGACTGCTGCGGACTGGGCACTGCTGATGGTGGCTGCGACAACCGCGGGTTGGGTCGACGCGGTCGTCGGTGGAGGCGGCCTGATCTTGCTGCCCGCAATCCTGCTCGTGGCACCGCAACTGACGCAGCAGGCGGCGCTGGCGACCAACAAGGCGACCGCAGTGTTCGGTACCGTCGCCGCGGTCGTCACCTTTGCTCGAAAGGTCTCGCTGAACTGGGCGGTACTGGTTCCTGCCGGCGTTCTCGCAGCGGTGACGTCGGCAGCCGGTGCTGCGGCAGTCTCGTTGATCGACCGCGAGTTGTTCATCCCGCTCATCATGGTCGTTCTCGTCGGCGTGGCAGTGCTCGTGACGTGCCGCCCGACCATCGGGCTGACGGTGGCGTCGTCCCCGCCGACGCATCGCAAGGTTCTGATCGTCATCGGCCTCGCGGCCGCGGCCATCGGCTTCTACGACGGCATCCTCGGGCCCGGGACGGGCACCTTTCTCATCATCGTGTTCGCCACGATGCTCGGAACGGAGTTCGTTCGCAGTGCCGCGATGGCCAAGGTGATCAACGTCGGATCCAACGTCGGGGCTCTGACGTTCTTCGCCGTCACCGGAAGTGTGTACTGGCAACTCGGAGCAGCCATGGCGGTCTGCAATGTTGTCGGGGCGGTCCTGGGATCCAGAACGGCGGTCGCCAGAGGAGCCGGGTTCGTCAGAATCGTCCTGCTCGTCGTCGTGGTCGGAATGGTCATCCGACTGGGCTGGCAGCAGTTCGGCTAGCGGCAGCAGTTCGGCTAGCGGCAGAAGTTCGGATAGCGTCGGTCGGTTCGACTAGCGTCTGTGCGGTGACGAGACAATCGGATCGGTCGGTCGACGCAGACTTCCTCGCTCTGCCCCTGCGGGACCTCGCGGATGCGGCCCTGAGCACAGCGCGATCGGCCGGAGCCACTCACGCCGATGTGCGGGTCCAACGTCTGACGACGCAGTCGATATCGCTGCGCGACGGTTCGGTTCGCGCTGTGGTCGACGCGGGCGACATCGGTCTCGCCGTGCGGGTGGTGGTCGACGGCACGTGGGGGTTTGCGTCGCACGCCGAACTCGGCACCGACGCAGCCGCCGAGACGGCCCGCAAAGCAGTGGAGGTGGCGACGGCGTTACGTTCGCTCAATCGCGAGCGCGTCGAACTCGCTTCCGAGCCGGTCTATTTCGACGCATCGTGGGTGTCGGAGTACGACATCGACCCGTTCCAGGTACCCACCGCCGAGAAGGTGGCACTGCTGGCGGAGTACTCGTCACGGCTGGCCGCGTCCGACGGCGTCGACCACGTCACTGCCTCGGTCCTTCAGGTCAAGGAACAGTCGTTCTACGCCGATCTCGCCGGCAGCAGCATCACTCAACAGCGGGTACGACTACATCCACAGTTCGAGGCAACGACCGTCGACCGATCCGTCGGCGCATTCGACACCATGCGCACCCTCGCGCCACCCGTAGGACGAGGTTGGGAATACCTGGGCGAGCACAGCACGTGGGACTGGGCCGACGAATTGGCTCGAATTCCCGAGTGGCTGGCAGAGAAGGTGAAGGCGCCGACCGTGGTGGCGGGACCGACCGACCTCGTGATCGACCCGACCAACCTGTGGTTGACCATTCACGAATCCATCGGCCACGCAACAGAATACGACCGTGCCATCGGCTACGAGGCGGCGTACGCCGGCACCTCCTTCGCGACGCCGGACCAGTTGGGCACGTTGCGTTACGGCTCGCCCATCATGCATGTCACCGCCGACCGAACCGAGACCAACGGGCTGGCCAGCATCGGCTGGGACGACGACGGAGTGGCGTCGCAGAAATGGGACCTGGTTCGCGACGGCACCTTGGTCGGATATCAACTCGATCGTGTATTCGCACCCCGGCTGGGCCTGGAGAGGTCCAACGGGTGCGCGTACGCAGATTCTGCCCATCACGTTCCGATCCAGCGAATGGCCAATGTGTCGTTGCAGCCGGACCCGGACACCGATCGAACGACTGCCGACCTCATCGGTGCGGTGGAAGACGGCATCTACGTCGTCGGCGACAAATCCTGGTCTATAGACATGCAGCGGTACAACTTCCAGTTCACCGGTCAGCGCTTCTACCGCATTCGCGACGGCAAGCTCGACGGACAGGTGCGCGATGTCGCGTACCAGGCGACGACCACCGAATTCTGGGGCTCGATGGAGATGCTCGGCGGACCGTCCACCTGGCGGCTCGGCGGTGCCTTCAACTGCGGCAAGGCTCAGCCCGGGCAGGTCGCCGCCGTCAGTCACGGCTGTCCACCAGCGCTGTTTCGCGGCGTGAACGTCCTCAACACCCGATCGGAGGCAGGGCGATGATCGCCGCACAGGACGTGATCGAGCGCGCCCTCGCGTGCGCGAGCGTCGACGATACGATCGTCATCGTCACCGATTCGAGCGACGCGACGCTTCGGTGGGCCGGAAACTCCATGACCACCAACGGAATCGCAACCTCGCGCCGCTGGGAGGTGGTCTCCATCGTGCGAGACTCGACTTCCGCGCGGGCCAGGAGTGGAGCCGGCGGAACGACCGTTCGGGCCAGGAGTGGAGCCGGCGGAACGACCGTTCGAGTGGGTACCGTGTCGTCGACCAGCGTGGATCCGGAGGGCATCGAAGCCGTGGTTCGGGCGAGCGAAGCGGCAGCGCGATCGGCAGAGCCCGCCGACGACGCGATGGCACTGCTGCCGGCAGGGTCGGCCGCGGATTCGCAGGACTGGGACCGCCGCGCACAACACACGTCGATCGACGTGTTCGGCTCGCTCGCAACGGAATTGAATGTCGGGTTCGACGGCCGGGACTCGCTGTACGGGTTTGCCCAGCACCGGGTCGACAACATCTGGCTCGGCACCTCGACCGGCCTGCGTCGCACGTTCACGCAGCCCACCGGCTCGGTCGAGATCAACGGCAAACGATCCGGGGCCAGTGCCTGGGTCGGTACGAGCACCACGGACTTCCGGGATGTGACCGCCGAAAGCATGTTGGACGAGCTGTCCACCCGACTCGGCTGGGCGCAGAACACCGTCGAGATGCCGGCCGGCCGGTACGAGACGCTTCTTCCTCCGTCGGCCGTGGCCGATCTCATGATCTACCTGATGTGGACCATGGAAGGCCGCGGCGCACAGGAAGGTCGGACTGCGCTGTCGGGTCCCGGCGGAACTCGAGTAGGCGAGAAGCTCACGGCCCTGCCGCTCACGTTGTACTCGGATCCGACAGAACGCGGTCTCGAGTACGCGCCGTTCGTGGTTGCGGGTTCGTCCAGCGACTCGGTATCGGTGTTCGACAACGGCATGAACATCGAGCGTGTCGATTGGGTGCGCGACGGAGCGGTCTCTGCTCTGGCTTACCCCCGCGCGTCTGCCGAGACATACCGAACACCCGTCGCCGTGCCGGGCGAGAATCTCGTCATGGCGGGCGGCACGGGCGTAGGTCTGGACGAGATGGTGGCAAGTACCGAGCGCGGACTGTTGTTGACGACGCTCTGGTACATCCGCGAGGTCGATCCGACTTCACTGCTTCTCACCGGACTGACCAGAGATGGCGTGTACGCCATCGAGAACGGTCGAATTACCGGATCGGTCAACAACTTTCGCTTCAACGAGAGCCCGCTGGATCTGTTGCGCCGCGTTACCGAAGCCGGACGGACGGAGGCGACACTGCCGCGCGAGTGGAAGGACTGGTTCACTCGCACGGCCATGCCGCCGCTACGCGTACCCGACTTTCACATGTCGTCGGTCAGCGCCGCCCAATGACGTCGGCCCGGATTACTTGTCGGGTCCGGAGAGCTCGAGCGCAATGTTGTCCGGGTCGCGGAATTCCACGATGGACAGGCCGGGTCCTGCGTCCTTGATGCCCTCGTGGGCAATCCCGAGATCGTCGAGCGTCTTGACGGCGTCTTCGAGTGCGGCCCTGGTGTCCACGGTGAAGCTCAGGTGATCGAGGCCGCAACGGTCTTCGCCGAAAGTGTCGTCGCTCGCTGCGACCGGACGCAGGCCGAGCAGTCCCCCGCCGAACTTGTAGATCACGCCACCGAAAAGGAACCACAGCGCCTTCTTGGTCTCCTCGTCGGCGTCGGGATCCCACGCGTAGGCGACGTCGAAGCCGAACACCGAGTCGTAGAAAGCTCGCGACCGCTCGATGTCGGTGACGGTGAGTCGAACATGGTTGTAATCGGTCACTGCGATTGGCACGTGAATACTCCATTCCGGCAGCAGAGAAGCTACCTAGTGAAGCATTCGGAACCGCGCATGCCAGCGATGGCTCCGGTGGTATCTCAGCCGGCGGTGATCGCCAATCCGACCGAGCCGTCCTTGCCCCGGCGCAGCACACTGCCCTTCACCGTGAGCCAACCCAGAATTCCGTACTTCGAGGCGACAGCAGCGCGGGCCTTCTCGGTTCCATGCCCGTCGAGAATCTCGGCTCGCGCGTCGACGGCCTCGCCCTGAGGGTTGCCGCGCATGTCGCACGGCGCAATGGTCACTCTCGGGTTGCGGCGAATGCGTTTGACCTTCCACGAATCGGTCACCGTCCACATCAGTAGCCGGTCCCCGTCGAGAGCACCCCACAGTGGGGTGGGCACGCCGGTGCCGTCCTTCTTGAACGTCGTCAGCAGTACGTATTTGCCCTTGGCAATGTCGTCGAACGTGGCAGCCATACCGCTCAGAGTACGTCGCTACTCCCCTTCGAGCTCGCCCTCGGTTTCCAGATACACCTGCCGCAGACCGTCGAGAACCTGTTTGTCGGGTTCGGCCCACATCTTTCGCTCGGCAGCTTCGAGCAGCCGCTCCGCGATACCGTGCAGGGCCCACGGGTTGGATTGCTGCATGAACTTCTTGTTCTGCGCGTCCAGTACGTACGTCTCGGCCAGCTTCTCGTACATCCAGTCCTGCACCACGTCGGTCGTCGCGTCGTAACCGAACAGGTAGTCCACGGTCGCCGCCATCTCGAACGCACCCTTGTAACCGTGCCTGCGCATGGCCTCGAGCCACCGCGGGTTCACCACGCGGGCGCGGAACACCCTCGCCGTCTCCTCCGACAGCGTGCGCGTGCGCACCGACTCCGGACGCGTGCTGTCGCCGATGTACGCCTCGGGCGACTTACCGGTGAGCGCGCGCACGGTCGCCACCATGCCACCGTGGTACTGGAAGTAATCGTCGGAATCGGCGATGTCGTGCTCGCGTGTGTCGGTGTTCTTGGCGGCCACGGCGATGCGCTTGTAGGCGGTGCGCATGTCGTCCGGCGCAGGAACGCCATCGAGGCCACGCCCGTACGCGAATCCGCCCCACGTGGTGTAGACCTGCGCCAGGTCGTCGTCACTGCGCCACGTCTTGCTGTCGATCAGCTGCAGCAATCCGGCACCGTACGTGCCCGGCTTGGACCCGAATATTCTTGTCGTGGAACGACGTTCGTCGCCGTGATCGGCGAGGTCTGCCTGCGCGTGTGCACGAACGTAATTGTGCTCGGCATCCTCGTCCAGAGCCGCGACCATCCGTACCGCGTCGTCGAGGAGGGCGAGTACGTGTGGGAAAGCGTCGCGGAAGAAGCCGCTGATCCGGACCGTCACGTCGATGCGGGGACGGCCGAGCTCGCCGAGATCGATCACCTCGAGCCGAGTGACCCGGCGTGATGCTTCGTCCCATACCGGCGATACGCCCAGCAGCGCGAAGACCTCGGCGATGTCGTCGCCGGAGGTGCGCATGGCCGACGTGCCCCAGACCGACAGTCCCACCGACTTCGGCCACTCACCGTGATCCTGGCGGTATCGCGCGAGCAGCGATTCGGCCATCGCCTGGCCGGTCTCCCAGGCCAGTTTCGACGGGACGGCCTTCGGGTCGACCGAATAGAAATTGCGCCCGGTGGGCAGCACGTTGATCAATCCGCGCAGTGGTGAACCGCTCGGGCCGGCCGCGATGAACCCGCCGTCGAGAGCGTGCAACACCTGCTCGATCTCCCGTGAGGTCCCACGTAGACGCGGCACCACCTCGGCGGCAGCGAATCTCAGGATTTCTGCGACCACGTCGCCGTGTTCGCCCGCGACGCGCTCGGCCTCGTCGGGATTCCACTGTGTGGCCTGCATGGCCGCAACCAGCCCGTGTGCCACGGCCTCGATGCTGTCGACGCGCGCACGGTCCTCGTCGCCGTCCTCGCTGAGGCCGAGTGCTTCACGAAGTCCGGGAACCGTCTGCTCCCCGCCCCACATCTGCCGGGCTCGCAGCATCGCGAGCACCAGCTCGACCTCGGCATCACCGACGGGTTCCTGGCCCAGGATGTGCAGCCCGTCGCGGATCTGTACGTCCTTGATCTCGCACAGCCACCCGTCGACATTGAGCAGCATGTCGTCGAACACTTCCTCGTCGGGACGCTCCTCGAGCCCCAGATCCTTGTGCATCTGCGCGGCCGTCATCAACGTCCAGATCTGCTGCCGAATAGCGGGCAGCTTGGCCGGGTCGAGTGTCGAGATGTTCGCATGCTCGTCGAGCAATTGCTCGAGCCTCGAGATGTCTCCGTAGCTCTCCGCGCGCGCCATCGGGGGAATGAGGTGATCGACGAGGGTGGCGTGCGCTCGACGCTTGGCTTGCGTGCCCTCCCCCGGATCGTTGACGAGGAACGGATAGATCAGGGGCAGATCTCCCAGAGCGGCATCGGTTCCGCAGGAAGCGGACATGCCCAGTGTCTTACCCGGTAACCACTCGAGGTTCCCGTGCTTGCCCAGGTGCACCATGGCGTCAGCGCCGAAGCCGCCGTCGGCCTTCGTGGCCGAGATCCACCTGTAGGCCGCAAGATAGTGGTGGCTCGGCGGCAGGTCCGGATCGTGGTAGATCGCAACCGGCTTCTCCCCGAATCCGCGCGGTGGTTGCACCATGATCACCACGTTGCCGAACTGCATTGCAGCGATGACGATCTCACCGTCCGGATTGGCCGAGCGATCGACGTAGAGATCGCCCGGTGCCGGGCCCCAGTGCTCGATCACACCCTCGCGCAGATCCGCGGGGAGTTGCTCGAACCACCGACCGTACTGCGCCGCCGAGATGCGAATAGGGTTGCCCTCGAGCTGAGCATCGGTGAGCCAGTTCGGATCCTGGCCACCGCGGGCGATCAGGGCGTGGATGAGAGCATCACCGTCGCGAGCAGCCAGACCGGGTATCGCGTCGGGGCCGTCGAGCGGGCCGAGATCGTAACCGGCAGTGCGCATGTCCGACATCAACGCAATGGCGCTGGCCGGAGTGTCGAGGCCGACGGCGTTGCCAATTCGCGCGTGCTTGGTGGGATAGGCCGAGAACATCAGCGCGATGCGGCGATCGGCGGCCGGGATGTGTCGTAGCCGCGCATGACGCACGGCGATGCCGGCGACCCGTGCCGCACGCTCGTGGTCCGGAACGTACGTGGTCAGGCCGTCGTCGTCGATTTCCTTGAACGAGAACGGGACCGTGATCAGCCGGCCGTCGAATTCCGGGACGGCAACCTGGGTGGCGACGTCCAGGGGCGACAGGCCGTCGTCGTTCTCGGACCACGTCGCGCGTGAACTCGTCAAGCACAGACCCTGCAGGATCGGAACGTCGAGTGCGGCGAGCTCGGCGACGTTCCAGGCCTCGTCGTCCCCGCCTGCCGACGCTCCGGCAGGCTTCGTTCCGCCTGCGGCGAGCACCGTCACGATCAGGGCATCCGCCGACTTCAGGGTCGCGAGCAGATCGGACTCCGCGTTCCGCAGCGAGGCGCAGTAGATGGGGAGGGCGGTGGCACCGGCGTTTTCCACTGCGGCGGCAAGTGCGTCGATGTACGTGGTGTTTCCCGCCAGGTGCTGGGCGCGGTAGTAGAGGATCGCCACCGTGGGGCCGTCCGGGTGCGAAGTCGACTTCCGTTCGAGGTGCCCCCACGTCGGCAGGTGCCGAGGAGCGTCGAAGCCGTGCCCGGTCAGCAACACGGTGTCGGACAGGAAGTTGTACAGCTGACGCAGGTTGTCCGATCCGCCCTCGGCCAGATAGTTGTGCGCCTGCGCCGCGACATTGGCCGGCACCGTCGAGATCTCCATCAAGTCAGCGTCCGGTGCCTGCTCACCGCCGAGGACGACGACGGGCAGTCCGGTCGCGAGAACCGCATCGATGCCCGCCTCCCACGAACGACGGGATCCGAGAATGCGCACGATGATCAGCTCGGCGGACGCGGCCATCGCCGGGATGTCCTGAGCGAGCAGACGAGAGGGGTTGCCCCAGGCGAAATCGGCTCCACTGGCACGGGCACTGAGCAGATCGGTGTCCGACGTGGACAGCAACAAGAACACGGGTAACGCCCTCCTCGGGGGTTTTCGCGCCCCTGACATAGGTGACTCTTCTGTTCGGATCGTCGGCGAGAGGGTCTGACTTCAGGCCCGTGCATGCGAACTGCAGGGGCCGTCACAGTGGCGCGACCGTACCGGATTCTCGCCGGTTTCCTCTCGGCCTGAGCCGTGACAAGGAATGCTACCGGTGTGAGGGCCGCATAGGTCCATCCGTCGCGCTTGTAGCCTGATGAGCATGAGTTCGCCTGACCGATCGGTGCCCGACGGCTGCCCCGGAGCGCTGACGACGCACCTCGCTGCGGACGGTCCGCTCGCGCGCGTCCGGCTTCCGGGCGGACTGGTGCTGCCGCAGCAGATGCACGTCCTGGCTCGGGCTGCCGAGGAACTGGGCGACGGCACGGTCGAGCTGACCTCGCGGGGCAACGTGCAGCTCCGGGCGGTCTCGGACCCCGTCGACCTGGCGAGCAGGTTGGCCGATGCCGGTCTGCTTCCGTCCGCAACGCACGAACGTGTGCGGAACATTCTCGCCTCACCACTCTCGGGACGGGTCGGTGGTCTCATCGATGTACGAGCGCTCGTCGGGGAGCTGGACGAGGAACTCTGTGCGCGCCGCGACCTTGCCGAACTGCCCGGACGAACACTGTTCGCCCTCGACGACGGGCGGGGAGACATGTGTGGGCTGGAACCGGATTTCGGTGCGTACGCCCAGCCCGACGGGTCGTACGCGCTGCTGCTCGCCGGCCGGGACAGTGGCGTTCGTGTGGATCGGGACAGTGTGGTGCCGACGCTGCTGAACTGCGCAGCCGCCTTCGTGGAACTGCGTGGAGCGCACTGGCGGTTGGCCGAAGTCGACAACGGCGTTGTCCGAATCGTGGACTTGCTCCGCCTCTCCGCAGGCCCTGCGCTGCCGCTGCCCGCACCTGTCGAGGTACCACCGATCGGCTGGCTCGACCAGACCGACGGGCTGGTGGCGCTGGGCGCAGGACTTGCCAACGGCGTTCTCGAAGCACGATTGGCCGAGTTCCTCGCCGCCATCGACCGACCGGTGATCGTGACTCCGTGGCGGTCGGTGATCGTGTGCGATCTGGACGAGGGGCCCGCCGAACAAGTCGTCCGGGTACTGGCACCGATGGGCCTGATCTTCGACGCCGAATCGCCGTGGATTCGGGTCAGTGCCTGCACCGGATCGCCGGGCTGTGCGAAGTCCCTCGCCGACGTCCGGTCCGACCTGGCCGCGGCGGTCGACGCCCGGATGACGCCGCGGGACGAGCGGCAACACTGGTCCGGGTGTGAGCGGCGCTGCGGTCGACCGAAAGGTGAGGTGACCGACGTGATCGCCACCGGAATCGGTTACCAGGTGTCCTGAGCACGCGGACACCGGTTTCCAGCCGAGGGGTCCCTCTCCCCTATCGTGACACGCATGCACGACTACATCCGCGACGGCGCGGAGATCTACCGCCAGTCCTTCGCAACCATACGAGCCGAAGCAGATCTGTCTCGGTTCACGCCGGATGTCGCGCAGGTCGTCGTGCGCATGATTCACGCTGTCGGCGAGATCGACCTGACCGAGACCATCGGATTCACCCCCGACGTGGTGGGTTCGGCGCGTTCCGCGCTGCGTGCAGGCGCGCCCGTGCTCTGCGACGCCAACATGGTTGCCGCGGGCATCACTCGGCGCCGTCTTCCCGCCGACAACGAGGTGCTGTGCACCCTGTCGGATCCGCGGGTACCGGATCTGGCTCGAGACATGGGGACCACGAGAACCGCTGCCGCGCTGGAATTGTGGGGCGACAAGCTCGGCGGTGCCGTCATAGCGATCGGAAACGCACCCACTGCGCTGTTCCACCTGATGGAGATGCTCGCGGCCGGCGCCCCGAAACCGGCAGCCATCGTCGGCGGCCCGGTCGGATTCATCGGTGCCGCGGAGTCGAAGGAAGATCTGATCGCAGCCGACCTGGGCGTGGAATATCTGGTCGTGCGAGGTCGGCGGGGTGGCAGTCCCATCACCGTCGCTGCAGTCAATGCCATTGCGAGTGAACAGGAATGAGCACTACCGGCAAATTGTGGGGAGTCGGCGTCGGCCCGGGTGACCCGGAGTTGCTCACAGTCAAAGCTGCTCGGGTGATCGCCGAGGCCGACGTGATCGCTTTTCACAGTGCACAGCACGGTCGCAGCATCTCGCGCGGTCTTGCTGCCGGCTACATGCGCGACGGCCAGCTCGAGGAACATCTGGTGTATCCGGTGACCACCGAGACCACGGCGCACCCCGGTGGGTACCAGGGTGCAATCGACGAGTTCTACGAGTCTGCTGCCGCACGGCTCGCCGCGCATCTCGACGCCGGTCGTTCGGTTGCGCTTCTGGCCGAGGGTGATCCGCTGTTCTACAGCTCGTACATGCACATGCACAAGCGCCTGGCTCACCGCTTCGAAGTCGAGGTGATTCCCGGCGTGACCTCGGTCAGTGCTGCTTCGGCGGCTCTGGCAACTCCGTTGGTGGAGCGAGACGAGGTGCTGACCATCCTGCCCGGTACGCTGCCCACCGACGAACTCACGCGCCGGCTGCGCAGTACCGACGCGGCCGTCATCATGAAACTGGGCCGGACCTACCCCAGCGTGCTCGACGCCCTCGAGCGCTCCGGCAGGCTCGACGAAGCCCGATACGTCGAGCGGGCAAGCTTCCCCGCGCAACGTGTCCTCGACGCCGTCGACGCGGACGACGTTCCGTACTTCTCGATGGTCGTCGTGCCGAGTCCATCCAACAGGGCCGAAACCCCCACCGGCACCGGAGAAGTGGTCGTTGTCGGCCTCGGACCGGGTGACGACGCCTGGACGACCGACGAGGTTCGTGCCGAGCTGGCGGCCGCCACCGATCTGGTCGGCTACGTCACCTACATCGATCGGGTTCCTGCGAGGCCAGGGCAGATTCGGCATGCCAGCGACAACAAGGTCGAATCCGAACGTGCCGCCTTCGCACTCGACCTCGCCAAGCAGGGACGCCGCGTCGCTGTGGTGTCCTCGGGTGATCCGGGGGTGTTCGCCATGGCCACGGCCGTCATCGAGGTTGCGGCGGAACAGCAATGGAATTCGGTGCCGGTGCGAGTGGTGCCGGGTATGACCGCCGCGAATGCCGTCGCGAGTCGGGTCGGTGCACCCCTCGGACACGATTACGCCGTCATCTCCCTCTCCGATCGCCTCAAGCCCTGGGACGTGGTGGCCCGACGGCTTTCGGCAGTGGCCGAAGCCGATATGGCTATCGCGATCTACAACCCGGCGTCGAAGTCTCGTACCTGGCAAGTTGCGGCCATGAAAGATGTTCTGCTCGAACATCGTTCACCGGAGACTCCGGTCGTGGTCGGGCGCGCCGTGGGGAGCACACAGGAGTCGGTGCACACCGTGACGCTCGGCGAACTCGATCCCGAGTCGATCGACATGCGATGCCTGCTCATCATCGGGTCCTCGATGACGACGGTGGTGGAGACGGGAAGTGGCCCGAAGGTCTTCACCTCTCGGCGGTACCCGTCAGAGGACGCGCTCTCAGAGGGCTCGACGTCAGAGAGCCCGGCGTAGCCGATTCATCAGCCAGTCCAGGGCGGATGCGACATCGAACACCATCGGTGCCGAGCCGGTCCGCGGAGGGCGGTCGACCATGAGCACCGGAACAGATGCCGTGCGGGCGGCATCGAGTTTTGCCCGTGTCATTTCCCCGCCGCTGTTCTTGGTGATCAAGAGGTCGATTCGGTGGTCTGCGAACATCGTCGACTCGTGGTCGATATCGAACGGCCCCCGGTCGAGTAGGAGAGTCGTGTGCGGCGGCACGGGACCGGTCGGAGGGTCGATCGCTCTGACCAGAAACCACGAGTGATCGACACGTGCGAAATGGTGAACTCCCTGCCTGCCGGTCGTGAGGAACACCCTGCTGCCGGAAATGATGGCCGACGCCGCGTCGGGCAACGAAGCAACGGAAGTCCACCGATCACCCTTGCCCGCGGTCCACGGTGGCCTCGTCAGCACCAGGAGCGGGATCGAAGTTGCCCCAGTGGCCTGCTCGGCGTGTGCCCCGATGTTGGAGGCGAACGGGTGGGTTGCGTCGACCACCACGTCGATTGCGTTGGTTCGCAGCCACTCCGCCAGGGCGTCCGGCCCCCCGAAGCCGCCGATTCGTGTCTGCCCGACGGGCAGTGTCGGCTCGGCGACTCGTCCGGCCAGCGAGGTGATCGTCTCGATGCCCTGCACCGTGGCCAGAGCCGCCGCAAGTGCCCGCGACTCCGTCGTACCACCGAGGATCAGGACCTTCACCGTGTGATCGCACCCAGCTGTTTTGTCGCACACCACTGGGTGACCGGCAGCTGCGGTCTCCACGTCGTGAATGCGCCCAGCGGTTCACCTCGATAGATCTGAAACTTGCGGAGCTCGCCGCCGTACTTCGCCGCGGCGGTCAGCAACAGCGAATCCGACTCGGCGGTCACCGAATTCGCGACCACCCGCCCGCCGGTGCGCACCGCGCCCCAGCACGCCTCGAGCATGTCGGTGCCGGTCAACCCACCCCCGATGAACACCGCGTCGGGTGCGGCGTCCGAGACCGCAGCGAAACTCTCCGGGGCACCGCCGTGCACCACGAGTCCCGGAACTCCCAGATGCAGCGCGTTGGTCTCGATCTGCGCACGGCGTGCCGGCGAACTCTCGAATGTTGCTGCGCGACAGGTTCGGTCGGTCCGCATCCATTCGATGGCAATGGTCCCCGATCCGCCTCCGATGTCCCACAGTAGCTCTCCTGGTGCCGGGGCCAACGCGCTGAGCGTCAGTGCTCGAACCTCCCGCTTGGTCATCTGACCGTCTCCGGTGTACGCAGAATCGGCCAGGCCGGGAACACGGGTGTGGCGGGGTGAGTCGGGATCTCGGACACACAGCAGCGCAACGACGTTGAGGGGGTCGACGCCCTCGAACGTGGACTCTCGGGCAAGTCCGCCGGCTACCCGCTCGGCCGGTCCGCCCAGCTGCTCGAGAACCGTGATGTCGCTGGCTCCGAAACCGTTGGCGGACAACACCGCCGCGATCTCTGTCGGTGTGCTGCTCCCCCGGCTCAACACCAGTATCCGACGACCGTCGGCCAACTCGGGCAACAGCGTCTCGACCGGGCTGTTCACCAGCGACACCGTCGCCGTGTCCTGAAGCGCCCAACCCAATCGCGCGCACGCCAGTGACACCGAGGACGGGGCCGGGTGGACCAGCAAGCGGTGAGCACCGAACTCGCGCGCCAGCGTCACCCCGATGCCATGAAACATCGGATCTCCGCTGGCCAGCACGCACACGCGAGAACCTGCGTAGGCGTCGATCATCGGCCGCAGATTCGGCACCAACGGACTGGGCCACGTCCTGGTCTCGGTGCAGTGCTCCCGCACCTCGGCGACCTGGCGGGCGGAACCGAACACCACATCTGCTTGTTCGACGGCAGTGCGGGAAGTACGAGACAGTCCGTCCCAGCCGTCCGCACCGATTCCCACAACCATGATCGAACCAGGCTCCACCATCACCGCGGCATCCTGCGCCAGAGCCATTGCGGCAGTAAACGCATGGCGAAGAACACCGGTCGCAGCGCGCCCGGGATCCACACGCGTGCCCGACGCCCGCGCAGCGCCGCGACAACGCCGTCGGCGACCTGATCCGGCGTACTCGACATCGGCGCGGGTGTCATCCCCTCGGTCATGGAACCGATGACGAATCCGGGACGAACGAGTAGGAGATGGACTCCACTGCCGTGCAGCGAGTCGCTCAGTCCGCTGGCGAACCCGTCGAGACCGGCCTTCGCGGATCCGTACACGTAGTTGGCGCGTCGCACCCGAACACCCGCGACCGAGGAGAACACGACCAGGTCGCCGCTCCCCTGTGCTCGCAGAAGCTTGGACGCGTGCGTCAGCACCGAAACCTGAGCCAGGAAGTCGGTGGTGATGACGTCGAGAGCGTGCTGCGCGTCGTCTTCCGCACGCGCTTGGTCGCCGAGGATCCCGAAGGCCAGCACCACGATTCCGATCGGGCCGTAGCGCTCGGCAACCCGGCTCAGAAGCTCGGCGTGTGAGTCCATCGCGTTCGCGTCGAACTCGACGGTGTGGACGTCGTCGGCCCCTGCCTGCTGCACTCGTCGTCGTTGGGCATCGAGGTCGTTGCTGCGCCGAGCTGCCAGTACGACGGTTCGCCCCGATGCAAGCCGGGTTGCGACCTCGAGTCCGATTTCGCTGCGTCCACCCAACAGCAGCAGTGTTCCGGCCGCGGGTTCTGCTCCTTTGCTCACGTCGACCAGTCTTACCGATGAAATCGCGTTCACTGCAGTCGGGTCCGTTCACTACAGTCGGGGCATGGCCGCCACCCCCGCAGACGCAACTGCCCTGACCGACGACGCAATGGAATTCCTCGCCGAGCGGCACCTCGCGACGTTGACGACGCTTCGCCCGGATGGCACTCCGCACGTCGTTGCTGTCGGTTTCACCTACGACGCCGACGCGCAGATTGCGCGGGTCATCACCAATGACGCGTCGCAGAAGGCCATCAACGCCGGTCGTGGAGCCTATGCCGCGGTGACTCAGATCGACGGCGCGCGGTGGCTGACATTGGAGGGGCCGGCATCTGTCCGCAACGATCGAGATTCTGTGGTCGACGCCGAGAACCGATACGCCCTGCGCTACCGCGTCCCGAGGGAGAACCCCACCCGAGTGGTGATCGTGATCGAGGTGCAGCGGGTCCTGGGTAGCCGTTCGCTGCTCAACCGCTAGCGAGCCGCTGGCTCGACTCCGACGGCCAGGGAAGGACGGTCAGGTTCGGCCATTCCGTCGTCCACCGGGCGGCTTTGGCCTCGTACACGTGCTGCATCGGCACCTGCGGATTGGGCCGGACGATTCCGGCGAACAGATCCTCGAAGCCGTGCGGCGCGTAGACGACATCTTTCCCGTCGTCATCCGAAGTAACTCCGAAACAGCACGTGGTCGAGACGAAGTGGTCGATCGCATCCTCGGTGCTGCGGAACGGTTCGATCCGGCTACCGAAGTGCTGTTCGTACCACAGGTGCACACGCGCCTCGTTGCGTACCTCGACGTCCACCCCCAGGTCCGCGAACGCTGAGGCCGCGGCTTCGATGACCTCGTTCTCGGCGTCGTAGGAGAGATCGGAATCGTCGAAGTAGAAGAAGTCGTAGTCGCGGATGCCCGCCTGTGGATCGCGATCGGCCAGGTGGTTCCAGACAGTCTGGAACAGACCCCCTGCCGTCAGATACCACCCCGGAAGTTCGAGCTGTGGTGCACGTCGAAGTATTTCGGCCACAGCAGGATTGGACCGGACGACCGATACGAACTCGGCCTCGCGCACAGTCGTCACACCGGGAGTACAGCCAGACCGTGCGGCCGGAGATTGACCGATTCACACCCGTCGGCAGTGACCACGACGATGTCTTCGATACGCGCACCCCACTGTCCGTGGAAGTAGATTCCCGGTTCGATGCTGAACGCCATCCCTTCGGTCAGCATGATGTCGTTGCCGGCAACGATGTACGGCTCCTCGTGCACCGACAGGCCGATCCCATGACCGGTGCGGTGCAGGAATGCTTCGCCCAGACCGGCGTCGACCAAGACGTCGCGGGCGGCGGCATCGATGGACTGCGCAGTGACGCCCGGCTTCACCGCGTCGACAGCTGCCTGCTGGGACCGCTCGAGTACTGCGTACTGCTCGGCGATTTCGGCCGGCGGCTCGCCGAGACTGTAGGTGCGGGTCGAGTCGGAGTTGTATCCCGGAGCGACAGGTCCACCGATGTCGATCACCACGATGTCACCTGCCTCGACGACTCGATCGGAAACCTCGTGGTGCGGATCGGCACCGTGAGGACCGGACCCGACGATGATGAAGTCCGGTGCCGTGTGACCCTCTTCGACAATTGCGGCAGCGATGTCGGCAGCGATCTGCGCTTCGGAGCGGCCCACGCGCAGCCATTCACCCATGCGGGCATGCACGCGATCGATGGCAGAGCCGGCCCGGCGCAATGCGTCGATCTCCGCGTCGTCCTTGACCATCCGAAGCTCACGGAGCACGTCCGTGGCCAACACCGGCACGGTGCCGAACACCTCTGCCAGCGGCACGAAGTGGAGTGCAGGCATCGCGTCGGCGACGGCTGTCTTCGTTCCGGTCGTCACTGCGGCGGCAACCAGGGCGTACGGATCGACGCCGTCCACCCAGTCGACGAGCGTCAGAGACAGCTCCTGCGCCGCGGAATCGCCCAGTGCGGCGAGCTCGAGCCGCGGAACCACGACCGTGGGGGTGCTGCCGTCTGCCGGAACCACCAGAGCGATGAGCCGCTCGAACGAGCTGGCCTTCGATCCGATCAGGTACTGCAGATCCGGGCCCGGCGTGATCAGCAAAGCATCCAATCCCGCATCCGAGGCCAATCGTGCGGCCCGTGCAAGCCGCGACGCGTAGACATCGCTGGAGAAACGTGAGGAACTGACCGAAGAATCGACACTCATGCCTTCAGGCTAACGCCGTACGGCAAGATGAGCCCCATGACCGCTCCCGGAAAGTCGCCGCTGCTGCTTCTCGACGGTGCAAGCCTGTGGTTCAGGGCTTACTACGCACTGCCCGAGTCGATTACGGCACCCGACGGGCGACCCGTCAATGCCGTTCGCGGTTTCCTCGACATGATCTCGGCGCTGATCGCGCGCACCGAACCGAGTCGGTTGGCAGTGTGTCTCGATCTGAACTGGCGACCGCAGTTCCGAGTGGACCTGGTCCCGTCCTACAAGGCGCACCGTGTTGCCGAGGCGGTCCCGGAGGTTGCCGAGAGCGAAGAAGTTCCGGAGACACTCACCCCGCAGGTGGACATGATCATGGATGTTCTGGCCGCGCTGGGTATTGCGACGGCCGGTGCGGAGGGGCTCGAGGCGGACGACGTGCTGGGAACCCTGGCTGCGCGCGAGCGACAGGACCCCGTAGTCGTGGTCAGTGGGGACAGAGATCTGTTGCAGGTCGCGGCAGACGAGCCGAACGAGGTTCGCGTGCTGTATGTGGGGCGGGGACTGGCCAAGGCCGAATTGTTCGATCCGGCAATGGTGTCCGAACGCTACGGGGTTCCGCTGCACCGCGCCGGTGCCGCTTACGCCGAGCTCGCCTTGCTCAGGGGCGACGCCTCGGACGGCCTACCCGGCGTGAAGGGTATCGGCGAGAAGACGGCCTCGACGCTGATGCTCCGGTACGAATCGGTTGCGGCATTGCGTGATGCGGCGCTCGATCCGTCGTCGGACATGGCCAAGGGAATCCGAGCGAAGCTGGCCGCAGCGAGCGACTACCTCGACGCGGCCCTTCCCGTCGTGCGGGTTGTGACGGACGCCGACGTGGTGCTGTCGAAGTCGGACGAGATCCCGGCCGAACCCGCGAACGCCGATGCATTGAACCGGCTTGCCGAGACCCTCGGGGTGGAGAACGCCGTGGCCCGTCTGGTTGCTGCAATGGCCGCTACGGCGTCCCGGAACTGAGCGAGCAACGCAGAGAACTACTTCGGCAGCGATACCTCGTAGTTCGCTTCGTCGTCCAGGAAGGTCAACGTGACCGTCTGGAAGGCCCCATCGACAGTCAAGGTGCACTCGACACTCGCACCGGTCTCGACCTCGATGTCCTGAGGGCAGGACACGCCGGAGACGTCGGACGCGCCGTACGACTCGGTGACGACCGTGCGAATGCCCTCCTCCGCCGCCGCAGTATCGAGGGTGGTTGTGCGACCGAAGGCCAAGAACGACACCACCGCGATCACGGCGAGCACCGCGACCACGGCACCTGCAATGATCAGTGGCTTCTTGGTCTGTGACCCGGCCTGCCCGGGCCCCTGCTGGTTCGGATACTGCTGGTTCGGCCCCCAGGGCTGCTGGGGTTGCTGGCCGTAGTGGCCCGGATCATATTGTCCGCCGCCGAATTGCTGTGGTGCGTAAGGATTCTGGTAAGCGGCATCGCCCGATGGAGGCGCGCCTGCACCGGGAAAGGGCGCGCCGTACTGCTGGCCGGCCGGGTATTGCGCGGTGGGATTCTGTCCTTGCGGATAGCCGGCGGGTGGGTACTGGCCCTGTGAGTACTGCCCCTGCGAGTAGCCGTCAGGATGGTACTGACCCTGCGGGTATTGTCCCTGCGGGTAACCGGCGGGCGGGTACTGGCCCTGTGGGTATTGGCCTTGGGGGTATTGGCCTTGCGGGTACTGCCCCTGTGGGTAGTGGCCCTGGGGATAACCGGCAGGTGGGTACTGACCCCCGGGCTGCGGTGGGTTCTGCCCGTACGGTGCGGCCGGAGGATGTCCGTACTGGCCCTGGTCCGATGGCGTCGGTGTCTGTGACTCGGCCGACGGACCAGCGGTCTGCGTCTCCGGCGAGTCTTTCTCGGTGCCGTCCTGCTGACCGGGGTTGCGCGACCAACTGTTGTCGGGATCGGTCGGGCCGCTCATCTCGCCTCCACTGAAAAGTCGGTTTCGTCGGACGTACCGTATCCCGACCGTCCGACTCCGTGCGCTACCGACCCAGCAGTCCGATTCGCTGCCGTCATGCGGCATCGACGGCGACCACGCCGCGGCGCAGTGCCGCGATCGCCCGCGCCGCAGTTCGCGACAGTTCCGGTTCCGGGGCAGCGAGGCGAACCTGATCCAGCAAGTCGATCACCTGGCGGCACCATCGCACGAAGTCTCCCCCCGAGAGCGCCTTGCCGTTGTCCCCGGCCGTGACGAGGGCGTCGACCAACGAGTGATCGGACGCCCACTTGTAGATGGCCTTCACGAAGCCCATGTCGGGTTCTCTCGTCGGCGGTAGCTTGTGCCGAACCTCGTCCGCACGGAGGTCGTGCCACACCCGAACCGTTTCGGTGAGCGCATGGCGAATCGGCCCCGTCGGACCGTGGGGTGTGATGTCTCCCTCCGACCTGGACTCGTAGACGACGGCCGAGACCACCGCCGCCAGCTCGGCAGGTGACAGGCCCTGCCACAGGCCACTTCGGAGGCACTCCGCCACGAGCAGATCCGACTCGGAGTAGATCCTGCTCAACCTGGCACCGTCGTCGGTCACCTTGGGATCTTTACCTGCGGTCACGTAGCCGCGGTCGGCGAGTAGGGCCAGGATGCGGTCGAAGGTGCGAGCCAGAGAGTTCGTCGTCGCCGACACTTTCTGACGCATCGTTTCGGTCTCGCGAGCCAATCGGTTGTAACGCTCGCCGGTACGGCCGAGTTCGTCACGATCGGGCCGGGCATGCACGGGGTGCGATCGGATGGCTCGACGCAGCGTGGCCAGCTCTTTGTCGTCCGCTGCTGTCGACTTGCGCCGGATGCGGTCCGACGGCTGCGAGATGCCGCGCGTCACCAGCGCAGCCGCCAGGTCTCGCCGGGTCTTCGCGGTGCGATGGTCGACGAACCGAGGCAGTCGCATGGTGCCCAACGGCGTTGCAGCTGAGGGGAAGTCCGCTGCCGAGAGGCGTCCGGCCCACTTGTCCTCGGTCAGCACGAGTGGACGCGGATCGGCTCGGTCGTCGTCCGGCTCGAGGACTACGGCGAGGCCGCTGCGGCGACCCGTCGGGACCGAGATCACATCGCCGCGGCGTAGGGCGCGCAGCGAATCGACTGCTTTGTCACGTCTGTCGGAACGGTTCTGGCGTTCGAGGGTCTTCTCGCGATCTTTCAAGCGCTCGCGCAGCCGTGCGTACTCGAAGTACTCGCCGTCGGGTCCGCCGAGGCGCGCAGCGAGTGTCTCGAGCGTCTGCATGTTCTTCTCGATCCCGCGCACCATTCCGACAACGGATCGATCGGCCTGGAACTGCGCGAAGGAGCGTTCGAGCAGTAGACGTGAATCGGCTGCACCGAACTGTTCGATCAGGTTGATCGACATGTTGTAGGCCGGCGCGAACGAACTGCGCAACGGAAACGTGCGGGTGGACGCGAGCCCTGCGACTTCGGTCGGCTCCGTGCCCGGCTGCCACAGCACGACGGCATGGCCTTCGACGTCGATGCCACGGCGCCCGGCCCGGCCGGTCAACTGGGTGTACTCCCCCGGCGTCAACTCCGCGTGGGTCTCACCGTTGAACTTGACGAGCTTTTCGAGCACCACGGTGCGGGCCGGCATGTTGATCCCGAGCGCCAAGGTCTCGGTTGCGAACACCGCTCTGACCAAACCCTTGACGAACAGCTCCTCGACTGTGTGCCGGAAGACCGGCAGCATTCCCGCGTGGTGGGCGGCGAAACCACGTTCGAGTGCGTCACGCCATTCCCAGAAGCCCAGAACCTCCAGGTCCTCGCGTGGGAGCTCCGACGTGTGTTTCTCGACGATGTAGCGAATTTCCTCGGCCTGCTCGGGCGTCGTGAGCACCAACCGTGATCGCATGCATTGGGTCAGGGCACCGTCACAACCGGCTCGGCTGAAGATGAAGGTGATCGCGGGAAGCAGGCCCTCTTCGTCGAGTTTGGCGATCACATCGGGCCGAGCCAGCGGACGGTTGTTCGCTCCGCCGCCCTGACCGCCGCCGCCCTGACCGCCGCCGCGACCACCTCCACCCGCACGACCGCCGCGGCCGCGGCTGTGCGGCGCGTGCCAGCGGTCCATCGAGTCGAGAGATTGACGCTGTTTGACGTGCCGGACCAGCTCGCGGTCCACCACGACCTTCTGCTTGCCGTCGGGTGACTGCGCTCGGGTGTCGAACAGGTCGAACAACCGACGTCCGACCATGATGTGCTGCGAGAGAGGTACGGGCCGGTTCTCGTCCACGACGACGGTCGTGTCGCCACGAACGGTGCTCATCCACGCGCCGAACTCCTCGGCGTTGCTGACCGTGGCCGACAGACTCACCAGGCGAACATCGTCGGACAGATGCAGGATGACCTCTTCCCACACGGCACCTCGGAAGCGATCGGCCAGGTAGTGCACCTCGTCCATGACAACGTGGGACAACCCGCGCAGGGCGTCGGACGACGCGTAGAGCATGTTGCGGAGAACCTCCGTCGTCATGATGACGACGGGTGCGTCGGGATTGATGGACGAATCTCCGGTGAGCAGGCCGACCGCGTCGCGGCCGTACCGTGCGGTCAGCTCGGCGAACTTCTGATTGCTCAGTGCCTTGATGGGGGTGGTGTAGAAGCATTTACGCCCGGCTGCCAAGGCGAGGTGGACGGCGAATTCACCGATCACCGTCTTTCCTGCTCCGGTGGGGGCACAGACCAGAACACCGTGGCCGTTCTGGAGTGCGGTACAGGCATCGACCTGAAATCTGTCGAGCGGGAAACCGAGTTCGGCCGAGAATTGTTGCAGCGCACTGGGTTGTTGATCGGGTTGTGGACTCGGCTCGAGTCCTACCGTCGACTCCGTCATGCGCCTGTCCCGACGTGGTGACCGAGGTCAGATGATGTCGTCGTACTCTGCCTGCGTTCGGGTCGCATCGCCGATTCCGCTGGGCGGCGGTGTGGGAGCGACAGCGTGTGGGGACTCGAGTTTACTTGCGCCTTCGATACGCGTTGCTTCGTCATCTGACACATCACCCCATTCATCTCTTCTCTTGCGCAACTTACGCTTGTCGTGAATTCGCGCAATCTGCACCGCCATCTCGAAGAGGACCGTCAGTGCCAGTGCCAGCGCCAACATCGAGAACGGGTCCTGTCCCGGTGTCGCGATGGCGGCGAAGACGAACAGTCCGAAGATGAGACCTCGACGCCACGCCTTGAGTCGCTCATAGGTGAGTACGCCGACGAAGTTCAGGGCGACGACCAGCAACGGAATCTCGAAGCTGACGCCGAAGATGATGAGGAGGTTGATCAGGAAGCCGAAGTACTGATCGCCACTCAGTGCAGTGATCTGCACGTTGTCGCCGATGGAGAGCAGAAAGTGCAGGCCTTTGGCGACGACGTAGTAGGCCAGGACGGCTCCGGTGACGAACAGAGCCGCTGCGCCGGTGACGAACGAGACTGCGTATCGCCGTTCGTTGGCGTACAGGCCCGGGGTGATGAAAGCCCAGATCTGATAGAGCCAGATCGGGCAGGCGAGTACGACCCCGGCCGTGAAGGCAACCTTGAATCGGAGCAGAAATTGATCGAACGGCCCGGTTGCCAGCAGGCGGCATTGGTCGTCGTTGCTCAGGTCTGCGCGCAGACTCGGATCGAGCGTGCAGTACGGGCCTCGCAAGAGATCACCGAGGCTCTCGACGCCCAGAATGGTATGCGAGTACCAGAAGAACCCGAATGCCGTGGTAATCGCGACAGCGAGGATCGACAGCAGGAGCCGCGTTCGCAACTCGTACAAATGATCGACCAACGACATCGTGCCGTCGGGATTGACTCGGCGTTTGCTCCGCCGCGGATCGAACGGAATGCGCATGGTGTTCTACGGTCAGCCTTCTTCGGTCGGCCGGCACTGAGCCGCTTCCGACAGCAGTGAACCTTCGGTGCCGAAGCGGCACCGAAGGTGTGCTGAGTGGTTTTCGCTCAGGCAGACTTCGCGTCGTGCTGTGCGTCGACGTTCGACGGTGCCACCGGAGCGGGCGAAGGCAGCTGAGCCGGCGCGCTCGGCTGCTGCGCCGTGGTGGTGTCGGTGTCGGATTTGCCGTCGTTCTGCATTTCCTTCACCTCGCTCTTGAAGATGCGCAACGAGCGGCCGAGTCCACGAGCAGCGTCGGGCAGCTTCTTGGAACCGAACAAGATGATGACGACCACTGCAACGATCGCCCAGTGCCAGGGACTGGTGAATCCCATGTGAACCTCCTGAGATCAGATGATTCGAGCGTACCCGACTGCGGATGACTGCTTCAGCAGCGACGAGGTTCGGTTTGCCTCACGTTCATGTTGTGACGGCGGAGTCAGCGCTGGTCGAGTCCAGCTCGGAGTACACGTCCAGCGCAGAACGTGCGCGTTCACGGACGGAGTTCACCAAGGATTCAGGTGAAAGTACCCTGACGCCGCCGCCGAAACCGAGTGTCAGACGCGTCATCCACTGGAGGGTCGCAAATCGCATCGTCACCTCGATCGACCCGTCGGAATCCGCTGCCACCTGAGTCATCGGGTAGTAATCGAGAATCCAGGCGTAAGCAGGTGACACCTTCAGTCGCGCCTGCGACAGAGAAGGATCGTCGTTGAAGATCTCGAACGCATCCTCGTCCTGAACAGATTCCGGCGGCGCGGCGGGCTCGTCTCGCTCGTTGGCCGAATCGATGCGGTCGAACCGGAAAAGCCGCACGCCCTCGGCTCCTCTGCACCACGCCTGTAGGTAGCTGTTGTCGTCGACGACCACGGTCCTGATGGGGTCGACTGTGCGTTCGGTGACGACGTCTCGTGACGCAGAGTAGTACGTCAGGTCCAGTGCGTGCCGGTTGCGCAGAGCAGATCGAACGGCGCTCGAGACCGGGCCCTCCTCGGTGCCTGCGCTGTCGTGGTCCGAGGACAGCGGCACGTTGGCGGCCGCCGACCCGGCTGCGGTTTCGATCTTCGCGATAGCTCGCTGTGCAGCAGAGGGATCCACCATGCCGGGCATCGACGTCAGTGATCGGAGCGCCACCAGAAGCGCCGTCGCCTCGGTCGACGTCAGTCGCAGTGGACGGTCTATCCCGGCGGAGAACGTCACGTCGATGCTCTCCTCGGAGAAGGAAAGGTCGATGAGGTCGCCCGGGCCGTACCCGGGTAGACCGCACATCCACAGTTGATTCAGATCTGCCATCAGCGTTGCTGTCGACACACCCAGCTCGCGGGCAGCTTCCTCGGCGCTCAGTCCAGGATTGGCCATGAAGAACGGCACCATGTTCAAGAGCCTGGCCAACCGGACCGACAGGCGCGCGCTCATCGCTCGGCCTCCGCGCCCGCGGCCGTCTGCAACGTCGAGATCACATCTGCTCGCAGTTCTGCGGGTTCGAGCACGACCGCATCGGCTCCGTGGCCCGCGATCAACCGCGAGATCCAGTCCCAGGACCGCACGGGGACCTCGACCACGGTCCCGCTTCGGGTGCCCAGATTCTGCACGGCCACAATCGTTCCCATTCGGCGTAGTTCCAGTGCCCTGCCGTCGTGCAGCCACACTCGTGCGGTGCCCGATACCGAGGACGTCCCCGCTACTCGTCGGACGATGTCCTGAAGATCGACACCCTCGGGTTTGCGGACACTCTGCGGTGCGCCGAAGGCCTTGACCTCGTCGCCGATCCGGGAAAGTCGAAACGTTCGAGTGTCGTCGCGATCCACGTCGTGTCCCACCAGATACCACCGGCCACGGAACGTCACGACGCCCCACGGTTGGACGGTTCTGGTGGTGAACGGTTCCGTCAACGACGGTCGATGCTCGAACCGCACCGACTTGCCGTCGTCGATGGCTGCCAACAACGCGCCCAGTGCCGGCTCGGAGCCCCGGGTGCGCGCGGGAACTGCGGTCACCGCGGCCGCGGACTCGTTCTGATCGACCTGGATTCCCGCTGCCCGGAGCTTGAGCAGCGCACTCTGCGCGGCGGACGTGAGCTCGGGCGACTCCCAGAGCTTGACGGCGACGGCAACGGCCGCTGATTCCTCACTGGTGAGGTCGATATCGGGGAGCTCGTACGCGTCTCGATTGATGCGGTAGCCCTCGACACCGCCGAATCTGGTGGCAACTCCGGTTTCGAGAGGAACGCCGAGATCGCGCAGTTCGTTCTTGTCGCGCTCGAACATTCTGCTGAAGGCCTCGTGGCTCGCCGAGTCGTCGTATCCGGCAACGCTCTCACGGATCCATTCCGCGGTGAGGAACTGACGTGTCGACAGCAGACAGATGACCAGATTCATCAGGCGTTCGACTTTGGTGGTGGCCACGACTGTCGAGCCTAGTTGCTCCCCGGGCACCGGAGCGGTAGCGACCCGAGTTGCCGGAGCGGTAGCGACCCGAGTTGCCGGAGCGGTAGTGGTATTACATCGACGCGATCAGGCGTTCCACCCGTTCGTCGACCGAGCGGAACGGGTCCTTGCACAACACGGTGCGTTGCGCTTGGTCGTTCAGTTTGAGGTGTACCCAGTCCACGGTGAAGTCTCGGCCCGCTTCCTGAGCTGCGGTGATGAACTCCCCTCGCAGTTTGGCGCGGGTGGTCTGCGGCGGAAGATCGACTGCTTCGTCGATCTGCTCGTCCTCGGTGACGCGCTTGGCCAATCCCTTGCGTTGCAGCAGGTCGAACACGCCGCGACCGCGCTTGATGTCGTGATAGGCGAGATCCAGTTGGGCGATCTTCGGGTCGGACAGCTCCATCGAGTACCGATCCTGGTAGCGCTGGAACAGTTTGCGCTTGATGACCCAGTCGATCTCGGTGTCGACCTTCGCGAAGTCCTGTGTCTCGATGGCATCGAGGGTGCGACCCCACAGGTCGACCACCTGCTCCACCTGAGTGTTCGGCTCGCGCGTTTTCAGATGCTCGACGGCCCGGGCGTAGTACTCGCGCTGAATGTCGAGCGCGCTCGCCTGGCGTCCCCCGGCGAGCCTGACGGGGCGTCGTCCGGTGAGGTCGTGACTGACCTCGCGAATGGCGCGAATCGGATTGTCCAACGCGAAGTCTCGGAAAGAGACTCCCGCCTCGATCATCTCGAGGACGAGGGCTGCCGTTCCGACCTTGAGCATCGTGGAGGTCTCGGCCATGTTCGAGTCGCCCACGATGACGTGCAGGCGACGGTACTTCTCGGCGTCGGCGTGGGGTTCGTCGCGCGTGTTGATGATCGGCCGCGACCGCGTGGTGGCCGAGGAAACCCCTTCCCAGATGTGTTCGGCGCGCTGCGACAGGCAGAAGGTAGCGGCTTTCGGTGTTTGCAGCACCTTGCCTGCGCCGCAGATCAATTGACGCGTGACCAGGAAAGGGAGGAGCACGTCCGAGATGCGGGAGAACTCCCCCGCTCGCTGAACCAGGAAGTTCTCGTGGCAACCGTACGAGTTGCCGGCCGAGTCGGTGTTGTTCTTGAACAGGTAGATGTCGCCGCCGATACCCTCCTCGGCCAGGCGCTGCTCCGCGTCGATGAGCAGGTCCTCGAGCACTCGCTCGCCGGCCCGGTCGTGGGTGACCAGTTGCAACAGGCTGTCGCACTCGGCCGTCGCGTACTCGGGGTGCGAGCCGACATCGAGGTACAGGCGGGCACCGTTGCGGAGGAACACATTCGAGCTACGACCCCACGAGACCACCCGACGGAACAGGTAGCGAGCCACTTCGTCCGGACTGAGGCGTCGGTGACCGTGAAAAGTACATGTCACACCGAACTCTGTCTCGATGCCCATAATTCGTCGCTGCACACTTCGACACTACAACGCAACCTCCGATTCGATGCGTCGGAGCGCCCCGATGTCGTCCCTCCATCAGGATGCCGTCACGCGTGCCTAGGCTGGGTGTCATGACACCTTCGCGAACCTCTGCTCGGGCTGCCGTTCATGCGTGGGACCTTTCGCTGGTGACACGAAGTGGAGCGCTACGGTCCAGCCGGGCCGACGCGGGCCTGCGTGCGCTCAGCACCGCGGCCGATCACGGCCGTCTTTGGCTCGTCGTTGCCGCGGCACTCGTGGCGGCGGGTGGTCCGGCGCGCCGCGGAGGGGTTCGCGGACTCGTCGCGCTCGCCGGCGCGAGCGCCACTGCCAACGGGTTGCTCAAGCCGTTGTTCCCGCGCTCTCGTCCCGAAGCAGAGCTGGTCCCGGTCCTGCGCCAGGTACTGGCTCCGCCGGTGTCGTCCTCTTTTCCATCCGGACACTCGGCTTCTGCGGCGGCCTTCGTGACCGCCGTTGCCGTCGAATCTCCCTTGGCAGGAGTCGCTCTGGCACCCGTTGCGGCCGCTGTCTGCTACTCCCGCGTTCACGTCGGAGTGCACTGGCCCACCGACGTCATCGCGGGGGCCGCACTCGGTGCGGCTATCGCCCTGTCCACCCGTCGATGGTGGGCCGTACGGTCGGAAGCACCCGCTGACCTGGGCTCACAGGTCGACGTCGAGCCGCTTCGGGGCGGACGAGGGCTGCTCGTGCTCGTCAATCCCGGATCGGGTGATGGTTCCGAGTCGGTGCCCGACGCGATTCGTCGAGCACTTCCCGAGGCCGATCTGTTCGTCCCCGACCCGGACCTGGACTTCAACGAACAACTCGAACAGCGAATTCGGAAAACGTCAGCGCGCGCACTCGGCGTCTGCGGCGGAGACGGAACCGTGGTCAGTGTTGCTGCGTCGGCCGTGCGGAACGGGTTGGCGCTCGCGGCGTTTCCCGGTGGCACCCTCAATCATTTCGCCCGTGACACCGGTCTGACCGCCGTCGAGGACACTGCCGCAGCCATCGAGGAGGGCACCGCAGAGCTGGCCGACATCGCGGAGGTGTCCATCGACGGTCGCAGCGTGTCGTTCGTCAACACCGCGACGTTCGGCGGTTACCCCGATTCGGTGCGGTTGCGTCAGAAGCTCCAGGGCCGTATCGGCAAGTGGCCCGCCGCAGCAGTGGCGATGACACGGGTGCTGGCGGCTGCCGAGCCCCTGAACATCCGCCTCGACGGCACGGGGCACTCGGTATGGATGCTGTTCGTCGGCAACGGTGAATACGTACCGAGCGATCAAGTTCCCATGTCGCGCAGCAGCATTCACACCGGAACGCTGGATGTGCGATTTCTTCCCGCGGAACCGAAGGCGTCGAGGACCCGTCTGCTGTGGGCGACGGTGACGGGCACCCTCGGCTCGTCGCCGGCCTATGTGCGGCGAGCTGTGCACACCCTGACCGTGGAGGTCGAGGGTGCGCCGGTCGCACTCGCGGCCGACGGAGAAGTGGTGGGCGAGGGCCGTTCGTTCGAGTTCGACAGTGACAAGAACGGCCTCGTGCTCTACCGAAAGAGGTAGCGCGCGAGGCCGTCCGGTGTTCGGCGGGTCCACTACGACGTGGGGCCCGCCTCGGCAGCTGGTGGCGACGCCGGCAACATGTCCTCGAGAGCAGCTCCGGCGATGCGTCGGAACGCTCGCCGGGGCCGACCTTGGTCCAACACGGCCACTTCGAGTGCCGATACCTCGAGTACCTTCTTCTCGGGCTCACCGCCCGCAGCGGGCGGAACCGCGGGGCCCGCGGTGAGTGCCTCCACTGCCACGCGTACCGCATCGGCGAGATCGAGGCCGGCACGATAGGTGTCCTTCAGTGCTGCCACGATCGGCTCGGTCGTTCCACCCATGACGACGAAATCCTGTTCGTCGACGATGGAACCGTCGTACGTGATGCGGTAGAGCTGCGTGGCGATCGCCTCGTCCTGATGCGACACCTCCGCGACGCAGATCTCCACCTCGTACGGCTTGAGCTGTTCGGTGAAGATCGTGCCGAGCGCTTGCGCGTAGGTCTTGGCGAGCGACCTTCCGGTCACGTCACGCCGGTCGTAGGTGTACCCCTTGATGTCGGCGTGCTGGATGCCGGCCTTCCGGAGGTTCTCGAACTCGTTGTACTTGCCCACCGCGGCGAAGCCGATCCGGTCGTAGAGTTCGCTGACCTTGTGCAACGCGGTCGAGCGATTCTCTGCCACGAACAGCACGCCGTCCGCGTAGGTCAGTACGATGACGCTCCGGCCGCGGCCGATTCCCTTGCGCGCCAACTCCGAACGATCGCGCATGATCTGTTCGGCAGATGCGTAGTACGGCATCGTCATGGTGCGCTGTCCCCTTCGCTCACACGCTGGCCCGCCCGGGTGTGCTGTTCGGCACCACCGGAATGCGCAGCGCTCTCGGTCCGCTCCGCGAGGACGGACCGAGCTGCAGCCGAAATCCTCTCGTGAGCAACGTCGTCCGCCCCGACGCTGGTGATGGCTACCGCCGTCGGGTATATCCCGCGGGTGACGTCCGGGCCACCGGTGGCGGAGTCGTCGTCGGCGGCGTCGTACAGCGACTCGACCGCTGCGCGAAGTGCGTCTTCCTCGGTCATTCCCGGGTGATAGAGCTTCTTGAGGGCGGACTTGGCGAACAGCGACCCGGACCCGACCGCGTGGTAGCCCGAGCGCTCCTCGTAGCGCCCGCCGACGACGTCGTAGGACACGATGCGTCCGGCACGATCCGGGTCCGAGATGTCGACGTCGAACCCGACAAGCAACGGGACGGCGGCCAGACCCTGCATGGCGGCACCGAGGTTGCTCCGCACCATCGACGACAGCTTGTTGGCCTTGCCGTTGAAGGTGAGCGGAACGCCTTCGATCTTCTCGTAGTGCTCGAGTTCGACCGCGAAGAGCCGGACGAGCTCGATCGCTATTCCTGCGGTTCCGGCGATGCCGGCCGCGGAGTACTCGTCGGTGACATAGACCTTCTGCATATCACGGTTGGCGATCAGATTGCCCTGAGTAGCGCGTCGATCACCGGCGATCAGGACTCCACCCGCATAGGTGAGCGCGACGATCGTCGTCCCGTGTGGAGCGATGCCGGACTTGTCGCTGCGGTCGGCAGCGTGTGAGGCAAGGTCTGCGGCGACACCGCTCTCGGGCAACAGATGAGGGGCATGTTGACGGAGGTAGTCGGAGAACGACGAACTGCTCGACCCCAACGGGATCGTCATTCCGTCACCGGCCGACCGAGGGTCCGAACGATCCACCGTCACTGGCCGCCTTTCTGCACGTAGGCCCGCACGAAGTCCTCGGCATTCTCCTCGAGGACGTCGTCGATCTCGTCCAAAAGGTCGTCGGTCTCCTCGGCCAGCTTCTCGCGCCGTTCCTGCCCACCGGCTCCGGTGTCGCCTGGGACCTCATCGTCGTCGCCGCCGCCAGAGCGCCGTGTCTGCTCCTGTGCCATAGTCGCCGACCTCCTCCGTGTATCGAGAGAACACATCTACTGCACGTTCATCGATTCATTCGAGAAGCACCGTTGTGGATGTGCAAGTGCAACCGAACGTTCCGCCGAAAGTGCACGGACCTTTACCCTACCGACAGACCGGCCGTGCGGGCGTCGAGACACCATCGATCGGTCGGATTGCGCTGCCGGGTGCTCAGTTGGTGAGTTGGTCGACGAGCTCGGCAGCGCTGTCCACGGACTCGAGCAGCGCCCCGACGTGCGATTTGGTACCGCGCAGCGGTTCGAGCGTCGGGATGCGCACCAGTGAGTCGCCGCCGAGGTCGAAGATCACCGAGTCCCAGCTCGCTGCGGCGATGTCGGCCCCGAATTTGCGGAGGCACTCGCCGCGGAAGTACGCCCTGGTGTCCTCCGGCGGTGTGCCCACGGCGTCGAGAACCTGTTGTTCGGTGACCAGGCGGTCCATCGACCCACGGGCGACCAACCTGTTGTAGAGCCCCTTGTCGAGGCGAACATCGGAATACTGCAGGTCCACCAGGTGGAGCCGCGGCGCCGACCAACCCAGGCCTTCGCGCTGGCGGAAACCTTCCAGCAGACGAAGCTTCGCGGGCCAATCCAGCAAGTGGGCGCAGTCCATCGGATCGCGCTCGAGGAGGTCGAGCACCATGGCCCACTTGTCGAGCACGTCCAGAGCGCGCGCGTCCTCGCTGCCCTCGGCGGCCACGAACTTCGCGGCCCGCTGGTGGTAGATACGTTGGAGCGCAAGCCCGGTCAGCTCGCGTCCATCCGCAAGAGCCACTGCCTTGCGGAGGGTGGGGTCGTGGCTGATCTGATGGACAGCGGTCACCGGTCGAGCGAGCTGAAGGTCGGAGAGATCCACCCCGGCCTCGATCAGGTCGAGTACCAGCGCTGTGGTGCCGACCTTGAGGTAGGTCGACATCTCGGCGAGGTTGGCATCGCCGATGATGCAGTGCAGTCTTCGGTACTTGTCGGCGTCCGCATGCGGCTCGTCTCGGGTGTTGATGATTCCGCGCTTGAGGGTGGTCTCGAGACCGACCTCCACCTCGATGTAGTCCGCTCGTTGCGACAGTTGGAATCCGGCCTCGTCGCCGGACTGGCCTATTCCGACGCGTCCTGACCCCGTGATCACCTGCCGCGACGCGAAGAACGGTGAGAGCCCGGCGATCACGGCCGAGAAGGGCGTCTCACGCGACATCAGATAGTTCTCGTGCGTGCCGTAGGACGCGCCCTTGCCGTCGACGTTGTTCTTGTACAGCTGCAGACGCGGAGCCCCAGGGACGCTCGACGCGTGCCGCGCGGCCGCCTCCATGACACGCTCGCCGGCCTTGTCCCAGATGACGGCATCGAGTGGATCCCGTACTTCCGGAGCCGAGTACTCGGGGTGAGCATGATCGACGTACAGACGGGCACCGTTGGTGAGAATCATGTTGGCCGCGCCGATCTCGTCGGCATCGATGACCGGTGCCGGGCCGCTGAAGCGTCCGAGGTCGAAACCGCGGGCGTCGCGAAGGGGCGACTCGACTTCGTAGTCCCAGCGTGTGCGCTTCGCCCGCGGTACCCCGGCTGCTGCCGCATAGGCCAACACGGCCTGGGTCGACGTCAGGATCGGATTGGCGGTGGGTTCGGTGGGCGACGAAATGCCGTACTCGACCTCGATACCGATGATGCGCTGCATGAGTCGAGCCTAGACGGCATGCGGACGCAGATCGGGGCGCGCCCTGTGCGGACGCGCCCCGATACTCCTCTGCGACAGATCTGTACGTGCAGGATCTACAGGTACTGGCCGGTGTTGGACTCGGTGTCGATCGCCCGGCTCGCGCTGGCATTCTTACCGGTGACCAGCGTCCGGATGTACACGATTCGCTCGCCCTTCTTACCGGAGATGCGCGCCCAGTCGTCCGGGTTCGTGGTGTTCGGCAGATCTTCGTTCTCGGCGAACTCGTCGACGATGGAGTCGAAGAGGTGCTGAATCCGAAGACCGGCATTGCCGGTTTCGAGGACCGATTTGATGGCGTACTTCTTCGCGCGGTCCACGATGTTCTGAATCATGGCACCGGAGTTGAAGTCCTTGAAGTACAGAACTTCCTTGTCTCCGTTGGCATACGTCACCTCGAGGAAGCGGTTGTCGTCGCTCTCGGCGTACATGCGCTCGACGACCCGATCGATCATGCCTGCGATGCACGCCGCGCGGTCTCCACCGAACTCGGCGACATCGTCGGCGTTGACCGGAAGCGAGTCGGTCAGGTACTTGGAGAAGATGTCCTGTGCCGACTCCGCGTCGGGACGCTCGATCTTGATCTTGACGTCGAGGCGACCGGGCCGCAGGATCGCGGGGTCGATCATGTCCTCGCGGTTGGAGGCACCGATCACGATGACGTTCTCGAGACCCTCGACGCCGTCGATCTCGGCGAGCAGCTGAGGTACGACGGTCGTCTCGACGTCCGACGAGACGCCCGAACCACGCGTACGGAAGATCGAATCCATCTCGTCGAAGAAGACGATGACCGGAGTGCCCTCGGACGCCTTTTCACGGGCACGCTGGAAGATCATGCGAATGTGGCGTTCGGTTTCACCGACGAACTTGTTGAGCAGTTCGGGACCCTTGATGTTGAGGAAGAAGGATTTGGCCTCCTTCGCATCCTGCCCGCGAGCCTCCGCGATCTTCTTGGCCAACGAGTTGGCAACAGCCTTGGCGATCAACGTCTTTCCGCAGCCGGGAGGGCCGTACAGGAGTACGCCCTTCGGTGGCCGAAGCGAGTACTCGCGGAACAGATCCTTGTGCAGGAACGGCAGCTCGACGGCGTCGCGGATCTGCTCGATCTGACGACCGAGACCACCGATGTCCTCGTATCCGACGTCCGGAACTTCCTCGAGGACGAGGTCTTCCACCTCGGCCTTCGGGACGCGCTCGAAGGCATAGCCGGCCTTGGTGTCGACCAGAAGCGAGTCGCCGGGACGCAGTCTGCGTGAGGGTTCGTCCGGATCGACGGGACCTTCGTCGTTGACCATGTCGATCAACGGCTTGGCCAGCCATACGACGCGCTCCTCGTCGGCGTGACCGACGACGAGGGCCCGCGACCCGTCGCCCAGAAGCTCACGGAGGGTGCTGATCTCACCGACCTGGTCGAAGGTGCAGGCCTCGACGATGGTCAAGGCCTCGTTGAGCCGCACGGTCTGTCCCGGTGCCAGCGAATCGGCCTCGATGTTTGGCGAGCACGTGAGCCGCATCTTGCGACCGGACGTGAACACATCGACCGTTCCGTCGTCGAACACACTCAGCAGAACGCCGTAGCCGCTCGGCGGCTGACCGAGTCGATCGACCTCCTCGCGGAGTGCGATGAGCTGTTGCCTGGCCTCTTTGAGGGTGTCCATCAGCTTGGTGTTGCGCAGCGAGAGCGAATCGACCCGGCCTTCGAGTTCGCGTACCTGCTCGGGGGACTCCCCCAGTTGGCGACGCAGTGAAGCGGCTTCGGCTCGCACGGCGTCCAGTTCGGCTCTGGCCGCGGCCACATCCGGATTGTCTGTTGAGCTCATGAGCGACTCCTCCCAGTGACGATCTATCAACGCTACCGGCACCGACCCGAATGTGCGGACCGACACCACGATCGGGCACGTTCGGACCACACCCGAATCCCAGTCGGGGTCATGTTAGCCTCACCTGACCAACTGCAGGACCGACGACGGAATCAGGGGCTTCACCAGTGAAAATGCGCATAGTGTCGGCAAGCGTCGCACTCGCCGCGGCGGCGATGTCGGTGGCCGGGTGCAGCACCGCAGACGAAACCGGTTCCACCGATCACACTTCGACCTCGGCCGCAGAATCGGCCGACGCGACGACCGAGGTGCCGCCTGTCGCGGCACCGACGGCCGCTGAACTCGAAGCATCGCTGCTGCAATTGGTGGCACCGGACATCGACGCGGCCACCAAAGCGGCCGCAGTCGAGAACGGTCAGGCGCGTCTGACGAACCTCGACGCCATGACCGCGGCGCTGGCGAACTACGGAGCGATCACGTTCGAGGTGGCCGAGCCGACGGTCGAAGGCGAAACCTCCACCGCCGATGTCGCGATCGCCACCCCACGGGGTACGGCAGCACCATCGCCGCAGACCTGGGTTCTGATCGACGGCACGTGGAAGCTCTCCGATGCCAGTATGTGCCAGATCCTTGCCATGGGTCAGGCACCGTGCGCCTAGACCGAGAGGTCGAAAACTCCGTCGGCTCTACCCGTCAGCCCTTGCCGGATCGGCGCTGCGGCTTGGGCGTGACGGTGCCTTCGGCGAGGCGTCGGACACTGACGAGAAATGCCGTGTGCCCCTGCATGCGATGCTCGGGCCGAACTGCCAGGCCTACGACATGCCAACCCCGGACCATCGATTCCCACGAGCGGGGTTCGGTCCAGCATTCCTGCGCGCGTAGGGCTTCGACGACCTTGGAGAGCTGCGTCACGGTGGCGACATAGACCAGCAGCACTCCGCCGGGCACGAGGGCCTTCGATACTGCCGGCAGTGCGTCCCAGGGAGCCAGCATGTCGAGAACCACCCGATCGACCTGCTCACCCGGGCGATCGACGCCGAACTGATCGACGTCGGCCACCGTCAGGTGCCAATTCGACGGGCGCTCGCCGAAGAACGTCTCGACATTCTTCACGGCGTAGTCGGCGTGATCCTGCCGGATCTCGTACGAGATGACCGTTCCCGCCGTGCCGACAGCACGCAGCAGCGAACACGTCAAAGCGCCCGAACCGGCCCCGGCCTCGAGAACGCGGGCACCGGGAAACATATCCCCCTCGTGGACGATCTGCGCCGCATCCTTGGGGTAGATGACCTGTGCGCCGCGAGGCATCGACAGCACGTAGTCGGTCAACAGCGGCCGCAGCGCGAGGTAGGGGGTGCCGTTGACGGAGGTGACGACGCTGCCCTCGTCGGCACCGAGCAGCTTGTCGTGAGTGATCCCGCCCCGGTGGGTGTGGAACTCCTTACCTGCCTCGAGAACGACGGTGTAGTGACGACCCTTGCCGTCGGTGAGCTGCACTCGATCTCCGACACGGAACGGCCCACTGCGGGCGGGCCCGGCTGGAAGGGGTGCGGCGAAGAGCTCGTCCGCGGACGGGGCTCGGTCGAGCTCGATCTCGTCGACTACGGCGGTGACGACGTCATCCGCGCTGGGAACCGGGGCATCGACGAGCGCGTCGACCTCGGACCGGTCGGTCGACGCGGACGCGGAATCACCGGTGTTCACAGCGGAACCTGCTTTCGTTGTTCGGTTCGACGACCGACCGGAACGGGCAGGCGTCGGGGACGACTCGACGTGCCAGACTACGGCCTTGACCGAAGTTGTCGGACCAGCGGCATAGTCTCGCAGTCGTGAGTATTTCCGTGTCGACCCCCATCGACTTGCCTCTACTCGACCTCGGCGACAGTGCTCGGCCACCATTGTCGTCGCCGAGCCCCCGCAGTACGCCGGCGTTGTCACCCTCCCGCGCAAGCGATTTCAAGCAGTGCCCCCTGCTCTATCGCTTGCGCGCCGTCGACCGCGTTCCGGAGGTGTCCACCGAAGCGCAGGTCAAAGGAACTGTGGTGCATGCCGCACTCGAGGCCCTCTACGCGCTGCCTGCGCGAGATCGGGTGCCGACTACTGCGCGCGACCTGGTGGACCCGGCGTGGGAGCGAGTGGTGGCGCAGTCGCCCGACATCGAATCTTTGATTCCGATAGACGAGCGAGCGGTGTTCCTCGACCGTGCTCGAGCCCTGGTCGCCTCGTACTACGAGCTGGAGGACCCGACTCACTTCGATCCCGAGTCCTGCGAGCAACGGGTGGAAACACAGTTGGACGACGGCACTCCGCTGCGCGGCTTCATCGATCGGATCGATGTCGCACCCAACGGCATGATCCGCGTCGTCGACTACAAGACCGGCCGAGCGCCGCGCGAATTCACCGAATCCAAGGCGCTGTTCCAGATGAAGTTCTACGCGCTGATGATCATGCGTATGCGCGGAGTCGTACCGGCGCAATTGAAGTTGATGTATCTGGCCGACAAGCAGGAACTGACCTACGCGCCCGACGAGGACGAGCTCCGCAGGTTCGAGCGCATGCTGTCCGCCATCTGGAAGGCCATTCTGGCCGCGGGTGAGACCGGCGACTTCCGCGCCAAGAAGGGCGCACTGTGCAAGTGGTGCGACCATCGGTCGCTGTGTCCGGAATTCGGTGGCACTCCCCCGCCGTACCCGGGTTGGCCGCAGGCGGCCCAGGGCACGGAGACAACCGAGCAATGACGACTCCGAACGCATTCTTCGTTCCCGCGGGTGTCAGCGGGGACGGCCACGAGCGGGTCACCGCCACCGAGAACACCATCAGTCTCTGGGCACCGACGATGCAGCACGGGGCACCGCCATCCGCTCTGCTGGTCCGTGCGCTCGCGCGCGTCGACGCTCGGGGCGACACCCGTATCAGCAGGGTAGCCGTCGACATACTCGGTCCGATTCCAGTCGCGGACATCGAGATTCGAGCGTGGACGGAACGCCCTGGAGGCAACGTCGAACTGGTCGTGGCGGAATTGTGGGCGGAAAGTTCATCCGGTAGTGCTCGAGCGGTGGCACGCGGCAGCGCGTGGCGTATGCGGACCACGCCGACCGAAAGCGTGGCACACACCGGTGATCCGGTGATGCCGCCGGTGAGCAGCGGGGTGGACAACACGTTCGGCGGACTCTGGGCCTCCGGCTATCTCGACGCGGTCGAGTTCAAGTTTCTCACCGAGCTCGGTGCAGCCGGCCCCGGTGAAGTGTGGGCGAAGCCGAAACCCGTTCTGGTACTGGGCGAATCGATGACACCACTCGAGCGTTTGTTCTCGATAGCCGACATCGCGAACGGAGTCGGTGCGAAACTACCGATCGACCGATGGACTTTCCTGAACACAGACCTGACGGTGCACGTGTTTCGAGTGCCTCGAGGCGAATGGATCGGCGTCTCGGCGGAGACTTCCACCGGGCCCGACGGAATTGCCATGTGCGCTGGGACTCTCAGCGATGAGCTCGGGCCGGTCGGCCGCATCGCTCAAACTGTCCTGGTCCGCCCTCGCGCGTGACCGAAGCGGCACCGCCGACGATCTGTCACGCGTCCAGAAGGCGCGGCATCTCTAGAAGGCTCGGCACGACCTGATGTCGGAGGCGAGGATCGCCTTGGCACCCAACTCGGCGAGCTGATCCATGACATTGTTGTGCACCTTGCGAGAGACCATGGCACGTACGGCAACCCAGTTGTCGTCGACCATCGGTGCCAGTGTTGGCGACTCGATTCCCGGGGTGATCTTGACGGCCTCGTCGAGGATCGACTTGGGGCAGTCGTAGTCGAGCATCAGATACTGCTGCGCGAAGACGACGCCTTGCACGCGCGCGATGAGTTGCTTGCGTGCGGAGTCGGTACCCGGAGTGCCTGCGCGTTCGATCAGTACGCCCTCCGAGTCGCAGAGCGATTCACCGAAAGCCACGAGGTTGTTCTGTCGCAGTGATCGGCCCGACTCGACGACGTCGGCAATGGCGTCTGCAACTCCGAGTTGGATGGAGATCTCGACCGCACCGTCCAGGCGGATGACCGTGGCCTCCATGCCCCGCTCGGCCAGATCCTTTCGCACGAGGTTGGGGTACGAGGTGGCGATACGCAGTCCGCCCAAGTCCTCGGGCGTCCATTCCTTGCCCGCGGGTGCCGCGTAGCGGAACGTCGACCGGCCGAAACCGAGCGCGAGCCGCTCTTCGACCGCAGCACCGGAGTCGAGAGCCAGGTCTCGTCCGGTGATACCCAGATCGAGCTGGCCCGATCCGACGTAGATGGCGATGTCCTTGGGGCGGAGAAAGAAGAATTCGACGCCGTTCGCGGGGTCGAGAACCGTCAGGTCCTTGGAGTCGCTCCGGCGTCGATAGCCGGCCTCACTGAGGATCTCTGCGGCGGACTCGGAGAGAGCGCCCTTGTTGGGTACGGCTACGCGCAGCATGGAGTTTTCCTTCTTCGACGAGTTCGTGGGAGACGTGCGGACCTGAACTCACAGATGTCGGTAGACGTCCTCGAGCTCGATGCCTTTGCCCACCATCATCACCTGCACCCAGTACAGCAGCTGCGAAATTTCCTCGGCGAGCGCGTCGTCGCTCTCGTGCTCGGCCGCGATCCACACTTCGCCCGCTTCTTCGAGCACCTTCTTGCCCTGGAAGTGAACTCCCGCGTCCAACGCCGCCACGGTGCCGGAGCCTTCCGGGCGGTTCTTCGCTCGGTCGGTGAGCTCGGCGAACAGGGAATCGAAAGTCTTCACGGCTGCACATTCTTTCACGTCGTCGCTCGGGTGCACGAATTCGGTCGAAATCGGGATGGAATCAGGCAGCCCAGGCCCGCCGGACCTCGTCGGCGGTCAAGCCGACCAAGCCGTCGCGAATGGTGTATCCCGGGGCTGCAGAAACGGCGATCTCCGATGGGACCACCAGCACCGGGCACCCGGCGGTGTGGGCGGACAGCGAGCCTGTCGGCGAGTCCTCCACCGCCAGGCAGGCACCCACGTCGACCCCGAGTAGAGCCGCACCACGCAGATACGGTGCGGGGTGGGGTTTGCCGAACTCGACCTCGTCGCCGCTGACGGTGATGTCGAAGTAGTCGCGCCCCAGGGTGTCCAGAGCTCGCTCGACCAGACCTCGCTCGGTATTGGTGACCAATCCGGTGGACAGGCCCATCTCACGCACGAGCGCAAGCGCATCCTTGGCACCGGGTCGCAACGGAATTCCCTCGGCGAACAGATCTCCGACCCGGGCCGTCAGCCATTCGCGCCCCTGAGCCAGATGCTCGTCGGTGACCTCGACCGAGGCGTTGGCCAGCACCTTGCTCAACGCGTCGCGCATCGAATTGCCGAGGGTGGTCTCACGCACCTCCGCGCTCAGTTCTGTACCGAGACTGCGGGAGTACTCACCGATGGCGACGTCCCAGATCTTCTCCGAGTCGAGCAGCGTGCCGTCCATGTCCCACAGGACACCTCGCAGCGCAGTTGTACTAGACATTGAAGTACTTGGCCTCCGGGTGATGCAGCACGAATGCATCGGTCGACTGCTCAGGATGGAGCTGCAGTTCCTCGGACAGCTTGACGCCGATTCGCTCGGGCTCGAGGAGTGCGGCGAGCTTGATGCGGTCTTCGAGATCGGGGCAGGCTCCGTAACCGAACGAGTAACGGGCACCACGGTATTCGAGTTTGAAGTACCCCTCAGCTTCGGTGGGATCCTCCGCGGCCACCGATTTGCCGTCGGAGAGTTTCAGTTCCTCTCGCACCCGGCGATGCCAGTACTCGGCCAACGCTTCGGTGAGCTGAACACCGATTCCGTGCACTTCGAGGTAGTCGCGGTAGGCGTCGGCAGCGAACAGCTCGTTCGCGAAGTCCGCGATGGGCTGGCCCATCGTCACCAGATTCATCGGCAGAACGTCGACTCGACCCGATTCCTTGGCAGCGGAACGCGATCGCACGAAATCCGAGATGCACAGGAATCGATCCCGGTGCTGACGCGGGAACGTGAACCGGAAGCGTTCGGGTGCATCGGGCTGCGGCTCGGTGAGCACGACGACGTCGTCTCCCTCGGACACCGCCGGGAAGTATCCGTACACCAGTGCGGCGTGCGCGAGGATGCCGTCGGTACTCAGACGGTCCAGCCAATAGCGCAGGCGCGGTTTACCTTCCGATTCCACCAGGTCTTCGTAGGTGGCACCTTCACCCTTCCGAGCGCCGCGCAGTCCCCATTGCCCGAGGAACAGCGCGCGCTCGTCGAGCAGTCCCGAGTAATCCGCCAAGGACACGCCTCGGACGATGCGCGTTCCCCAGAAGGGCGGAACCGGAATGTCGATATCGGCCGCGACATCGGATCTTTCGGGCACGACGACCGGTGCCTCAGCGGCTTTGCGCTTCTCGGCGATCCGCTTGGACCGTTCGTGGCGTTCCTTGCGCTCGGCGGCCTTGGCTTTCGCGGCGAGCGCCTCGGGACTGTCGGGGGCCGGGCCGCCGCCACGCTTGGTGGTCATGATGGTGTCCATCAACCGGAGGCCCTCGAATGCGTCTCGCGCATAGTGGACGTCACCCTCGTAGACGTCTTGCAGATCGTTCTCGACGTACGAGCGCGTCAGTGCCGCGCCGCCGAGGAGAACCGGGAACTGCTCCGCGACGCCCTTCGAGTTCAGTTCGATGAGGTTGTCCTTCATGACCACGGTCGATTTCACCAGTAGCCCGGACATGCCGATGACGTCGGCACGCTTGTCGATCGCGGCTTCCAGAATGGTCGAAATGGGTTGCTTGATACCCAGATTGACGACCTCGTAGCCGTTGTTGCTCAAGATGATGTCGACGAGATTCTTGCCGATGTCGTGTACATCGCCCTTGACGGTACCGAGCACGATACGGCCCTTGCCGTCGTCGTCGGTCGCCTCCATGTGCGGCTCGAGATACGCCACCGCGGCCTTCATCACCTCGGCGGACGCGAGCACGAACGGAAGCTGCATCTGACCGGATCCGAACAACTCACCGACGGTCTTCATGCCGGAGAGCAGCGTCTCGTTGATGATCTCCAGCGGCGGCTTCTCGGCCATCGCGGAGTCGAGGTCCGCGTCGAGTCCGTTGCGTTCGCCGTCGACGATGCGCCGTTCGAGTCGCTCGAACAGGGGCAAGCGGCCCAGTTCCTCGGCACGCGACTCTCGGGCCGACGCCGCGGAGACTCCCTCGAAGAGCTGCATGAGCTTCTGCAGCGGGTCGTAGCCCTCGGATCGCCGGTCGTACACCAGATCCAGTGCAGTCTCGCGCTGCTCGTCGGGAATCTTGTTCATCGGCAGGATCTTCGACGCGTGCACGATGGCGGTGTCGAGCCCGGCCTGGGTGCACTCGTGCAGGAAGACCGAGTTCAGCACCTGTCGTGCAGCAGGGTTGAGGCCGAACGAGATGTTCGACAGTCCGAGGGTGGTGTGCACCTTCGGGTACTTCTCCTTGAGCTGCCGGATCGCCTCGATGGTCTCGATGCCGTCCCGTCGCACCTCTTCCTGACCCGTCGAGATGGGAAAGGTCAGGGTGTCGACGATGATGTCCTCGTGGCGCAGGCCCCAGTTCTCGGTGATGTCGGTGATCAGACGGTCTGCGACACGCACCTTCCACTCGGCCGTACGCGCCTGGCCTTCCTCGTCGATGGTCAGTGCGACGACAGCGGCACCGTGCTCCTTGACCAGTCGCATGATCTTCTGGAACCGCGAATCGGGCCCGTCGCCGTCCTCGTAGTTGACCGAGTTGACCGCGCTGCGGCCACCGAGGTGCTCCAAACCTGCTTCGAGAACGGCGGGTTCGGTGGAGTCGAGCATGATCGGCAGCGTCGACGCGGTCGCCAATCTGCTGGCCAACGCGGCCATGTCGGCAGCACCGTCGCGGCCGACGTAGTCGACGTTGAGATCGAGCATGTGCGCGCCGTCGCGTGTCTGATCCTTGGCGATGTCGAGGCACTTCTCGTAATCCTCGGCAAGCATCGCGTCGCGAAATGCCTTGGATCCGTTGGAGTTGGTGCGCTCGCCGATCATCAGAATGCTGGCATCCTGCTCGAACGGAACGGCGCTGTAGAGCGAGGAGACGCCCGGCTCCGGCGCGGGTGTGCGTTCGAGCTTCGCGGCTCCGTGGACCATGTCTGCGACCTGACGGATGTGCTCGGGTGTGGTGCCGCAGCAGCCGCCGACGAGAGCCAGCCCGTACTCGCTGACGAAACCGCTCAGGGCCTCGGCCAATTCGGGGGCGGTCAGGGGGTACTCGGCACCCTTGGCACCCAGCGTGGGCAGTCCGGCGTTGGGCATCACCGACACCGGCAGACGCGAATGCTTGGAGAGGTGGCGGAGGTGCTCGCTCATCTCGGCCGGGCCGGTCGCGCAATTGAGCCCGATCATGTCGATACCGAGGGGCTCGAGGGCCGTCAGTGCGGCACCGATTTCGCTGCCGACGAGCATCGCGCCCGTCGTCTCGACCGTCACGTGCGTGATGATCGGGATGCGAACACCGAGCTTGTCCATCGCATGCTGACTGCCAATGATCGCGGCCTTGACCTGCAGCAGATCCTGGCACGTCTCCACCAGGATGGCATCGGCTCCACCGTCGATCATTCCCAGGGCGGCCTCGGTGTAGGCGTCGCGCAGCCGTGCGAACGGAGCGTGCCCGAGTGTGGGCAGCTTGGTTCCGGGCCCCATCGACCCCAGGACGAACCGGCCCACCCCGTCGCGGCCGGGGCCCATCTCATCGGCGGTCTCCCGTGCGAGCCGGGTGCCCTTCTCGGCCAACTCGCGGATTCGATCCTCGATGTCGTAGTCGGCCAGGTTGGGTAGGTTGCACCCGAAGGTGTTCGTTTCCACGGCGTCGGCCCCGGCCGCGAAGTACTCACGGTGGATCTCGCGCAGCACGTCCGGCCTGGTGGCATTGAGGATCTCGTTGCATCCCTCCAGGCCGAGGAAGTCGTCGAGTGTCAGGTCGGCATCCTGGAGCATGGTGCCCATCGCGCCGTCGCCGATGACAACGCGACGAGAAATCGCATCGAGCAGACTGGGCTTGTGTTGATCGGGCATCACTACAGAGTAGTGGGCACCGAAGTTACCTCGGGTCGTAGGCTGTCGTGGTGAGTCCCCGAAACCTCGATGGCCAGTCCCCGAACGACGACGGTATGGAAAATACGGACAATTCGGGTATCGGCGCGGATGCGCCATTCGACGCCGCGTTGATCGAGGCCGTTCACGACGCTGTGGCGAACGCCACAGATTCTCCGATCCACGAGCTGGACGACGAGGACGGCGACATCCCGGAATTGCGTTCGCCGATTCTGGTGGCTGCTTTCGAGGGCTGGAACGACGCGGGCGACGCGGCGAGCGGCGCGGTCGAGCACCTGGAACTGATCTGGGACGCCAGTCCTCTCGCCGAGCTGGACTCCGAGGACTACTACGACTACCAGGTCAACAGGCCCACCGTCCGTCAGATCGACGGTGTCACCCGCGAGATCGAGTGGCCGTCCACTCGATTGTCTGTGTGTTCGCCCCCCGGCAGCGAGCGCGACGTGGTCCTGTTGCGCGGTATCGAACCCAACATGCGCTGGCGCAGTTTCTGCGACGACCTGCTCGAATTCGTCGAACAGCTGGGAGTCGAGACCGTCGTGATCCTGGGAGCACTGCTTGCCGACACCCCGCACACCAGGCCGGTCCCGGTCACCGGCACTGCGTACAGCACCGAATCGGCCGAACAGTTCAACCTCGAACAGACCCGATACGAGGGCCCGACCGGCATCACCGGCGTGCTGCAGGACGAGTGCGTCAAGGCCGGCGTCCCCGCAGTGTCGTTCTGGGCTGCGGTGCCCCACTACGTCTCACAGCCGCCGAATCCCAAAGCGACCGTTGCGTTGCTGCAGCGGGTTGAGGACGTTCTCGACATAGAGGTACCCCTCGGCGAACTTCCCGCCCAGGCGGAGGAGTGGGAAGAGGCCGTCACCGAGATGACGAAGGAAGACGACGAGATCAGCGAATACGTGCGTAGCCTCGAAGAGCGCGGTGATGCCGAGGTGGACATGTCCGACGCGATCGCCAAGGTCGACGGCGACGCCATTGCGGCCGAGTTCGAGAAGTACCTGAGGCGTCGCGGTCCGGGCAATTTCGGGTTGTGACCCGAGCGCACACCATGGATCGGGGCCCGGTGAGGTCTTTCTGATGCCGACGTAACGTCACCGCAGCGGTGGCGTCACCCCGACACCGCAACCTCGTGGGTATGGCCAGCACACCGCGATTTCTGCAAGGCGTCTTCTCCTTTTCCGGCAACGGTCTGGACAAGCCCGAGTTGATCGATCCCAGCCTGAGTTTCGTCGTCCCCGAGGGGGTGACGGCCCAGCCGCTGTACTTTCGGGGCGGTAATTCGAGCGATGAACTGGTGGTCGTGACCTTGCTGCGCGACGGCAGCCCGATGCGTATGTTCCCGATGGGAGCCAAGAGTGGCGTCAACATTCCGTTGCGGGTCGTCGAGGACGTCGATCCCGATACCGTGCTCGAGCTGGTGATCGCGGCCCCTGCCGGAACCGGCGGAGAGGTCGTCGTCGACTTCGGTCTGGTGCTGGTCTGATGACTGCGGGAAAACAGCGATTGCTGGTGATCGGCAACGGAATGGCCGGCGCCCGGACGGTCGAGCAGATCCTCGAGCGAGACGGCAGCTCGCTGTTCGACATCACGATGATCGGCGACGAACCGTACGGCAACTACAACCGCATCATGCTCTCCCACGTGTTGTCCGGTGATGTCACCGTCGACGACGAGAATCTCGTTCTCAACCCCATGAGTTGGTACAGCGAGAACGGCGTGACGTTGCACGTGGGCGATCGAGCCGTGTCGCTCGACCGGTTCTCCAAAACGGTTGTCTGCGAAAGCGGTCGGTCCGTCGACTACGACGTACTGATCATCGCCACCGGTAGCACTACGTTCTTCCCGAACATGGACGGTCTGCGCGAGTCCGACGGCAGACTGGCACGTGGGGTGTTCGGATTCCGCACGATCGCCGACACCAACGGCATGCTGCAGATGGCGCAGTCGCGCGACGACGTCTCGGCCGTGGTCATCGGTGGTGGTCTGCTCGGTCTCGAGGCGGCGTACGGACTACGGACGCAGGGGCTGGACGTGAACGTGGTGCACTCCCCCGGTCACCTGATGAACCAGCAACTCGACGAGCGTGGTGGGCGGGTCCTACGGAACAAGATCGAGTCGCTCGGCGTCGGCGTGCACACCTCCAAGCGGACCACCTCGGTGGTGCGGTCGGACGACGGCACCGTCATCGGCGTCGGTTTTAATGACGGCACCTCGCTCGATGCAGACATGGTCGTCGTCACCGCAGGCATTCGCCCCAGCGTCGATTTCGCCCGCGCCGGCGGGTTGGTGATCGAGCGAGGGATCGTCGTCGACGACCAATTGCGTTGCGAGGACGAGGGTTCGATCTATGCCGTCGGCGAGTGCTGCCAGCATCGCGGCGAGGTCTACGGTCTCGTTGCGCCGCTGTGGGAGCAGGCCGCCGTCTTGGCCGATGTACTCACCGGAGCGAATCCTGCTGCGGCATATCATGGTTCGCGTCTGACGACCAAGCTCAAGGTGGCCGGAGTCGACGTCGCGTCGATGGGCATCACCTCGCCCGAGCGTGACGACGACGAGTTCGTGCAGTTCTACGAACCCCGTAGTGGCACCTACAAATCGGTCATCGTGCGGAACAACAAGCTCGTCGGTGCCACTCTGCTGGGCGACATCTCCAAGGCCAACTTTCTCACCCAGGCGTTCGACGAGAAGGTGCCGCTGCCCGACGAGCGCATCAGCATGCTCTTCGATATGGGAACGCCCTCTGCGGCAACAGGAGCCGCCGAACTGGCCGACGACGTTCAGGTGTGCAACTGCAACGGCGTCACCAAGGGTGCCATCGTGGCGTGCGTGCATGCCGGGGCCAAGAACCTGATCGATGTGACTGCGAAGACCCGTGCGGGCAAGGGGTGCGGGTCCTGCAAGGGATTGGTGAAGGACATCATCGCGTGCGCAGCGGGCGGTGCCGTCGAAGCAGACCCGACCGCGGACTGGTACGTGCCGTGTATCCCGATGACCAAACCGGAACTGATCGACGCCGTTCGAGCGCAGAACCTTCGAGCGGTGTCGCACGTGTTCACGGCACTGGCAACGGACGGTCTCGAGGACGCCGCCGCCAAGATGCCGCTGGCCTCCCTGTTGCGGACGGTGTGGGGCCCGGATTGGGTGGACGAACGCGGCGCACTGTTCATCAACGACCGAGTACACGCCAACATTCAGCGGGACGGCACCTTCTCGGTCGTGCCGCAGATGAAGGGTGGCGTCACGACCCCGGATCAGTTGCGCAAGATCGCCGACGTCGCAGACAAATATCACGTTCCGTTGGTCAAGGTCACCGGCGGACAGCGAATCGACCTGCTCGGGATCAAGAAGGAGGACCTGCCGAAGGTGTGGGGCGATCTGGACATGCCCTCGGGCTTCGCTTACGGCAAGAGCATGCGCACGGTGAAGACCTGCGTGGGCAGCGACTTCTGCCGCTTCGGTCTCGGCGATTCGACGGCACTGGGCATCGCGCTCGAAGAGCGATTCCAGGGCTTGGAGACTCCCGCGAAACTCAAACTCGCGGTCGCCGGCTGCCCGCGGAACTGCTCGGAGGCGCTGTGCAAGGACTTCGGCGTCGTCTCGGTCGGTGAGGACAGGTGGGAGATCTACGTCGGCGGCGCGGCCGGGGCTCACATCCGCAAGGGAGATCTGTTGGCCACCGTGACAGGAGCCGAGGAGGTTGTGACCGTGGCAGGCAGGTTCATCCAGCACTACCGTGAGAACGCCCAGTGGCTCGAGCGAACCTACGCCTGGGTTCCGCGGATCGGCCTGGAAGAACTACAGAGCGCGCTCATCGAGGACCGTGACGGCATCGTCGCCGGACTCGACGAGCGAGTGCAGACATCGGTGGACGGGTACATCGACCCTTGGCAGGATCGCGCGGCACCCAAATCGCCCGCCCAGTTCACCCCGTCACTGCCCCTGCTTCCGCTGCCGCAGGTGCCGGTCCGATGAGCGTGCCGGTCGGGGCCGTGGAAGACCTGACACCCGGCGAGGGGCGCGCCTATGTGGTCGACGGTAGACAGGTTGCGGTGTTCCTGCTCGGCGACGGCTCGGTACGGGCCATGGATGCGGTCTGCCCGCACCGAGGCGGCCCCTTGGCCGATGGTCAGATCGACGGGTCCATCGTCGTGTGCCCGCTGCACCAGTACGCGTTCTCGCTCGACGACGGCACCTGCCCCAGCGGCATCGACTCGGTGCGCACTTACCCCGCCGCAGTGGTGGACGGAAAAGTGACCATACAGCTTTAACCGGCATGGTTGAACAACCGAGAGCCTGACCCCCTACCCTGTTCCAGTGAGCGAATCAGGCGAGGACGCACGGCTGGGAGTCGTGAACGCGTTCGTGCAGGAGGATCGCCTCGGTCTCTTCTCGTTCGCCGTGGCCGAAAAGCGCTCCGAGTACCTGGCCGTTCTTCGCGCATTCGACACCGCACGAGCGAACTACGTGGTGCTGCTGCACTCGGCTGATGTTGCCGACCTCATCGCGCGCAACCCCGGCCGGCTCGACGCTCTCACCGCCCTCGACATCGCACCACTACTCGATCAGCTCCACGCCTGGGGCCTGCTCGAACGCAGCTACGACGGCACCAGGGCCGCAACCCTCGCCGAGTACCGCAATCGGCACTTCGTCTACCAGTTCGGTCAGGCAGGCTACAAGGCGTACCGCGCGGTCGAGGACGTGCTCGGTGCCCGACTGGACGACGCGTCACTGTCGCGGCTGGTGCTGCCCGAGTTACTGGCCGACATGCACGAGCTGGCCGAGGCGAACCGTCAGGCCGACGGCGACCGCATCTACCGCAAGCTCAGCCGACTCGATTCGACACTGTCGGAGATGGCGACCCGCGCCGCGCACTTCTACCTGGTCCTGGGCGACCTCGTACGCACCACCGAGATCACGCCGGAGTCGTTTCTGGTGCACAAGGACGCCCTGCTCACGCACATGCGTGAGTTCAGCTCCGATCTGACCCGCTACGCCCCCAAGCTCGCCGAGGCTATCGCGCTCGTCGAGAGCACCGGGATCGAGGACCTCGTCGAGCGAGCCGCGATCAGCGACGAACGCGTCTTTCTCACCGTCGCCGAACGCCGCGCCGACTGGACCGATCGCTGGGCCGGTCTCTCGCACTGGTTCGTCTCGGCCGAGTCGGAACTCAGCGAGTCCGAGCGCCTCCGCGAGGGCACGATGAGCGCGATCGCTGCCGTGTTGTCGCTGCTGCGGCGCGTCACCGAGACCCGCAAGGGCGGAGTCAGTCGCGAGAGCCAGTTGCGCCACCTGGCCGGGTGGTTCGCTGCCGCACCTACCGAGGACAGCGCTCACGCCCTGTTCCACGCCGTGTTCGGCCTCGGCCGACCCCGACACCTGTCGATGGTCCATCCCGACGCCGACACCATCTCCACGTCCCGATCGTGGTGGGAGGCACCGCCGGTCGAGATCTCGCGCACCCTGGCCGAGACCGGACGTACCCCCACCCCCGGTGTTCCTGGACGAGTGCAGCGCAACGACGGTGGCATCCGGCGGCTCAGAGAGCAGCAACTCGAGTCGCAGCGATCACGCAGCGCCGCAGCGCAGTCGCTCGCCTCGGCCGGAATCCACGACCGAATTCTCGACGAGCAGGAGACCGAGGTGCTGCTCGGTCTGTTGAACGCTGCGTTGACCGCGCGGGTCCGCGTGAGCGGACGCACCTCCGACTCGTCCGGATCGGACAGCGGCGTGCGCCTGAGGTTGAGCGACAGTGATCGTTCGACGATCGTGCGAACCACTCGCGGCCGACTGCACCTGGACCGCCTCGCGCTCGATGTCAGTGAGGTCGCACGCCGATGAGGGCACGCGAAATCTCCACCCTCGCACTCGATTCCTACCAACGAGCTGCCCGAGTGGCGCTGTCGAATCACCTGGTGACCACGACGTACCCCGATCGGATCGCGCTGCCGCTGCTGCGCAGATGGGCCACCGAGTTGCGCGAAGACCTGCTCGAGCTGTTCGGGTATCGCCTCGAGGTCACCGAGACCACCGCCCGACTGTTCCCGGTGATCGACGCACTCGACGGCAGTCAACCCGCGCGCACGTCCACCGATCGAATCTTCGACCGCCGTAGATACGCGTATCTGGCCTTGGCGCTCGCGGCGCTCGGTCGGGCGGGCAACCAGATCACTCTGTCCGAACTCGCCGATCACGTTGCGGCCGAAGCGAGTCAGGTCGACGGAGTCGAGCTGACGACCGACCGAGCAAGCGATCGAGATGCATTCGTCGACGCGATCGGCTGGCTCGCGACCCGCGGCGCCATCGCGTTGGCCGACGGCGACGCGACCGGCTGGGCCAACAACCCGTCTGCAGGCGAGGCGCTCTACGACATCGACCGTCCCGTCGTGGTCGCCCTGTTTCGGCCGCCACGCGCCGTGCAGCATCTGCGATCGATTCGCGGCTTGCTCGCCGGCTCGGATGTCCCGATGGATTCGGAGAATTCCGAGCTCGGGGTCAACGTCGAATCGGGGCGCGAGGTGGACCCGAAGGAAACTGTGCGTGCGGTCCGCCGAGCGTTGGTCGAGCAACCTGTCGTCTACCTCGACGATCTCGACCGGGATGGCCGCACCGCCCTGGCAGCGCCGCGCACCGTCGCCGACGTCGAGTTGCTGACCGGCCTCGTCGCCGAGCGGCGCGCCGAGGGGTTAGCCCTTATCGACACCTCGGGACGGCTCTCGGATCACCGATTCCCCAGCACCGGAACCATCGCCCAGGTCGCGTTATTGATTGCGGGCGAGATCTCGGACCGGGTGATCGATCCCGATGCACCAGCGCTGGCGACCTACCCCCTTCCGGGCGGTGACGCCCTGATCGAGCAGTTGGACAGCGCAATTCCCGACGGCGGAATTTTCGGCGATCTCGCCGAGTTCGGGTTCGGCTCCGATGCAACGGCATTCGACGATGCGGAAGAGAAGAATCTGTACCCGTTGATCGAGGCCAGTTGGCTGACAACGATCGTCGACGATCTCGTCGAACGCTTCGGCCGCACCTTCGCGGCGCAGTGGCAGACCGATCGGGACGGCCTGCGGTTACGGGCGGTCGCACTGCTGCATCGTCTTCGATTGGTGCACAGTGTGTCCGGCGGCGTCCTGGTGCTGCCGGTAATCGCACGCTACCGAGACGTGGTGGTCAGCGTGCGCGATCGAACGCCGCAGGACTCGTTGTTCGGTACCGAACAACGACCCGGCACCCCACAGTCCGACATCAACGAACCGTCCGAAGTAGAGGCTTGAGTAGATGACCGCACACTCGACACGCTTTCGGCCGACGCGAGCAGGAATCGTCAACCTGTGGGACTACCGCGATCAGGAATTCTCCTTCGCCGACGGTCGCCTGGTACTGCGTGGTCCCAACGGATCCGGCAAGACCAAGGCGCTCGAGGTGCTGTTCCCGTTCGTCCTCGACGGCCGAATCGAACCACGGCGGCTCAATCCTTTTGCCGGAGAAGAGCGGACGATGAAGTCCAACCTGCTCTACCGAGGGCAGGAGAGCGCGCACTCCTACGTGTGGATGGAGTTCGGCCGCGGTTCGCGCGAGGACCCCGAATCGGTGACGGTCGGAATCGGGATGCGCGCGAGCCGTCACAACGACAAGGTGACGCGCTGGTACTTCGTGGCCGACGGCCGAGTGGGCGTCGACTTCTCGTTGTTGGGTTCCGACGACCGGCCGTTGACGAAGAAGCAACTCGGTGAGCAGCTGGGCACCGACGCGTTGACCGATCGCCCGGTGGACTATCGCGCTGCTATCGATGCCCGCATGTTCGGGCTGGGCGCGCAACGATACGACCAGCTGATCAATCTCATTCTTACCCTTCGCCGCCCGCAGTTGGCCAAGAACCTCGACCCCAAGGGACTTTCGCAGGCGTTGACCGACGGCCTGCGTCCGTTGGACGAGCAGCTGGTGCTCGAGGCAGCGCGCTCCTTCAGCGACATGGAGGAGGTGGGCCGGGCGCTCGAAGGGCTGGGGCAAGCCGACCACGCCGCCAAGAACTTCGTCTCGGTGTACTCCAAATACCTTCGGGTGCAAACTCGTTCGGATGTCGAGCATTTCTCGCGCCGGCTCGAGACGGTCACCCATGCGACCACCGCACACTTCGCCGCTGCCGCTCTGAAGGAGCGGCGTCTGCTGGAACGGGCGGCTGCGGAAACTCGATTCGACGAGGCCGAACGCGCACTCGATCAGGCCGTCGCAGACCGCGAGACCCTGCAGCGCTCGAGCGCCTACGAGGGCAAGCAGCAGCTGGACGACCTGGCCGAATCCGCCGCGAAGCTGGAGATCTCGACCGCCCAGCAAGCCGACCGCGCCCGCAAGGCGCAGGCCGAACTGGAACAGCGCACCACCGAGGCAGCGCGGGCCGATTCCGCCCTCCGTGAGTCCGTAGCCGGGGTGACCCGCGCCGAGGAGGAACTGCAGACTGCAGCCGAGGATGCCGGGATCGTCTGGACTCCATTGCCCGGAACAGCCCGTAGTGATCAGATCAGTACCGCTCTGCGCGGCCATGCCGAGGAGCGCGACGGAGACGTTCGGGCGGTACGCGAGGCACTGGGAACCGTCGAGAAGGCGTCGACGGAACGCTCTCGCGCGGAGAAGGCCGCATCGAAGGCTCGCGAGATGCTCGAGGCAGCGTCGGCTGCTGTCACCGAGGCCGAGGCGACCGTCGATCTGGAGAAGGCGCAGTTCGCTTCGGGACTGCGGGCCTGGTGGTCGGCCAATTCGGCTCTCTACTCCTCGGCCGGTATCACCTCCGCAGCGTTCGAGGCCCTCGACGCGGCGTTGGCGGGCATCGGCGACGACGATGCTCCGAGTTTGGAGTCGGTGCTGGCCGACCGGACGGCAGACGGGGTCGATGCACTGCGAGCCCGTCAGGCACAGGCACGCGTCGACGTGTCGACCCGCACGGCCGAGCTGAACGCGCTACGTGACGAACTGTCCCTGGTCCGGGCCGAACGCGACGACGCGCCGCCGCCGTTCGCGGCCCGAACGGACTCTCGCGTCGAACTCTCGGGTGCTCCTCTGTGGCAGCTGGTTCGGTTCACGGACTCGGTCTCCCCCGCCGACGCAGCAGGGATCGAATCCGCTCTGCAGGCGGCGAATCTGCTCGACGGTTGGCTCCACCCGACCGCGGACTTCCCCGTCGATTCGAGCTCGGAGCAGTACCTTGCACCGTTACCGGAGGCCGTCAGGCCGACCGGGACCACGTTGGCATCCGTCCTCGAACCGGAGCCCGGAACAGCCGTATCGGAAGCCCGAATTCTCGAGTTTCTGAATTCGGTTGTGGTACAACAGGATCAAGAATCATCGAGAAGCGCCGTCTCGGTCGGCATCGACGGTCGGTATTGGCAGGGTGTACAGCAGGGGTGCCACACCAAGCCCGACGCCGAGTACATCGGTGCGACGGCGCGGGCGCGTCGGCGCGAGCAACGTATTGCCGAACTCGGCACAGCGATCGATACCGCGACAGCCGCACTCGAAGCAGCTACTGCCGAGGAGCGAGCTACGCGTGAGTTGGTTCAGGCACTGGCTGCGGCCGCCAAACAACTGCCTCGTGTCTCGGCCATAGTGAAAGCACAACGCGCCGTCATTGCGGCCGCAGGAGCGCTGCGCACCTCCAAGGAGGGGTCTGCAGCGGCCGACCGCGAGTTCGACCAGGCCATCGCAGACCTGTCGGCGAAGGAGAAGCAGCTGCGCACCGTCGCTGTGGCTCACCGCACCCCACACATCGGTCGAGACATCGATGCCCTCGCCGCAGCGATCCGGCATTTCGAGCATCAAGGCTCGGTGGTGATCCGCAAGCGTGGGGATCACACCCGCGAAGCAGAACGCGCTCGCGAAGCGGCCAACCGGCTCGACGAAGCGAGCGGTCTGGCCGAGGAGCTCGCCGAGGAAGCTGCGATAGCCGACGAGAACTACCGACAGCAGGTGCAACGCCTCGAGCTTCTGAGCGAGAAGCTCGGTGCCACCGCCGAACAGATCGACACCGATCTCGAGAACGCGCGCGAACGCATCGAGAAATGCCGAGCCGAGCAGCGCGCCGCACGTAAAGCGGACAAGGAGGCCGGCGAAGCGATCGGCAAGGCCGAGGGAGCCTGCAACACTGCGCTGGAGAGCTTACGCGGTGCCGTCACCGAAACCCTGGGCGACGCCGTGCGACTCGCACCTTACGCCCGCAAGGATCTGCTCGGCATCCTCGGTGTCGAGCAGACGTACGCTTGGCCGGCCAGCGACTCGGCGTGGCTGACCGTCGAACAGATTTTGTATCGAGTGCAGCAGGCCGACGGACCCGATGACGAGGTTCCGGTGCTTCCAGAAGTGGTGCGCGCACTGCATTCGGCACTCGATGCGGCAACCGCGTCGGTGAAAGTCAGCGATTCGAGCCGGAAGTCGACCCGGACGGCGCTGACGAGTGCGCTGCAGGAGTTCGACTCGCAACTCGCCGCATCGGGCCAGGACTACCGCCTGCAGTGGGATGCACCGGACGGGTTGACCGTGGTCCGCGTTCAGGACGAGCAGGGCTACTCGTCGGTCGGAGATTTCGCCGACCGAATCGGCGCGGCCCGGGCCGATCAGGAGTTGCTGCTGACCGAGCAGGAGCGTCGCATTCTCGAAGATGCGCTGCTGACCGGCCTGGCGCAGCAGATTCACGAGAGAACCGTCGACGCCCGCGAATTGATCGCGCAGATGTCCGCCGAGATGAAGCAACGCCGCATGTCCTCGGGCAACACGATCGGTGTGCACTGGGTGCTGGCGGACAATCTCGATGACGGGGCCCGGGCGGTGTCCAAACTGTTGGACAGGGACGCCTCGGCGTTGAACCAGGACGATCTGGCCGCGATGCGGGCCCACTTCGCGTCGGAGATCAGAGTTGCTCGCGCGGCACATCCGGAACGGTCCTACCCCGAGATCCTCTCCACGACACTGGACTATCGCCGGTGGCGCGTGTTCGCCTTCACGCTCATCAGCGGCGACGGCAACGAGGATCGCCTGACTGTCGCCCGCCACAGTGCACTCTCGGGCGGAGAACAATCGGTGTCGCTGCACCTGCCCCTGTTCGCCGCCGCACACGTGATGCTCTCGTCCGCGGATCCGCACTCCCCCCGCCTGCTGGCGCTGGACGAGGCGTTCGCCGGTGTCGACGACAACGGCCGCAGCGAATTGCTCGGCCTGAGTGTGCAGTTCGATCTCGACCTGTTCATGACCGGATACGACCTGTGGATCACCTACGGGGACGTCCCCGGCTGCGCACACTACGATCTGGCGCACTCGACAGCCGAGAACACCGTCAGCGCAGCTCTTCTGGTGTGGGAGAACGGCGAACTCTTCGCCGAGCACGACGGCACCGACCTCGCTGCCGCACTCGGATCACCGCTGACCCGCCGCGTGCCCACCCGAACCGAAGGTGGGTTGGAGTTTGACCGGTAACAGCGAGTGGCGAGGCAGCGTCGAATTGGCGGCGCTCCTGGACGCTGCCCGAAAGAAGTTGGAGTCGAACTGGCTTCGCGTCGGCGGGAACATCACCGTCGACCTGAGCGACGCGCCGGAACTGTGGCGACTGTGCAGCGCGATCTCCAGGTCCAACTCGAGTCTGCATTCACGGGCGCGGAGCACCAAACTCGACCTCGAGCGGTTCGACGCGTGGCTGAGTCATCCGCTCAACGGCGGGCTCGGTCTGATCGATACCCTGTCCGAGAAGGCTCCCCTGAACGACAAGAAGCGCATCGCTGCGGACAAGGCTCAGGTACGTGCCGATGCCCTCGACCGGACGAGGGAGGTCCTCGGCGGCGGTACCGATCGGGAGTGGATCGAGTACTGGATCGCGTCGCTGCTCAATCAGGACGGCACGCTCGGCGGTCGCGTCGCGGTCGACGCGCTCGACGTGGCCACGCAGGTCCTGGCGTTGCTCCCGGTCGACGGGATGTCGCTGACCGAGCTCGCGGAGCTGGCCTGCGGAGACACCAAGGCGCTCGCGGGAGGCGGTGCCCCGAAACTGGTTCTCGACGCATTGTCGTTGCGCGAGAACGTACCTCGCCCGGTCGACCCGGTGGGCATCAGAACGCTGTGGGAAACGGCGGGTGTGTCGGTCGACGCGGTGTCCAGCCGCGTTCTGGTACTCGGGTACCGCGTGCAGGAAACCCACACCGTGGCACGGTGGCTGAACGAGGCCGCGGACGAGGGCATCCCCTTTCCCGTCACGGTGGACATGCTCTCGCGCGGCACACTCACCAACACCTCGTCCACCGTGTTCGTCTGCGAGAACGTTGCGGTGCTCACCGCTGCGGCTCGAACCCTCGGCGCGAACTGCGCGAGTCTGATCTGCACCGACGGTCACCCCTCCGCCGCCGTGCATCGACTCCTGGCATCCGCCGCTGCAGGGACCGCGATCCGTTGGCGCGCCGATTTCGACTGGGCCGGACTGCACATGGTGGCCCGAGCAATCTCCCGGTACGACGCTGTGCCGTGGCGAATGGACATCGATGCCTACCGACACGCACTCGACGCCCGAAATTCCGAACCGCTCAAGGGCCATCCGACGGACAGCCCATGGGACCCGGAACTGGCTGCAGCCCTTCGCGACTCGGGCCGAGCAGTCATGGAAGAACGTCTGATCCCGGATCTGCTGACCGATCTGCGACGGGGACCTGGCTCGTAGGTCCCAGCGCGGAACACGATCAGCGCAGTGGCACTCCGAGCAGCGCGTCGACGGCCTCGGCGAAAGCGCCGGGCGCACTCGCATCCGATCCACCGCGCTCGACTGCGAAGCTCGCCCACGCGTCCAGTGCATCCAGCGCCTTGGGAGTATCGAGGTCGTCAGCCAGATGCTGACGGAGTCGGTTGATCACGTCGTCGGCCGATGCCGCGCTCTCGAGCGCAGCGGCCCGACGCCACAGCGCCAGACGAGTGTGGGCCCGTTCGAGGACCTCGTCGGACCACGGACGATCCTGTCGGTAGTGGCCTGCCAGCAGTCCGAGGCGTACGGCGGCCGGATCGACCTCGTCGGCGCGCAGCTTCGAGACGAACACCAGGTTGCCACGGCTCTTGGACATCTTCTCGCCGTCGAGCCCGATCATTCCGGTGTGCACGTAGTGGCGCGCGAAGCGAGGGTTACCGGTAGCGGCCTCGGCGTGGGCGGCCGAGAACTCGTGGTGCGGGAAGATGAGATCGCTTCCGCCGCCCTGGATGTCGAATCCGGCTCCGATCCGGTCGAGCGCGATGGCAGCGCATTCGACGTGCCAGCCGGGCCGACCGGGACCCCATGGTGACGGCCACGACGGCTCCCCCGGTCGTACTGCGCGCCAGAGCAGCGCATCGAGGGGATCGCGCTTGCCCGCGCGATCCGGATCGCCACCGCGCTCGGCGAAGAACTTGTCCATTGTGGGGCGGTCGTAACCGGACTCGTAGCCGAACTGCTCGGTGGCGTCGGCGCGAAAGTAGACGTCCGGATATTCGGCGTCGTCGACCACGTACGCCGCACCGGACGCCACCAGCTTCTCCACCAGTTCGACGACCTCGTCGACGGACTCGACGGCACCGATGTAATCGCGCGGTGCGATCACGCGCAGCGCCTCCATGTCGGCGCGGAACAGTTCGATCTCGCGGGCGCCCAGGTCGCGCCAATCCTCGCCGTCACGATCGGCGCGCTCGAACAGCGGATCGTCGACATCGGTGACGTTCTGCACGTAATGCACGTCCATGCCGGCATCCCGCCACAGCCGATTGATCAGATCGAACGTCAGGTACGTCGCGGCATGCCCGAGGTGGGTGGCGTCGTACGGGGTGATTCCGCAGACGTACATCCGCGCCGTCGAACCCGGAACCACAGGACGGACCTGACGGTCGGCGGTGTCGAACAATCGAAGCGCTGGACCCTGTCCTGGAATAGTCGGGATCTCCGGGCTCGACCAAGAATGCATGCAGCCGAGCCTATCCGAGCCCGGTCAGAAGGCGGGCCAGGGTATGGGTCTGCTCGAACGAGGCTCGGGCATGACCGGGCGTGCGATCAGTTCCTGCGCCCGATCGAGGACTGCGATGGTCTCGGCAAGGGTGATCTTGTCGGCCAGTTTCGGTGCGATGACCGCATCGAAGGTCTCGACGAAACGAACGACGTCGTGCATCAGCGCGTCGTCCACCGCCTGGCCGGCCCATCCCCACAGCACCGTCCGCAGTTTGTTCTCCGAGTGCAAGCAGATGCCGTGATCGACCCCGTACACGTAGCCGTCGAGCCCTTCCAGCGCGTGTCCGCCCTTGCGGTCGGCATTGTTGAGGATCACGTCGAGTACCGCCATCCGCTGCAACCGCGGATCGTCCGCGTGGATCAGCGCGATCTCCTCGCCGTCGCCGTCGTACGCCTGCAGTACCGGAATCCATCCCGCCGGCACCAGATCGGGACGGCAGATATCGACGAGGTCGACGCGTCCCTCGGCGTGATCGTCGGGCGTGTCGATCCACTTCTGCACCATGCCGGGTCCGAACGGCCCGTCACGCAGAACCGTCGGCGGAATGACGCCCCAGCCGAGGGCCTCGGAGATCTCGTACGACGCCACTTCGCGGCCTGCGAGAGTGCCGTCCGGAAAGTCCCAGAGGGGTACTTCGCCGCGAACGGGTTTGTACACGCACCGCACCGTCGAGTCGCCCTCGCCCGCCTCGCACACCAGCGTGGCGTTGCTGGCCGACACCACCCGACCGACGACGGTGAGGTCGCCGGTCTCCATGGTTTCGCGGCCCTCGAACGGCGGCAGTTCGACGGTCAAGACTCGTCGACCTCGGTCACCGGTCCGAACGTCGCACCGCGGCGGTACCCGTTCGTTCTGATGCAGACGTGTCCCTCGGGGGCCAGTGGCTGTCCACACAGGGGGCACGGCGCGCGGCCCGCCGCGATGACACGCTCGGACCGCACTGCGAATTCACGAGCCTGCACCGGGGTCAGGAACACGCGTACGGCATCGGGACCTTCGTCGGTGTCGTCGAGTACGACGGATTCGTCGATCTCCACCTCACTGACTGCCAACAGTTCCACGACGACGGCATTGGCATCGGCGTCCCAGCCCAGCCCCATGGTGCCGACTCGGAACTCGGTGTCGATCGGGGTCAGCAGCGGGCTGGAGTCGACCGACTCCGTCTCCTCGGCCGGTATGTCGGCACCGAATCTGCGGTGCACTTCTTCCAGCAGCAGACCCACCCGATCGGCCAGGACCTGAACCTGCTGCTTCTCCAGCGCGACCGACACCACTCGTGCGTCGTGCACCGCTTGCAGAAAGAACGTTCGGTCGCCCGGTTCACCAACGGTCCCGGCAACGAAACGATCAGGGGTGCGAAAAACGTGTATTGCGCGCGGCATTGCACCTCCTAACGACTCGGACAGCTACGCGAAGCAAATCGCGGAACCTCCATTATCGGTCACACATCGACCGCGGACGGTATTGCGTGCTCTCCAGCCTGCCACCGATCGTGGATTCGGTGCCCGACGGACCGCCCTAGCTGCCCGCCCCACCACCGACTACCGCGTCGGAGGAACTCGAAACGTCCGATTCCGACGAGCTGGGCTCCTCGGCCTTGGGAATGAACGCGCTCAGGTCGGACCCGGTGTCGTTGGTACGGAGCACGAAGGGCCGCGTCGAGGTATATCGAACGACACTGATCGATGCCGGGTCGGCCACGATGCGCTGAAAAGAATCCAAGTGGGCACCCATTGCGTCCGAGAGCACCGATTTGATGACATCGCCGTGCGAGCACGCGACCCACAACACATCCCGGCCGTGCTGTGCGGCCAGCCGGGCATCGTGTTCCCGCACGGCTTGCACCGCGCGTTGCTGCACCGTGGCCAGACCCTCGCCCTCGGGAAAGACAGCTGCCGAGGGATGTTGCTGAACCACCTTCCACAGCGGCTCGGCGAGCAAGTCCTTGATCGCCCGGCCGGTCCACTGCCCGTAGTCCACTTCCACCAGGCGTTCCTCGACCACCGGCGAGAGCCCGAGTTGGGCAGCCAACGGCTCGACGGTCTGCTCGCACCGCTGCAGCGGCGAACGGATGATCTCCGCGATCGGAAGCTCGCCGAGACGAACCGCCACTGCCTGCGCCTGCTCGCGTCCACGATCGTCGAGTTCGACGCCGGCGCTGCGGCCCGCCAGAGTGCCCGCGGTATTGGACGTCGAGCGACCGTGCCTGAGCAAGATGACTGTCATTTCTACGAGCCTAACGAGGCGGGCCTCACGTAGCGGATACGACCCCGCCCGCCAGAAGCCCGAGTACCACCACACCCAGCACGATGCGGTACCCGACGAACCAGTACAGCGAATGATTCGCGACGAACTTCAACAGCCAGGCGATCGAGGCGTACCCGAGGCCGAAGGCGACGATCGTGGCCACCAGCAACTGCGGACCCGACGCGGCCAGTCCCGTGCCGACCGGCTCGAAGGCGTCGGGCAACGAGAACAGGCCGGAGGCGGTGACGGCGGGAATCGCGAGCAGGAACGAGAAGCGCACTGCTGCTTCGCGTTCGAGGCCGAGGAACAGGCCGGCGCTGGTCGTCGCACCGGAGCGGGACACTCCGGGAATCAGGGCGAGGCACTGCGCCAGACCCATGACGATGCCGTCGCGAGTGGTGAGCTTCTCGATCGGTCGTTCTTTACGACCGAACCTCTCGGCGATCGCGATGACCACGGCGAACGCGATCAGCATGAAGGCGATCAGGTACAGGTTCCGCGCACCCGTTCGGATCTGATCCTTGAAGAGAAGACCGAGAACACCGATGGGAATGGTGGCGATGATCACATACCACCCCATCCGGTAGTCGAGACCGCGTTCGTTCTTCGCAGTGAGGCCGACGAACCAGGCCTTGACGATTCTGACGATGTCTCGCCAGAAGAAGAGCAGCACAGCAGCTTCGGTGCCGAGCTGGGTCACCGCGGTGAAGGAGGCACCGGCATCCTCGTTCCAGAACACACTGGACACGATGCGCAGATGCCCCGACGAGGAGATCGGCAGAAATTCTGTCAGGCCCTGCACCGCACCGAGGATGATCGCCTGCAGCCACGTCATGTCGATCATGCGGAACCCGACTCCGACACCGACATATCCGACATACAAGCGGATGGACTGGTCATTGCCGATGCGTGGACGACGGCTCGCCCCCGGAATTCGCTTTTCACGGGCACGACCGTACCCGGCGAGAGACGTCGACACCGAGCGACGCGACGCAGTCACACCGAGCGACGCAGCGCATTCATGCCGAGTGGATCGGCGCGGCGCGGCATTGTCGCGGACCGCAGCTCGGCGCACTACTGTGCACTGGCGGACAGCAGTGCAGTTGGAGCGCAGTGCACTTGGAACAGCAGTGCAGTTCGGACAGCAGTGCAGTTCGGACGGCACCGCAGTTCGAAATCGACGAGCAATCGCAGAAGGATATTCGGCACCTATGAAGCAGAGATCTGTCGGCACCAGCGGACTTCGCGTCTCCAGGCTCGGGTTGGGCACCCTTGGATGGGGCAGCGGAACCGACGGTGACGATGCCGCAGCGCAATTGTCCGCGTTCGCCGATGCCGGCGGGACTTTGGTCGACACCTCACCGGCCTACGGAGACGGCCGCGCGCAGCGAGTACTCGCCGAGTTGCTCGACGATGTGGTTCCGAGACACGAACTCGTGATCAGCAGCGCGGCCGGACTGAGCCCGCGGCACGGCCGATACGACGTCGACTGCTCCCGACGTGGTCTCCTCGGCCAATTGGATGCCACGCTTCGTGAACTCGGAACCGACTATCTCGACCTGTGGCAGGTGGCCGCCTGGGATCCGATGACCCCGGTCGAAGAGGTTGCCGCAACCCTCGACTACGCCGTCACCAGCGGGCGGGTGCGCTACACCGGTGCCCGCGGCTACCTCGGCTGGCAGTTGGCGACGGCGGCGAGTGCAGCCGATGCCGGGCGGCTCGTGGCCACGCAAGCGGAGTACTCGTTGCTGGCGCGCGGGATCGAGGACGAGTTGGTGCCTGCCGCACATCATCACGGAATCGGTGTCCTGGCCGCTGTTCCCCTGGCAGGCGGAGTCCTGACCGGCAAATATCGCAACGGAATTCCCGCCGATTCTCGCGGCGCGGACGAGTTGCACGCCGAGTCCGTCCTCGCGTACCTGACCGATTCTGCCGTCAGCATCGTCGATGCCGCCGTCACCGCCGCCGACGGGCTCGCCACCTCTCCCCTCGTCGTCGCTCTGGCGTGGGCTCGGGATCGGCCTGGTGTGAGCAGCGCGGTCGTGGGTGCTCGCGATCTTGCCCAGCTGATGGGCGCGTTGATGGCCGAAGAACTCGAATTGCCGGCAGCCATCGCGTCTGCTTTGGACGACGTCAGCGCGTGATGGACAGGGTCGTCCTACCGAAACTCAGGGGCGACTGCAAACATCGGACAGGCTAACCTTCGGTAGTGATCGACAAACGTCTCGCTGCCATGCTCGTCGTCGCCGCGCTGTCGGTCGGCTGCTCGGTGACCACTCCCGATGCCGGATCCCCGGGGGCCGTCGGCCCGCGCACAGCGGTCGTCGAGGACCCTGATCCGCAGCCCGTTGCCGACGACCCGGCCGCGGTACTTCCCGTCACCGTGACCGGATTCGACGGCGTCGCCGTCACCGTGACGGACAACAGTCGAATCGTTGCTGCCGACCAGTACGGCACTCTGGCAGAGACGGTCTTCGCACTGGGCCTCGGGGACAACCTGGTCGGACGCGACACCTCGGCGGCCTTCCCCGCAGCACAGGATGTACCCGACGTCACTCCGACCGGACACTCGTTGAGTGCCGAGGGGATTCTCGAGCTCTCGCCCACTGTCGTGCTCACGGACACCAGCATCGGTCCGCGTGCAGTGCAGGACCAGATCCGCGCCGCGGGAATTCCCCTCGTCTACTTCGATCCCACTCGCACTCTTGCCGGGGTCGCCGACCATATCGAAGCCGTGGCCGCCGCCCTCGGGGTCCCCGGCACCGGACGCGCCCTCGCCGAACGCGCGACCAGCGAGATCGCCGCGGCCACAGACGACACACCGACATCCGACGAACCTCCGAAGATCGCGTTCCTCTACATGCGTGGTCCGGCGATCAAGATGCTCGCCGGACCCGGCTCGGGTGCAGACGCGTTGATCGAGGCCCTCGGGGCGACGGACGCCGGTGTCGAATCCGGTCTGACCGAGCAGTTCGTCCCGGTGACGAGCGAGGCGCTCATCTCCGCGGCACCCGACGTGATCCTCATGATGTCGAAAGGCCTGGAGTCGATCGGTGGTATCGAGGGACTCGAACAGATCCCGGGAATCGCACAGACTCCGGCCGGTCGAGACCGCCGGGTGGTGGACATGGACGACGGCACCATCCTCAGTTTCGGACCGAACACCGGAAAGGTGCTGCGCGCACTGGCATCGGCCGTGTACGACCCGGCGCCATGACCGGACGCACCCTCGTCGAATCTCGCAGTGACCGCGGCAGAATTCTCGCGACGTTCGGCGCGCTGGGCGTCGCGCTGATTGCCCTGGCTCTCGTCTCGGCGGTAGTCGGGCAAGTACCGACCACACCGTGGGAAGTTCTGGGCAGCCTCGCCCATCGGGTAGGACTCGACCTCGGACCGATGCCCGCGCATCCCAGCGGGGAGGTGACCCTGTGGCAGGTTCGGTTCCCGCGACTGACCCTCGCAGTATTCGTCGGCGCGTGTCTCGGGTGCGCGGGTGCGCTGCTGCAAGGTGTGTTCGCCAATCCCCTGGCCGAACCCGGCGTGGTCGGAGTGTCCTCGGGCGCTGCCGTCGGTGCCGGGTCGGTCATCGTCCTCGGTGGCAGCTTCGCCGGCGTGTGGAGTGTGGCGTTCGCAGCATTCGTCGGCGGTCTCGTCACCACAGTCGCCGTATATATTCTCGCTCGCAACGCCGGCCGCACCGAAGTGGTGACGCTCATCCTGACCGGCGTCGCCGTCAATGCCTTCGCCGGCGGAGTGATCGCGTTCTTCACCTTCGTCGCCAGCCCCGCTGCCCGGGATCAGATCGTGTTCTGGCAACTGGGATCCCTGGCGGGCGCAACCTGGCAGTCGGTCGCTGTGGTCGCCCCGCTGGCGCTGCTCGGCATCACGGCCTCGATGACGATCGCTCGCCGACTAGATCTGTTGGCCCTCGGGGAGAACGCAGCACGCCATCTCGGAGTGAACGTCGAGCGCCTCAGACAGTTCGCCATCGTGATCGTCGCCCTACTGGTGGCGTCCGGGGTCGCATTCACCGGAATCATCTTGTTCGTGGGTCTGGTGGTTCCTCACGCCATGCGGATGGTGCTCGGGCCCGCGCATCGCGTCCTCATCCCTGCCAGCGCGCTCACCGGGGCCGTCGTGCTGCTCGCCGCCGACCTCGTCACGAGGACCCTCGTCGCGAACGTCGACCTGCCGCTCGGCATGGTGACCTCCCTGGCTGGGGCTCCGTTCTTCTTCTGGCTCCTCCGCCGTACCCGTGCTCGCCAGGGCGGCTGGGCGTGAGGAGGCGAATCGGCGCGACCCGCTACGACATCCCGGACACCCCTGAACCGGGTTCGAGCACCCTCGTCGCCCGCGGAGTTTTCGCACGGCGCGGGAACGCGACGGTGTTGTCCGACGTCCACCTCGACGTGGTGGCAGGCGAAATCCTGGCGTTGGTGGGCCCCAACGGTGCCGGCAAGTCGACGTTGCTGTCGGTCCTGGCCGGTGACACTGCGCCCAGCGCCGGATCGGTTCTGCTGGGCGACGAACCGCTGCCCCGCATCCGCACAGTGGACGTGGCCAGACGACGGGCTGTACTGCCACAGCAACACAGCGTCGGGTTTTCCTTCACGGCCGACCAGATCGTTCGAATGGGTCGAGCGCCGTGGGTCGGCACGTCGGCTGCACACGACGACGACGCCCGCGTCGCCGCAGCCATGTCCGCGTGCGACGTGGCGACGTTCGCGCACCGACCGTTCGCATCGCTCTCCGGCGGCGAGCAGGCCCGGGTCGCGCTGGCGCGCGTCATCACCCAGGACACCGCGACCATCATGCTGGACGAGCCAACGGCGGCACTCGACCTGGGACATCAGGAGTCGGTGATGGCCGTGGCGCGATCACTCGCTGCCGCAGGCCGTGCCGTGGTCGTCGTGCTGCACGATCTCGGTCTTGCGGCCGCGTACGCCGATCGCGTCGCGATCCTCGACTCGGGGCTTCTGGTCGCCGTAGGCCCACCGCGAGATGTGTTGACCGCCGCTCGGCTCGCTCGCGTCTACGGGCACCCCGTGGACGTCTTCGATCACCCCGACACCGGCGAACAGCTGGTGGTTCCCCGCCGTGTTCCCTACCCGGTCAGAAACCCTCCAGCACCGAACTGACCCGGTTGAAGAACGACCGAACAGCGGTTGTATCTCGCTGCGAGGCATCGGACAAGTGCTGCGCGTGGGCGACGGCGTCACGCACCACACCGATGATGCTGCGCTCGTCCGTCAGGTCGACTTCCGTGACCGAATGCTCGGCAACCGCCTCGACCTCCGACCGATCGGGTACCGGGGATCGCACGTCGGCCCGGTAGATCTCCACGTACAGGGTGCTGCGGTCGACTCGAAACGCGAACGCTCGGCCGTCGTCGGTTCGCCCGAACCCGTTCGCATGTGTTCCGGCGTTCACTTCCTCGACGACGAAGTGTGCTTCCTCGGATTCCACGTCCACTCCCATGTCGTGCACTCGACTCGGACAATGACGCTACCGCTTGTCCCTGCACCGCCGTTCGACACCCGATCCGCCCGGTCGATTTCGCCGAGATCGTCGCGCGCTGGTACAGATGTGGCACCGCCGCAACAGGGCAGCGCCACCAAGGAAGTAGGTTCGGTCCCATGCGAACACCGTCGGCTCCTACGGTTCGAGCGGCAGTTGCATCCGCCCTCGCCGTGGTCACAATGATGTCGGTGAGCGGGTGCTCGAGCGACGACGAGAACACCGAAGAGGTGTCGGTCGAACCGCAGCCACCGGCCCAGTCTCCCCCGGCGGCCGTGACTCCCGCTGGAATCGTCACCGATTTTGCACCCGTGAACGCACTCACTTTCGAGCCTGCCACCCGCACCCTCGTGGCGCTCACCGACGAATCGACCTCGGTGAGTCTGATCCGCGAAGATGCACCGGCGCAGACGCGTGCGATCGACCTGGGCTCCACCGGTGCAGATGTGATTGCCGGCCGGGATTCCACCGTGCTCGTTCCCATGGACGGCGGAATCGCGCGAATCGACACAGCAGACGGGCAGCGAACAGACCTGGCCCTCGACGCCGATGCCCTGTCGGCGGTCGACCTGCCGGACGGCACCACCGCCGTCGGCGACGACACCGGCACGGTCCGCGTTCTCGACGCGAGCGGTCAGGTGACCAGTACTGTCTCCGGAGGCAGTGTGACCTCGGCCGATGCGTTGGCCAGTACGGAGAAGGGCGTTTCGGTTCTCGATCGCAGGCAGACGTCGGTGACCGATCTGGATCTCGACGACGGCACCCTCGGCGTGGCTCTGCGGGCGGGCGAAGGCGCTGCACAGATGACGAGCGACGAATTCGGACGCCTGCTGGTCACCGATTCGACCGGCACGGAACTACTCGTCTTCACCTCGCACGACCTGTTGATGCGACAGCGTTTTCCGGTCGGGTCGAAGCCTTGGGCAATCGCATACGATGAACGGTCCGGGATCGTGTGGGTGACATTGCCGGCACTCAACGAGGTGGTCGGGTACACACTCGACACCGGAATTCCGGTGGAGGCCGAGCGGTTGACCACGGTGCGGCAGCCGGATTCGATCGCCGTCGACGCCGACACCGGTGACCTGTACGTGGGTTCGGCCACCGGAGACGGGCTACAGCGCATCCCTGCCGCAAGTCGTTGACCTGACAGTCGTCCGCAGGAACACAGCAGGAGTGCAGGAGGCACGTGAACGCACACGAGAGTTCTACCCCGGGCCGAGCCAAGATGCCCGTCGGGTGGGAAGTGTCCCCCTCCGACGATTGGGAGTACGTTCCGTTGCGGCTGCCTCCGGATGTCACCCGGGTCACGGCATCGATGCGGTTGGCGATACAAGCGGAGTTCGGCGGCTGGGAGCTGTCTCGGGTTCGTCTTTACACCGACGGCAGCAGGCGCGTTCTGCTCAAACGTAAGAAGACGGCTCACCACGTCCCGGAACCCGGTATCTGATCGCTGCGACAGTACTGTTCGATCGCAGTAGAAGAGTTGAATCCAGCACGCATCGATCGGAAAGAAGACTGTGGCAGACCGTCTGTACCGCGCCCTGTTGCGCGTGATGTTCCTCGTGCCACCGGAGCGGATACACCATCTCGCCTTCGGCGTTCTGCGTGCCGTGGCGGCGATTCCGCCACTTCGCTCCGTTGCCCGAACGCTGTTCGTGGTTCGAGACCCACGCCTTCGTTCGACGGTGTTCGGGGTCGACTTCCCCGGACCCTTGGGACTTGCTGCCGGGTTCGACAAGAACGCGGATGGCGTCGACGCATGGGAGCCGATCGGCTTCGGATTCGCCGAGATCGGCACCGTGACGGCGCAGGGCCAACCCGGTAACCCCACGCCTCGACTGTTCCGGTTGCCCCTCGATCGCGCGATCGTCAATCGCATGGGCTTCAACAATCAGGGTGCCGCCCATGCCGCTGAGCGGGTGCGAACCCGGCGCACCCGTATTCCCATCGGTGCCAACATCGGCAAGACCAAGATCGTCGAGCCTGCCGGTGCCGTCGCGGATTACACCGCCAGCGCCGAACTCCTCGGCCCACTGGCAGATTTCGTCGTCGTCAACGTCAGCTCCCCCAACACGCCGGGGCTCCGCGATCTACAGGCCGTGGCATCGCTACGGCCAATTTTGGTGGCGGTGCAGTCGGTGGTGACGGTGCCGGTGCTGGTCAAAATTGCCCCGGACCTCTCCGACGAGGACATCGATGCCGTGGCAGACCTGGCCGTCGAACTCGGCCTCGACGGCATCGTGGCGACCAACACGACCATCTCGCGCGCGGGTCTGCGCACCGAGGCGGGTCTGGTTGCCGGAATGGGAGCCGGAGGCCTGTCCGGCGCGCCGCTGGCAGACCGCTCACTGGAGGTGCTGCGGCGTCTGTACCGCCGAGTGGGCACTCGCCTGACGTTGATCTCCGTCGGCGGAATAGAGACCGAAGCACAGGCCTGGGAGCGCATCACTGCGGGCGCGTCGCTGGTGCAGGGCTACACGGGCTTCGTCTACGGCGGTCCGCTGTGGATAAAAAGCATTCATCGAGGACTGTCGAGGCGACTCCGAGAAAACGGGTTCGCCACGATCTCGGACGCCGTGGGCACTGCAAACCGGCCCTGACCCCTTGTGCGCGTTTTGCGTAGCTCCAGGTACGCAAAACGCGCACAAGGGGGATGGCTCAGGCTTCGTAGATCCCGGTGATCATCGCGCGACCGATGGCGTGCGAGAACAGATTGAAGCCGAGGTAGGCCGGGGTGGCCGTCTCGTCCACTTCGAGTCGCTCGACATCCACCGCGTGCACAGCCATGAAGTACCGGTGCGGCCCGTGACCTGCGGGCGGGGCAGCGCCGATGTAGCGAAACAGACCGGCGTCGTTCTTCAGCGTCACCGCCTTGCTGGGAACTCCGGTTCCGCCGTCGTCGCCGGCACCCGATACGAGTGACGTGGTTTCGGCGGGGATGTTGGCCACTGCCCAGTGCCAGAAGCCGGATGCCGTCGGCGCGTCGGGGTCGTAGACGGTGACGGCGAAGCTTTTCGTGCCCTCGGGGAAGCCGGACCAGGACAGCTGCGGGGAGTTGTCGTGCCCACCGGCTCCCATGATTCCGCTGACCTGCTGAGCGGCCAACGTCTGGCCATCCTCGACGTCCTCGGACGTCAACTCGAAGGACGGTAGATCCGGAAGCGAGTCGTATGGATTGTACGCCACGATGATTCCTTTCGTGTCAGCTGTGCATCAAGAAGTGTTCGAGTACCTGTGTACCGAACTCCAACGACTCCACGGGTACTCGTTCGTCGATCCCGTGAAACAACGCCGCGAAATCGAGTTCCGGCGGCAACTTCAACGGAGCGAAGCCGAAACAGCGAATCCCGATGCGCGCGAACGCTTTCGCATCGGTGCCGCCGGACAACATGTAGGGAACCGTTCGACCGTTCGGATCGTGCGCGAGGACGGCCTCGTTCATCGCATCGACGAGATCGCCGTCGAACGTGGTCTCGTAGGGCTCCAGCTTCGTGATCCATTCCCGCTCGACGTTCGGGCCAATCAGTTCGTCGACCTCCTTCTCGAAGGCCGCCTGCCGACCGGGCAACACCCGGCAGTCCACCACTGCCGTCGCGGTCTGCGGAATCACGTTGGCCTTGTATCCCGCCGAGAGCATCGTGGGGTTCGCGGTGTCACGCAGGGTCGCTCCGACTATCCGAGCGATGCTGCCGAGTTTGAGCAGGGTGCCGTCGATATCCGGCGAGGTGGGGTCGAAGTCGAGACCCGACTCTTCGGAGACCGCGTGCAGAAATTGCGATACCGATTCGGTGAGAACCAACGGAAACGTGTGATTGCCGAGTTTGGCGACGGCCTCGGCAAGGTACGTCACCGCGTTGTCTTCGTGCAGAAACGATCCGTGCCCGGCGCGAGCCTTCGCGGTGAGCCGCATCCAGGCAAGGCTCTTCTCCGCCGTCTCGACCATGTAGAGCCGCTTCTCGGTGCCGTCCGGGCGTGCGACGGTCAGCGAGAATCCGCCGACCTCGCCGACAGCCTCGGTGACGCCTTCGAACAGATCCGGCCGATTGTCGACCAGCCAGTGCGATCCGTATTTTCCGCCTGCCTCCTCGTCGGCGAGGAATGCGAACAGGATGTCGCGGGGTGGGACGGTTCCGTTGGACTTGAACTGTCTGGCCAGCGCAAGGGCCATTCCGACCATGTCCTTCATGTCGACCGCACCACGACCCCACACGTACCCGTCCTCGACGGCACCGGAGAACGGATGCACACTCCAGTCGGCAGGCTCGGCCGGCACGACGTCGAGGTGGCCGTGGACCAGCAGGGTGCCACGCGCTGAGTCCGCTCCACGCAACCACGCGAACACGTTGCCACGGCCGGGAGCACCGGATTCGACGTACTCGGTCTCGTACCCCACCTCCTCGAGTTTGCTCGCCACCCACTCCGCGCATTCCTTCTCGCCGACCGTGGTTTCGAGTTCTCCTGTGTTCGACGTGTCGAATCGAATGAGGGAACTGACCAGATCCACGACTTCGTCGAGGGCGACGGTGGGGTTGTCAGGGGTGCTACGTCCGGGGTTGCTCACTTCGTTGGGCACACCGTTGTTCCTACCACCAGAGTCGGCCGCGGGCATCACACTTCAATGCCTTCAGGCATGAACTGACGTGGGGATTTGGGTTATCGGGAACCCGTCGGATAATCTTACGCAGCGCGCAGCGGCCGGCTGTGAATGCAAGGTGAAAACATGCGACGGTAGTCGCGCAGGTCCGAGTGGCGGAATGGCAGACGCGCTAGCTTGAGGTGCTAGTGTCCTATTAACGGACGTGGGGGTTCAAGTCCCCCCTCGGACACCGTCTGAACAGTGCAGGCAGACAAAGGTTTTCAAAGATCTGAGTTGAGACAGACGAAACTGACCCTGATTCTTCGGAATCGGGGTCTTTTTCGTTGTTCTCATATCGACGGCTCGACCGGGCCGATGCTAGGAGACTGATGATGGACTCGATCGACCCCACCGACCTCGACACGTGCCTGCGGGTACTGCAGCAGGCCGCCGAACTGGACAAGAATCATCCTGATTCGATCGCAGTCCAACGTGCATCCGGTGCTATGTTCAAAGACCTCAAGCGTGCTCGACGCGTCGCCGCGCGCAAAGCCGTCAACGCTGCCGACCGCGCTGTCGTCGCCGCGACCGCAACCGGGTCGCCGGATCGAATCGACGACGAGACTGCAGGCCTCTCTCTGAGCTCTCGGGCCGAAGGCGAGCGTGCAGGCACGCTGATCAGAGCTCGCCCCTGTTACATCTGCAAGCAGCGCTACACCGAGGTGGACTCGTTCTATCATCAGCTCTGCCCGGAATGCGCGGCACTGAACCGCGGAAAGCGCAATGCTCGAACCGACCTGTCGGGTCGACGCGCACTGCTGACCGGTGGGCGGGCGAAGATCGGGATGTACATCGCTCTTCGATTGCTGCGGGACGGTGCTCACACGACGATCACCACCCGCTTCCCCAACGACGCGGTGCGGCGATTCGCCGCCATGGACGACAGTGACCAGTGGTTGCATCGCCTTCGTGTCGTCGGCATCGACCTGAGAGACCCGGCACAGGTTGTTGCCCTTGCCGATTCGGTCGCGGCCGAGGGACCCCTCGACATCCTGATCAACAACGCTGCGCAGACGGTGAAGCGCTCTCCCGGCTCGTACAGCGCGCTGGCCGACGCCGAAGCCGAACCGCTACCCGCGGCACTGGCAGACGGGACAGGACCGGAACGCATCACGTTCGGCAGGACCAGCGACGCGCACCCCGCGTCATTGGCGAGTTCCCTACCCGCCACAGCCCCGGGCGGGCAGCCGGCAGCAAGCCTGAGCGCAGACGATGTGGCCTCCCTCGCAATGGTTGCGGGCTCGGTGACAGCCGACCGAATCGGGGCCGGTCTGGCCATCGACGCCGGTGGTCTGGTTCCTGATCTTGCCGAGACCAACAGCTGGATCCATACCGTCGAGCAAGTCGATCCGGTCGAGCTGCTCGAGGTACAGCTCTGCAACTCCGTGGCCCCCTTCATTCTGGTCTCGCGTTTGCGCACGGCGATGGAGGCCTCGGACGCGCGCCGCAAGTACGTCGTCAACGTCTCGGCGATGGAGGGCCAGTTCGGCCGCGCATACAAGGGACCGGGCCATCCCCACACCAACATGGCCAAGGCCGCCCTGAACATGCTGACGCGAACCAGTGCGAAGGAGATGCTCGAAAGCGGAATTCTGATGACCGCTGTCGACACCGGCTGGATCACCGACGAAAGGCCGCACCCCACCAAGATGCGGCTCGCCGACGAGGGGTTCCACGCTCCGCTCGACCTGGTGGACGGTGCGGCCCGGGTGTACGACCCGATCGTGCAGGGCGAGCTCGGAACCGACCTGTACGGCTTCTTCCTCAAGGACTACCAGCCCTCCCCCTGGTGATTCTCGTGTGCGTCCCCCTCGGCGATCGCAGGCTGCGATACTCGAAAGCCGAAGCTGTTTCGCCGTAGCGGGCAGCCCTTCCGACGTACCGATAGGCGGTCACCATGGGCGAGGACGTCGAGCGTCGCAAGTTCACCAGGCAGGATCGGCACGAGTTTCGACAGAAAGTGCAGGATTGCCTCGACGCGTTGGCGATCATGCTGGCCGACGAGACCTTCCACGTCGGCGAACCGCAGATCGGCATGGAGATCGAACTCAATCTCGTCGACGACGACATGGCACCGTCGATGGCCAACGCTGCCGTGCTCGACGCGATCGCAGATCCCGACTACCAAACCGAACTCGGTCAGTTCAACATCGAGATCAATGTCGATCCTCGGCCCTTGCGTGGTGCCTCCATCGCCGAATTGGAAACCGACCTGCGGCGCTCGCTGAACGCAGCGGACGAACGAGCGCGTACCTCGGGCAGCCGTCTTGCCATGATCGGCATGCTGCCCACTCTGGACGAAGGACACTTCGAGCACCGGTGGCTGTCGGCCAATCCTCGCTACGACCTGCTCAATCAGCAGATATTCGCCGCTCGAGGCGAGGACATCGAACTGACGATCGGCGGGGTACGTCTGCCCGGTGCCGCTGGCACCGAGGACCTGGACATCGTCACCGACACCATTCTCCCCGAGGCTGCGTGCACCTCGGTGCAGTTGCACCTTCAGGTCGCGCCGGATGAGTTCGCGTCGTATTGGAATGCGGCGCAAGCACTCTCAGGAGTGCAGGTAGCACTCGCCGCCAACTCGCCGTTCTTCGCCGGGCGTGCCCTGTGGCACGAAACTCGCATCCCGCTGTTCGAGCAGGCCACCGATACCCGTCCACAGGAACTCAAGAATCAAGGCGTTCGTCCGCGGGTGTGGTTCGGCGAACGATGGATCACGTCGATCTTCGATCTGTTCGAGGAGAATTCCCGCTACTTCCCGGCTCTACTGCCCGTGTGCAGCGACGAGAACCCCAAGGCTGCTCTGGCCGAGGGTAAGACCCCCTCGCTGGCCGAGCTGCGAATGCACAACGGAACCGTCTACCGGTGGAACCGGCCCATCTACGACCGGTCGGGCGACGGTCACCACATTCGGCTCGAGAACCGCGTACTGCCGGCCGGGCCGTCGGTGGTCGATACTCTCGCCGATGCCGCGTTCTACTACGGCACGGTACGGGCGCTGGCGGACGCAGGCCGGCCGCTCTGGTCACAGATGTCGTTCGACGCCGCGGAGGAGAACGTGCACTCCGCCGCCCGCGGTGGCTTCGACTCGATGTTGTACTGGCCCGAGGTCGGGTGGGTGAGTCCCCAAGAACTGGTGTTGCGTCGACTGCTGCCGATGGCCGATGCCGGATTGGCCGCCTACGGCGTCGACGCGGCCGTGCGCGACCGGTACCTCGGCGTCATCGAGGCCCGTTGCCTGGCGAAACAGTCCGGATCGGTCTGGCAGCGAAACTCGGTTGTCGCGCGGGAACGCGCGGGCGACAAGCGCGACCGTGCTCTCGCCGGAATGCTGAGCGACTACCTTGCGCTGATGAACTCGGGAGAACCGGTTCACACCTGGACCGACTGACGGCGCTTCGACTCGGTGCCACAACCGCGTTAGGGTCGCTGATATGAATTCGCCTGCTTCGGACTCGACCATCGGCCCCGATCGCACTTACGACATCGTCGTCTACGGAGTCACCGGCTTCGTCGGGAAATTGACGGCGAAGTACCTCGCCGAACACGCGCCTGCCGACACCCGAATCGCCCTGGCGGGGCGCTCGACGGGGCGGGTGGAGGCTGCACGGAAGGAACTGGGCTCGAGGGCTCAGCACTGGGCCGTTCTCGAGGCAGACGCCACCGACGTCGCCGCACTCGAGGCCATGGCTCGGTCGACCCGAGTCGTCATCACCACGGTCGGTCCGTACGCCAAGTACGGCCTGAAGTTGGCAACAGCGTGCGCCGAGGCAGGCACGGACTACGTCGACCTCACCGGCGAGGTCCTGTTCGCCCGCGAGAGCATCGACACCAATCACGAGATCGCCCAGCGCACCGGAGCACGCATCGTGCACTCGTGTGGATTCGATTCGGTCCCGTCGGACATCGGCGTGCACGCTCTCTACGAGGCCGTTACAGCCGACAACGCGGGCGAACTCACCGATACGACGCTGGTGGTCACCTCGATGTCCGGTGGAGTCAGCGGCGGCACCGTCGACTCGCTGCGTGGGCAGATCGAGGCCATGAAGAAGGACAAGCGGGCCCGGCGCGTCGCCGCTCGACCCTACTCTTTGAGCCCCGACAGGAGCCTCGAACCGCAGCTCGGACGTCAACTCGACGCCGTCCTGATCGACGGTAAGAAGATCGACCCGAGCCTGCGGGGGTGGAAAGCACCGTTCGTGATGGCGTCGTACAACACGCGAGTCGTCCGACGTAGCAATGCGCTTCGTGACTGGGCCTACGGCAAGCAGTTCCGGTACAGCGAAGTGATGAGCGTCGGCTCGTCGTTCGTCAGCCCGGTCCTCGCCGGAGCGGTCTCGGCAGGGCTGTTGGTCGGAGTGTCCGCTATGACGGTGTTGCCGGGCAAGGTCCTCGACCGCATCTTGCCCAAGCCCGGCACCGGTCCCAGCGAGAAGGCTCGCGAGAAAGGCCATTTCACCGTCGACCTGTACACCCTTACTACCTCCGGTGCTCGCTACCGCGCCCGAGTCAAGGCCTCGGGCGACCCCGGCTACAAGGCCACGGCAGTCATGCTCGCCGAGTCTGCGCTTGCGCTGGTCCTCGGCGGAGACGCACTTCCGAAGGCCAGTGGTGTCCTCACTCCCGCGACGGCGATGGGGGACGTTCTCGTGGACCGTCTGAACGCGGCCGGTATGGAGATCTGGGCCAAGCCGAACTGAGTCCGGTGCCGCAATCGCCGGGCACGGCCGGTTTTCTTGCGTCGACGCTTCCCGTCGCCACGCTCGCTGCCGAGTCGGTGGGTGCGCTTGCTGCGGCCGTGACCCGATTCAGGGCGCGCTGGGACTGGTGTCGACGGAAGCCGACACCGCAACGCCGACAGCATCCATGGCCCAGATCGCCGCGTCGTTCATGGGCGATACGGTGCTGCGGATCGACGGCAAGCCGATACAGGCCTTCGCCGAGCTGTCCGGATTTTTTCCCGTGTCCGATGGATGGGTGCGAACCCACGCCAACTACCCGCATCACCGAAGAGCATTGCTCCACGTGGTGGGCCTCGGCGGTGCCGGCTCTGCGGAGTCGATCGACGTCGATGTGTTCGGCGACCGACTCCGTGCCATGTCCGGGCTGGAGCTCGAGGAACTGTGCGCGGCGTCGGGTGCGCTTGCCGTGCAGGTCCGCGCGGAGGATCGATGGTCCGCCCATCCCGCGGGCACTGCGGCACGCTCGGCCCCGGTCATCGCGCGAGGAACGCTCGATGCGGTTGTCCGAGTACCGATTCCGTCGTTCCGCCCACGAGTACCCAGATTTCCGCTGGCAGGTGTCCGGGTCCTCGATCTCACGCGCGTGATTGCAGGTCCCGTCGCGACGCGCGCTCTCGCGCTTCTCGGTGCCGATGTGCTCCGCGTCGATTCGCCCCGGTATCCGGAACTGCCGTGGCAGCATCTCGAGAACGGTCAGGGAAAGCGGTCGGCTCTGGCGGACCTGGATACGGCGGAGGGTCTCGATCGGCTGCTGAGGCTGCTCGATTCGGCCGACGTGCTCGTCACCGGGTACCGGCCGGGGGCACTGGACCGCTTCGGCCTCGAACGCTACGGCATCGAACACCGGACGGACCTGGTTCACGGACGCATCAGCGCGTGGGGTATCGATGGGCCGTGGTCGCAGCGGCGCGGGTTCGACAGCCTCGTTCAAGCCGCCTCCGGGATCTCGATGCTGGAAGGCCGAGACGGTGTGCCGGGTCGACTTCCGGCTCAGGCCCTCGACCATGCGAGCGGATATCTGTTGGCTGCCGGGATCGTCTCGGAGCTGGCGGACCGAGCAGCGGGGTCGGGCACTGCGGCACCGGTCGAAGTAGCGCTTGCCAGAACGGCGGCGTGGTTGACCGATCTTCCCGGGCGAGACCCCGAACATGGCCCCGCCGCACCACCGCCGCCCGAGTGCGTGGTCACACACGGCTCGGTGAGGGCCGCGAGACCGGTGTTCGACGATTACTCCGACTTCGCGTACCCCGCCCATGTCTGGGGTAGCGACGACGCCGGTTGGCTACCGCGCTGATACCAGCCGGAGCAGCGAGGCCTGGCACGATGAACACATGCCATCGCACAACTACGCCCTGACGGTGAGCTGGACAGGCAACCGCGGAGACGGGACAGCGGATGCCGCAGGGTACGACCGCGATCACGTGGTCTCGGCCCCGGGTAAGGCCGAGATCGGGGCCAGCTCCGATCCGCATTTTCGCGGCAACCCGGAACTGTGGAATCCCGAGGAGCTCCTGGTGGCCTCGCTGTCGAGTTGCCACATGCTCTGGTATCTCGGACTGGCCGCTGCATCGGGGGTGACCGTCACCGACTACGTCGACTCCCCCACCGGCATCATGACCGAGCAATCCGACGGCTCCGGGCAGTTCGTCGAGGTCACCCTGGTCCCCGTCGTGACCGTCGCGGAGTCCTCGATGGTGACCCGCGCCGAAGAACTGCACGCAGCTGCGGCCGCCAAGTGCTTCATCGCCCGTTCGGTCAACTTCCCGGTTCGCCACCGTCCGACCACTCGGGTGGACGCATGACGGTACCGATGATCGTCGACGTCGACACCGGGATCGACGACTCGCTGGCACTGCTCTACCTGTTGGCCAGCGAGAAGGCCGAGATACTGGGCATAGCGTCCACCGCCGGGAACGTGCCGGTGAACCAGGTTGCCGCGAACAACCTGGCTTGGCTCGATCTGTGCGGTGCCGGTCATGTCGAGGTAGCGCTCGGCGCGCAGGTGCCCCTCGTGGCGCCCCTGATGACCACCGAGGACACCCACGGCCCTCAGGGCATCGGCTACGCCGAACTGCCGGTCTCGACTCGGGCGCTGTCGCATCGCGATGCCACCACGATGTGGATCGAGCTGGTCCGTTCGCGTCCGGGTGAGATCACCGGACTCGTCACCGGTCCGCTGACCAATCTTGCCCTCGCGATTCGCCGGGATCCCGAGCTACCTCGACTGTTGAAGCGACTGGTGTTGATGGGCGGCGCTTTTCAACACCAGGGCAACACCACGCCGACCAGCGAATGGAACGTCGCCGTCGACCCCGAAGCCGCCGCCGAGGTGTTTGCAGCTTTCTCCGGACTACCGGCGGAACGTCGCCCCATCGTCTGTGCGCTCGACATCACCGAAACCATCGAGATGACGCCGGAACACGTGCGGCGGCTTGCCGAACGGGCCGAAAGTTCCCCGACCGAGGCGATCTCGTCGAGCGATGCGCACGGTGTTCGATCGACCGCGTCGAATCCGATCGTGCGGCACTTCTCCGACGCGGTGCGGTTCTACATGGAATTTCATCGCGATCACGATCAAGGGTTCCTGGCGCACATGCACGATCCTTTCGCGGCCGCCATCGCGCTCGACGCGGATATCGCTACCTACCGACACGCAACCGTCGACGTCGAACTCGTCGGAACCCTTACTCGCGGAACGACAGTTGCGGACTGGCGCGGAATGTGGGGCCGGGACGCGAACGCCGCGATCGCCACCCACACCGATCCGGAGGCGTTCTTCGATCGCTTGATCGACCGCGTCGGGGCTCTTGCCGCCCGGCTCTACCCTGCAGTGGAACGTGGATCAGGAATCGAACGCGTCGAGTAGTTCCTGGGCTGCCAGCGCGGCGGTCAGGGAACCGTCGCGCACCCGGGCTTCGACATCGCCGCGAATCGCTTTCACGGAAGGATTCTGCGCCAGCCGCCGCAGCAATTGGTCGTTGACCATCGTCCAGGTCCAATCGACCTGCTGTTTACGACGCTTCTCCGCGAATTCGCCTGCGTCACTGAGTACTTGCTGATGACGCAGCACGGTGTCCCAGTACTCGTCGAGTCCGGTGCCCTCGATGGCGCTCATCGTCAACACCGGCGGCTTCCAGATTGCGTCGTGCGGGTAGATCAGCCGTAATGCGCCCGCCAACTCCCGGGCTGCGTTCTTCGCGTCGGTCGCGTGGTTGCCGTCCGCCTTGTTGACGGCCACCAGGTCGGCAAGTTCGAGAACGCCCTTCTTGATGCCCTGTAACTGATCTCCGGTGCGGGCGAGCGTAAGGAACGTGAAGCAGTCGACCATGTTCGCGACCGTCACCTCGGACTGCCCGACGCCCACCGTCTCCACCAGAATGACATCGAAGCCGGCCGCTTCGAGGAGCACGATCGTCTCGCGCGTCGCACGGGCCACACCGCCCAGAGTTCCCGACGTCGGAGACGGCCTGATGTAGGCGTTCTCCTGTACCGCGAGCCGCGACATCCTGGTCTTGTCGCCCAGGATGGAACCACCGGTACGCGTCGACGACGGATCGACGGCGAGCACCGCTACCCGATGCCCCTTCTCGATCAGCCGCATCCCCAGCGCATCGATGAACGTCGACTTGCCGACCCCGGGCACTCCGGTGATGCCGACCCGGTGCGAACCACCTGCATCGGGCAACACCCGAAGGAGCAATTGTTGCGCCAGATCGCGATGGTCGGATCGAGTCGATTCGACCAGCGTGATGGCACGAGCGAGACCGGACCGTTCGTTCGCCCGGACCGATTCGGCAACCGCGTCGATGTCGATGACTCGGCCCTTGTTCGGAGAACTCGTGTTGTTGTTCGGAGAACTCGTGTTGTCGTTCGGAGAACCCATATTCAGGCGTTGGCCTCGCGGGGTGCATGTCCGAGCGCGACGGACAGCTTCTCCACCAGGCCGATCGCTGCGTCGGCTATGACGGTGCCCGGCGGGAAGATTGCTGCGGCACCCGCTGCGTAGAGTTCGTCGAAATCACCGGGCGGGATGACTCCCCCGACGACGATCATGATGTCCTCGCGCCCCACGTCGGCCAAGGCCTGGCGCAACGCGGGCACGAGCGTCAGATGGCCCGCCGCCAGTGACGACACGCCGACGACATGGACGTCGTTGTCGGCAGCCTGACGGGCCACCTCCTCGGGCGTCTGGAACAGCGGGCCGACGTCGACGTCGAAGCCGATGTCGGCAAACGCGGTCGCAATCACCTTCTGGCCCCGGTCGTGTCCGTCCTGGCCCATCTTGCACACCAGAACACGAGGCCTGCGCCCCTCGTCCTCGGCGAACCGCTCGACCAGCACGGTGGCGCGGGTGATGTTCTCGGATTTGCCTGCCTCGTCGCGGTACACACCACTGATTGTCCGGATTTCCGCCTGATGGCGCCCGTAGACTTTCTCGAGCGCATCGGAAATTTCTCCGACGGTGGCCATCTTTCGTGCCGCATCGATAGCGAGGGCGAGAAGATTGTTCTCCATTCCCGGCTGATCCGACGCCGCAGCCCGAGTCAGATTCGCCAGTGCGGCCTCGACCTCGGCGGTGTCCCGTTCGGCCCGCAGTCGCTCGAGCTTCTCGATCTGCTCGCGTCGAACCTTCGAGTTCTCGACCTTGAGCACTTCGATGGTGTCGGGCTCGTCGGGGACGTATTTGTTGACGCCCACCAGCGGCTGGCGGCCGGAGTCGATGCGCGCCTGGGTGCGAGCGGCTGCCTCCTCGATGCGCAGCTTGGGAATTCCCTCGCCGATGGCCTGAGCCATACCGCCCGCTTCCTCGACCTCGGCGATGTGTGCCCGAGCCCGATCCGCGAGCTGGTGGGTGAGCCATTCGACGTAGTGCGAACCGCCCCACGGGTCGATCGGTCGAACGGTGTTGGATTCCTGTGCGATGAGAAGTTGGGTGTTGCGGGCGATTCGGGCGGAGAAGTCGGTCGGCAGCGCCAGTGCTTCGTCGAGAGCGTTGGTGTGCAGCGACTGCGTGTGGCCCTGGGTGGCGGCCATTGCCTCCACACAGGTACGGGCGACGTTGTTGAACACATCCTGTGCCGTCAACGACCAACCCGATGTCTGTGAATGAGTGCGCAGAGAACGAGATTTGGCACTCTTGGGCTCGAATTGTTGGACGAGCTCGGCCCACAGCAGTCGGCCGGCGCGGAGCTTGGCGACCTCCATGAAGAAGTTCATTCCGATGGCCCAGAAGAACGACAGCCGAGGCGCGAACGTGTCGATGTCCATGCCCGCATCCAGACCGGCCCGGATGTATTCGACACCGTCCGCGAGCGTGTAGGCGAGCTCGAGATCTGCTGTCGCACCGGCCTCTTGGATGTGGTAGCCGGAGATGGAGATCGAGTTGTACTTCGGCATCTTCTCGCTGGTGTACGCGAAGATGTCCGAGATGATGCGCATCGACGGCTTCGGCGGATAGATGTAGGTGTTGCGCACCATGAACTCTTTGAGAATGTCGTTCTGGATGGTGCCGGCGAGCTTCTCGGGCCCGACACCCTGCTCCTCGGCGGCCGCGACATACAGCGCCAGGATCGGCAGTACTGCTCCGTTCATGGTCATCGACACCGAGACGCTGCCCAGATCGATGCCGTCGAACAACTGCCGCATGTCGTAGATGGAATCGATTGCCACACCTGCCATTCCGACGTCACCCTGCACACGCGGGTGATCGGAGTCGTAGCCGCGGTGAGTGGCGAGGTCGAACGCCACCGACAGGCCCTTCTGGCCGGCAGCGAGGTTGCGTCGGTAGAAGGCGTTCGACTCTGCCGCGGTGGAGAAGCCGGCGTATTGGCGGATGGTCCAGGGCTGGTTGACGTACATCGTGGGATACGGCCCGCGCAGGAACGGGGGTGCACCCGGGTAGCTGTGCAGTGGATACCCCTCGGCCTCCGCTGCGTCACGATCTGCCTCGGTGAACACCGGCTTGACGTCGATACCCTCGGGCGTCGACCACACCACCTGCTCGGGAGTGTAGAAGTTGGCTTTCGCCCCCTCCTCCACATGTGCGGCCACGTCCTCGGCCGATGGCGGCGACGGCGTCGGCTCATCGGGATCGACCAGCGGTACGTCGGCAAAACTGCCGATGGTGTGCGAAATACGGTTCGCGTCGGTACTCACTTCGAGGCTCCCAGGGTGTCGAGAAGTTCGGTCAGTACAGCGACCGCGTCGACCTTGGCGGTCAGGAATCCATCGGGACGAGACGGGCCCTCGATGCCGGTGAAGGTTTTTTCGGGTCCGGCGAGCAGAATCTGTGAAACGCCTGCTGCGCGCAGTGCATCCACCGCAGTCGAGGCCTCGTCGGCGTATCTCTTGTCGGTTCCGCACACCACCGATATGGCAGCACCGGACGCCTCGACCGCTGCGGCGATTCCGTCCACGGTCAGCGGACCGGGGTTGACCGCCTCGATTCCGCCCGAGGCCAACAAGTTCGACGCGAATGTCGTCCGGACGTTGTGTTCGGCGACGCTTCCCAGCGGTATCAGCAGCACAGTGGGTCGCGAATCGTGTTCGGCGAGAAAGGCGTCCGATCGATCGCGGAGAGCCTCGAACGCCCGGCCGTACCGGTACACCGCGGCCGAGCCCTGCTGCGACGCGGTCTGTTCCGGAGTCAAGGGAGCCTCTGCCAGATTGGGAAACTCGTTGACGCCGGTCAACGGAGTGAGCCGGTGGGCGATGTCCGAATCGCGCTCCGCACGGGTCTTCTCCATCGCCGCTACGAGCGAACCGTCGTCGACGGCGGCCTGGAAGCCGCCGGATGCTTCGATGGTCTGGAAGAACTCCCAAGCCTTCGCGGCGACTGCTGCCGTCAGTTCTTCGATGTACCAGGACCCGGCACCCGGATCCAGAACCCGTCCCAGATGAGCTTCCTCCAGTAGGAGCAGCTGAGTGTTTCTCGCGATGCGCGCAGCGAACGTCTTGGACACCCCGGCGGCGCCACCGCTCAGCGCGGCGTCGAACGGCAGCACGGTCACCGAGTCCGCGCCTCCCACTCCGGCACCGAACGACGCGAGTGTGGTCCGCAGCATGTTCACCCACGGATCACGTTGCGACATCATCGCCTCCGAGGTCACCGCATGCTGTGGAGCATCACCGGCGTCGGGGGCTCCGCATACCTGTGCGACGCGCGCCCACAGTGTGCGCGCGGCCCGAAACTTTGCAATGGTCTGGAACTGGTCGTCGGTGGCGGAGAACCGGAATTCGACCTGACGCAGAGCATCGGAGACGCCGACGCCTGCGTTCGTCATGGACCGGACGTATTCGAGTCCCGCGGCGATCGACGCACCGAGCTCCTGCGCGTCGCCGGCCCCGAGGTTGTGAAAGACCGTGCCGTCGACGGTGATTGCCCGAACGGTCTCGGCGCGGTCGATCGACCGGCGAGCCAGGTCGAGTGCCTCGGCCATCTCGATGGACTCCGTGCCGCTCAACCGAGCGGTGAGCGGAGCCACTCCCAGTCGGACGTCCACTGCGGCGCGATCGTCGATGTCGGCCGAGTCGAGTACCGAGAACACGGCGGTTGCCGCAGCAGCAGCGTCCCCGCCGGCATCGATCGTCAGCGGAGCGAGTTCGAGGAACACCCCACTCAGAACGTCTGCCAGCGCGGACGCGTCGACTCCGCGGCTGCCGACCGTCAGCCAGAGGGCGCTGGTGCCGTTGGACAGCGAGTCGAGAATCGCAGTGTTCAGGGCGGTCACATCGCCGGCCCCGGCGTCGCCGTTGCTCGAACCGTGTCGAGTGCACACCTTCCAGCCTGCGTTGACGTCGCGATGGGGGTCGCGGCCGCGTAGGTACGGAAAATGCCCCGGCAACGGACCTTCGGGGCGTTCGTCGAAGGCGGTGTACAACGGGGAGACCGTGATCCCGTCGTAGGTCGTGAAATCGAGAAGATGCTCAGGATCGGTGGGCAGATCGGCCACCTCGACTCGGCGAGACTTGGCCAAGACGCCGGCCACCGCCTGCTGCCAGGCCGCATGAGCACTGTGTGCGGCATCTTCGTGCGACGCGATGGACACGTGTGCTGCTCCCTCGGTTCGGCGGGTGGTCCTACACCCGACTTGAAGTGATGTTAACCCCACCTCCTTGCAGGTTATCGTGAGGATCACCTCACGTTCGGTTCGCGTATGCCGGCGGTCACGAGAAGTCGACGTGTCACCTCCCGCCGGTACGCTGGCCTCTCGTGACCCGGCACCTGCGCGACCTTCGACTGATCGCGCTGCTGGCGGTGATCGTCGTCCTCGCCCTCGTGGCGGTGTTCGCGCCGCACCCGAGTGTCGAACAGATCCGACAGTGGGGATCGACCGTCGGGCCGGCATTCCCGCTCGCTTTTTTCGCCGTGCACGCGATCGTGACCATCGCGCCGGTCCCGAGAACGCTGTTCACGCTCAGTGCCGGAGTGCTGTTCGGTCCACTGACCGGTCTGGCCGTCACCATCGGCGCGTCGACGGTCAGTGCCCTGCTTGCCCTGCTGCTCGTCCGCGCGATCGGCCGTGAGGCCGTGGCAGCGCGGATGTCGCATTCGGTGCTCGACTCGATCGACGACAGCCTCCGCCGGAGAGGCTGGCTGGCCGTCGGCTCGCTTCGCTTGATCGCTCCGGTGCCGTTCTCGTTGGTGAACTATGCCTGCGGTGTGTCGGCGGTGCGTCCCGTGCCTTTCGCGGCGGCAACTGCTGTCGGCATGTTGCCGGGCACCCTCGGGATCGTCGTGATCGGCGGTGCCATCGGCGGTGACACACACCCGGTGCTGCTGGTGCTGTCCGCGGTCTGTATCGCGATCGGACTGAGTGGGCTGGTCGTGGATTGGCGGCTGTCGCGTGGCTCGAAAGCAGAGTCCGGGGCGACTCGCGATCGACATGGTAAGAACCTTGACTCCACTGAATCAAGCCTAGAAGCTTGACTCTGCCAAATCAACGATCTAACCTTGTCTCATGTTCGTTCTGACCGTGGATCAACGTCGAAGCAGGCGCGATATCGATCGGGTGCCCGACCTTCTCGATCGCTATCGTGACCACGGGCTCCTCCGTCCGTTCGATCGCACCGCAGGAGACGAAGTCCAAGCCGTGTGCGAGGACCCCACCACCGTCGTCTCCATCGCGCTCGAGTTGGTGTCCACACCCCAGTGGAGCGTCGGAATAGGCATCGGTTCCGTCGAGCTTCCGCTGCCGGAGACCACACGAGCCGGACGCGGCCCGGCATTCGAGGCAGCTCGAGACGCGGTGACCAGAGCCAAGAGCGCCCCTGCAGCGCTTGCTGTCAGCGGTCCCGATCCCACTGCCGCCGAAGACGCGGAGACGGCCTCCACCCTGGTTGCGCTCCTGATCGGCAGGCGCTCGGACCACGGGCGTGAAGCGGTCGCACTGATGGCCGACGGCTTGTCGCAGACCGACGCCGCGGAACGCCTGAACATCAGCAAACAAGCCATGTCGCAACGACTCTCGGTAGCCGGGTGGCATGTCGAGAACGCCGGCCGGATTCTGGCCTCACGGTTGCTGGACGCCGCGAACACCCCGGAAGGTCACCGGACATGATCGTCGTCACCGTTGTACTACTGGCACTGACTGCACTCGCCGCTGTCGTGCCTACCGGCCCGGGCGTCCGTCGGTGGCTGCCTACCGCCACCGCGTCCGGTTTGCTGGCCGCAGCAGCAGTCCTGGCGACCGCAGCCGGTCCGGCCATCGGTTTCGGACATGCCGTCGGAATCGTCGTCAGCGTCGGCGCTGCAGCCCTGGGCGGAACAGCAACGGTGCCGACCGTGTTCAGGGTCGCCCGACGACGCAGCGACTCGACCGGAGAAGATCCGGTCGAGCCGCTGCGTGGGGGGTTGACCATCGGCGTCCTCGAACGCGTAGCCGTGGCTGTGTCGATTCTCGCGGGTTGGCCCGAAGGCATTGCCATCGTTCTGGCGGTCAAGGGACTCGCGCGCTACCCCGAACTCCGCGAGTCCCACGCGTCCGAACAGTTCATCATCGGCACCTTCGCCAGTGTCCTGTGGGCACTGGCCGCTGCCGGAGTCGGAACTGCCCTGGGTAGCTGATCGATCACGGACGTCAGCGTTGCTCCGGCTCAGCTTCCGGTGATGCAGACAAAGCGCCGATGTCCATCCCCTTGGACAGTTCGGGTGCTGCGGCAAGCGACGTGTCGACCGGCTTACGCGCCACTGCCTCCGCTGCCTTGACCGCCTCGGCGACCGCCGGATCGGTCTTGGTCTCGAACCATTCGGCAACCTCGTCCGAGTCGTCCTCGGGCTTGGGCTCGTTACCCGCTGCCTCGTTGGGCTCGTAGCGGAAGACGCCGTCCTCGCCTGGAGCACCGAGTGTCTTCGCGAACCCCTTGAGCGCATCGCCGAAATCACTCGGGATCATCCACACCTTGTTGGCGTCACCCTGCGCCATCTGCGGCAGCGTCTGCATGTACTGGTAGGCCAGCAGTTCCGGGGTGGGCTTGCCTGCCTTGATGGCACCGAACACCTTCTCGATGGCCTTGGCCTGACCCTGAGCTTCCAGGTACTTCGCAGCACGGTCACCCTGCGCCCGGAGGATGCGAGACTGCCGCTCACCCTCGGCCGTGAGGATGGCTGCCTGCTTGCCGCCCTCGGCTGCGAGAATCCGGCTCTGCTTGTCGCCTTCGGCAGTCTTGATCGCCGACTCACGATGCCCTTCGGCCGTCAGGATGGTCGCTCGCTTCTCACGATCGGCCTTCATCTGCTTCTCCATCGACTCCTGGATCGACGGTGGTGGATCGATGCTCTTGAGCTCCACTCTGGCGACCCGCAGGCCCCAGCGACCGGTGGCTTCGTCCAGCACGACGCGCAGTTGACCGTTGATCGAATCACGCGAGGTCAGAGTCTCCTCCAGCGTCATTCCGCCGACGACGTTGCGCAGAGTGGTGGTGGTCAACTGCTCGACACCGACGATGTAGTTGTTGATCTCGTACACGGCCGACTGCGGATTGGTCACCTGGAAGTAGACGACGGTGTCGATCGACACGGTCAGATTGTCCTTGGTGATCACCGGTTGCGGGGGAAACGACACGACTCGCTCACGCAGGTCGACCTTGGCACGGATGCGATCGACGAACGGTACGAGGAACGTGAGTTGACCGGACACGGTCCGCGTGTATCGGCCCAGCCGTTCGATCACTGCGGCCTCGGCTTGCGGAACGATCGAAATGGACTTGGCCATCAACACCGCGACGAACGCGACGATGACAGCCAGTGCGATGAGTGCTTCCACGTGGCTACGGTCCCTTCCATACGACGGCGGTAGCGCCGTCAATTTCCATCACGGTCACGGTGGTGCCTGGGGCATAGACCTCGGTCTCGTCGAGTGGACGGGCCGTCCACACTTCACCACCGAGCTTGATCTGGCCTTCGTGGGCAGTGACCTGTTCGAGGACTACCGCACTCTTGCCGGTGAGTGCTGCCATGCCCATCGGAACATCGGGCGGATTTGCGAAGCGCCGCAACAGACTCGGTCGCAATCCGAGAACCAGGGCCAGAGACAGGACGCCGAACACGATTGCATCGGCCCACACCGGAAAATCGGTGAGAGCCGACACGCCGGCCGTGCCCAGAGCACCGCCGGCGATCATCAGAAGAAAGAAGTCGCCCGTCAGTGCCTCGGCACCGGCGAGTACCACTGCCGCTATGAGCCAGATGATCGCTGCCACAGCCTCCATCCAAGCACGAATCGGACAATTGCCGGTGGGAGTGGAGCCTGCGGAATGACCCAGTGAAGAAACGTTGCTGGACACAGCCCTACTCGGTGACGAAGTCCACCAGTTGTTCGACAGCTCCGATCAACGGTGCCTCGAGATCCCGGAAGCTCGATACCGACGAATACACGCGACGCCACCCCTCCCGAGGGCTCCCCCATCCGAGCTCTCGACAGATGCCCGTCTTCCAGTCCTCACCTCGCGGGATCTTCGGCCACGCAGCGATTCCCACCGCGGCCGGCTTGACCGCCTCCCACACATCGATGAACGGATGGCCGGTGACCAACACGTGCTCGCCGAGCGACGTCGTCAACTTCGACTCCTTGGAGCCGGTCACCAAATGGTCGACCAGAACGCCGACACGACGCCCGGGCCCAGGACCGAAATCGGCCAACCGCTCCCCCAGATTGTCCAGGCCCTCGAGATGCTCGACGACCACGCCTTCCACTCGAAGATCGTGTCCCCACACGCTTTCCACGAGGGCCGCGTCGTGCACACCCTCGACCCAGATTCGGCTCGCTCGCGCCGTCCGCGCCCGCAGTCCCTCGACTTTGGTGGACCCGGAGGCAGAGCGCGTCTGCTGCGGTGCCGCGGCGGCGGGCTTCGGGCGGACCAGAGTGACTCGACGGCCGTCCAGCAGGAACGCAGCTTCCCGAAGGGCGAACAGACGCGTCGTGCGTGCACTGTCCTCGAGTCGCACGAAGTCGCCATCGTACGTGCGCTCGAATCCGACCACCGCACCGCAGTATCCGGTTCCGGCGTCCTCGACGACCAGCCCCCGCTCGGCCGATACTTCAGGTGCCGGGACCTTCCGCATGCGACTGTGCCCTTTGAGAATGTCTCCGCCGTACATGTCGTTCACGGCGGTCAACGCTAGCGACACCGGCGCCGCGAGCACGGTTCGCCACGCCGACCTATGCTCGTGAGTCGTGTGTTCTTCGAGTGCAAGCCTCGCCCTGTGGGCCAGCTCCTGGCTGGCCGGTGCCAGCTCACCGGACGACGTCATCGACGCCATGTCCGAGTGGGCACCGATGCATCTCGTGGGCGCGGGCGATGCGGGCGCGGCCGACAGCTTCGGACTGCAGCATCCCGGCTACGTAGAGGGTATTGCGGGCATGCTTCAGGCGATCAGAGTGGCAGCGGGGACGGAACCACGGTCATCGATCGGGGACGACCGAATACGTCTCGTTCTGCCCGCTCCCGGCGCAGTCGGCGGACTACCCGCGAACACCGACTTCTCGCGTGCCGCACTGAACACCGGACATGCGGTGATCGTCGGCTCAGCGGGCAGCCCCGGGATCGGTGTGGTCCCCGTCATCGAGGGACCGGATGTGTTGCGCTGGACCGTGTATTCCAGCACCGTCCCCGAGCACGCGTACCGCGATCAGGGCCTGGGAGAGGCCGAATACGAGATGCGGGAGGCGGTCCGAGGCGCGGCGGACGCGCTGGCACAGATGCAGGCGCTCCCCACCCGAACCCTCGAATCCGATCCACGCACCCGAATCGCGTCGTTGATCGCCGACGCCGCGCGGCATCGCTATCCCGCCGACATGTCCGAGCGAGCGTTCCGGGTGCTCGAATCCGCCGACAGGGTGGCAGCAATTCTGACCGTGGCAGCCGAATTCGCTCCGTCTGAAGCCCCTACTGCATCGGCAGCTGCGGCGCGTGAGGACCTGCTCAGACCTCTGTGGGCCGCGGTGCGCACTGCGCGCACGATCGCCGTCGCAACGAGCATCGAAGCGGCGATGCATTCCGCTTGATGCCCGTCGGTCGTTCGACCGGGGACTATCGGGCCGCGGCCCCGGACGGCCGAGCGGGCCTCGTCGGTTGCTCGCAGCATCCGACGGCGCAACGATTTCCGTCCAGCGTCGAACCGTAGCCCGGCACTCGTCCCAGCTCACGACGGCAGTCGGTACCGAGCCGATACTCGTCGACCAATTCACGAATCATTGCGGGGAAACGCTCGTCGGAGCCGGGCGTTCCGGCGCGGGCGAAAGCCATCCCGAGTTCTCGAGCTTTCTCTTCGGCCTCGGTGTCCAGATCCCACACGACCTCGAGATGGTCGGACACGAATCCGATGGGACACACGATCACCGCGTCGACGGACCGAGCCGACAGCGCCTCGAGATGGTCACAGATGTCGGGATCCAGCCACGGAACCTGGGGCGGTCCCGATCGCGACTGCCACACCAGGTCGTAGTCCTCGACACCGGACGCGGCTGCGACGAGCCTCGAGGCCTCGGCTACCTGACGGCTGTAGAGATGCCCGCCGTCCTCGGGCGGTCCGGCATTGGCGTCGGCGGCGGAGGGAATGGAGTGCGCCGTGAACACCAGACGCGCGTCGGCGCGGTGCTGCTCGGGCAGTGAAGCTCGGGCAGCTGCAACGGCATCGGAGAAGGCGTCGACCATCAGGGGGTGGTCGTAGTACTGCCTGATCTTGGTCAGGTGCGGTGCACCATCGCCCACGGACGCCCGCGCTCGGGCGATGTCCTCGTGGTATTGCCTGCACCCGGAATAGCCACCCCATGCGGACGTCGGGAACACCAGGGCGTTGCGGATCCCGTCCGCTGTCATCGTCGCAACGGTGTCCTCGATCATCGGATGCCAGTTGCGGTTTCCGAAGTAGATCGGTAGATCGATTCCGGCGGAGTCGAATTCGCCGCGAAGCGCATCGATGATGTCTCTGTTGAGCCGGTTGATCGGCGAGACGCCCCCGAAGTGCATGTAGTGCTCGACGACGGAATCCAGACGCTCGGGCGGCACACCGCGTCCGCGAGTCACGTTCTCTAGAAACGGACGAACGTCGTCGGGCTTTTCCGGTCCGCCGAACGAGAGCACCAACAATGCGTCGAAATCTCCAGGGGTGGTCATGAACCCATTGTGCCCCTGCCGCAGTGGGACACCGGCAGGGGCACGATCGACTATCGAAACCTTCGGTGAGCGAGCCCACGTCGGGTCGCGCTCACCGAAGGGTCACATGTTTTCGGGCAGGTACGTGTTGTGGCTTGCTCCACCGTCGACGTACACGATGGATCCGGTGGTGCCGGGCAACCAGTCCGACAGCAGCGCGACGATGGACTTGGCGACGACGGTCGGATCGTTGACGTCCCAGCCGATGGGAGCGGCACCGTCCCAGTACACGTTGAGTTGGTCCATCTTGGCCGCATCACCGGTCGCAGTACCCGCGATGGCCTTGGCGGCCAGAGTCCGGATCGGTCCTGCTGCAACGAGATTGGAGCGAATGCGCTTTGCTGCGCCGACTTCCCGTGCCACGTAACGGTTGACCGACTCGAGGGCCGCCTTGGCCACACCCATCCAGTTGTAGTACGGCATGGACGTCCGCGGATCGAAATCCATACCGACGATCGAGCCGCCCTCGTTCATGACCGGAAGAACAGCGCGCGCCAGCGACGCGTAACTCCATGCCGAGATCTCGAACGCCCGCGCGGCATCGGGTCCCGGTCCCTCCAGGAACGGCTTCGCATCCGGTCCCATCAGGGTGCGTGGCGCGAATGCGATGGAGTGCAGAACTCCGTCGATGCCCTCGGGGGCGACTTCGCGCACACGATCTGCCAGCGCGGCGAGGTGTTCCTCGTTGGTGGCGTCGAGCTCGATCGCCGGAGGCACCTCCTTGGGAAGACGCTGCGCGATTCGGTCGATGAGCCGGAGCCGATCGAACCCGGTGATGATCACCTTGGCGCCCTGCTCCTGCGCCATGGCCGCAGCGTGGAACGCGATGGAGGCATCGGTGATGATGCCGGTGATCAGAATGGTCTTGCCTTCGAGCAATCCGCCCATGGTGCTGTGTTCCTTAATTCGGAGGTAGAAGTCGGAATCGTTGTGCTAGAGGAGCTTTCAGTGCCCCATGCCCATGCCGCCGTCGACGGGGATGACCGCGCCCGAGACGTACGACGAGTCCGGTCCCGCAAGAAAGCTCACCACTGCCGCGACGTCCTCGGGCTGACCGAGCCGCTGGAGGGGAATGTATTCCTTCGCTTTGCCACGCAGGTCGTCCGAGAGCTCGGCGGTCATGTCGGTCTCGATGAACCCCGGGGACACGACGTTCGCCGTGATGGAACGCGAACCCAGTTCCCTCGTGATCGATCTGGCCATTCCGATGACGCCTGCCTTGGACGCCGCGTAGTTGATCTGCCCGGGTCCGCCGGCCATCGCCACGACAGAACTCAGGAAGATCATGCGGCCCCAACGCGCGCGCAGCATGGCTCGGTTGGCGCGCTTGGCGACCCGGAAAGCTCCGGTGAGGTTGGCGTCGATGACGCGCTGGAACTGATCCTCGGTCATCCGCATCAGCAACGTGTCATCGGTGATGCCCGCGTTGGCCACGAGAACTTCGACGGGCCCGTGCTTCTCCTCGACCTCCTTGAATGCCGCATCGACCGAATCGGAATCGGTGACGTCACAGACGACTCCGAGTAGTCCGTCGGGGGCTCCGGATCCGCGGTGGGTGACGGCCACCTTGTGTCCGTCGGCACTGAGCCGTTGGGCGATGGCCAGACCGATACCCCGGTTACCTCCGGTGACGAGTACCGATCGCGCGATGAAGTCAGGTGTGGACATGCCTAGCAACCTATCTGTTCGTGCTGGAATGACAAAGCGAAACTTACTGGTGAGTAATAACAGCGATCACGGCAATCTCTGTCGCATGACCAATGCCGAACCGAGACCGGCCGAGATGCACAGCACCCCCAGGATCAACCATGGACGCGACGCGTCCCCGCGAGTGATCTCGAAACCGATCTGCTCCTCGAGGGTGTCGTACACATCTCGGAGACCTTCGAGCGATGACGCGGTGAAGAAGCTACCGCCGGAAAGTGTCGCGATTTCTCGCAGCGACGGGTCGTCGACAGGAACCGGAACCCGTTCGACCCCACCCTCGTCCTCGATCTCGACCGAGCCGTAGCTCGTGCCGAAGGAAATCGTGGAGATCGGTACGCCCTTGTCTTCGGCGGCGCGGGCCGCGGTGTAGCCGCCGCGAGGGTCGTCGAGATTCTGCGGCACGGTCTGCTTGCCGTCGGAGAGCAGCACGATGCGTGCAGGTGGGGCCGCGTCACCGCCGCCGAGTATCGCTCCGAGAGTGTCGATCGACTGCAGTGAGGTAAAGATCGCCTCACCGGTGGCCGTTCGTTCGCTGAGCTGCAACTTGTCGATGGCGGACTTGGTGGCTTCACGATTGGCAGTAGGAGAGACCAGAACCGACGCGGTGCCCGCGAATGCGACCAGCCCGAGGTTGATTCCTGGGGTCAGCCCGTCGGCAAAGGATTTCGCGGCTTCCTGCGCGGCTGCCAAGCGAGTCGGCTCGACGTCCGTGGCCTCCATGGACAGCGAGACGTCGATGACGAGCATGACGGTTGCCCGGTTGCGCGGAACGCGCTCGTCGGCCGTGGGCCCGGCCAGCGCGACCGTGAGGAACAGCAAACCCACCAACACCAGGGCGGTCGGCACATGGCGCAGCCGGTTCGGTCGCTCGGGAGCTACCGACTCGAGCAACTCCATGTTGGAGAAGCGCAGAACGTGCTTCTGCTTGCGTCGCTGGACCCAGACGTAGCCGACAGTCAGAGCGATCACGACGATCAGGAACCCGAGCCACCACGGCGCCGCGAAATCGGTCAGGCTCATCGCGTACCCGACCGCGCAGTATTGGTGAAACCGGATCCGATGGTGTGCCTGCGCGCGGTGACGAACCGGACGACGTCGGCGATCCAGTCACCGTCGGTGCGGAGAGTCAGTCGAGGCGCTCCACACCTGCGCAGTGCCTTCTCCACGTCGTCACGGTGCGCTGCCGCTGCGCGCGCATAGTCTGCTCGCAGCCGAGGCGTCGTGCTGAATTCGCGTGTTCGACCCGATTCCGGATCGTGCAACACCACGTCACCGACGTCGGGCAGCTCGAGGTCGCGGGGGTCGAGTACCTCCACGGCGAGCACGTCGTGTCGTGCCGAGATCGCGCGCAACGAGCGCTCCCAGTCGATGGGCCCCAGAAAGTCGCTGATCACCACGGCCATACCGCGACGACGTTCCGGCCGGCGCAGCGCCTCGATCGCACTTCGCAGATCGCCGCGCACACCGTCCGCCGCGGCGGGAGTCGTTGCGATCGCGCGAAGCATCGACTGGATGTGCGGACGGCCGCCTCTCGCCGGAATGCGAGTGGTGCTGGCCCCGGTGGCCACCACCGCGCCGATACGATTTCCACCGCCGCCGGACAGATGTGTGATGGCAGCCGATGCGGCGACGGCCAGATCGCGCTTCTCGCATCCCGTGGTACCGAAATCCAGGCTGGCCGAGAGATCGACCACGAGCCAGGTCTCGAGCTCGCGATCGGCCACGGACTGACGTACGTGCGGATGCGTCGTGCGCGCCGTGACCGACCAGTCCATCTGGCGAACGTCGTCCCCGGGCTGATACTCCCTGGCGTCGCCGGGTTCGGAACCGGGACCGGGAATCAGACCGAGATGATCGCCGTGCAGCACTCCGTCGAGCCGTCGACGCACCGTCAGTTCCAGAGTCCGCAGAGCCGCAGCCAATTTGGGATCGCGCAGCTCACCCGAACGGAACGACGGCGGCCGCGAAACGACGGTACGACCGGCGGTCACGGGAGCGGTGTCGGATCCGCTCACTGCCCCGGCGTACCCGTCGACGATCCGTCACCCGAGGGCTTCTGCAAGGACGCTGCCTGCTGGGCGTAGTGGCCACCCTGCGGAGGCTGTTGAGGTCCGGCCTGCTGAGGTCCCGGCTGCTGAGGCTGCTGCGCCTGTCCGGGGAACTGACCCCCACCAGGGAACTGACCCGGACCGGGAAACGGTCCTTGCGGGCCGACCTGACGACCGTCGAAATGCGGCCCGTCGGCGCCTGCACCGTTGTTCTGCGGCACCGGCACCGCCTGCGGCGACACCTGGGGCAACCCGACGGTCTGCAGTACCCGGGAGATGACCGTCTCGGGCGTCACCTCGTCGGCAAGTGCGTCGTACGACAACACCAGGCGATGCCGAAGGACGTCGGGAATGACTTCGAGAACGTCCTGGGGTACCACGTAGTCGCGACCCCGGAGCAGAGCAAGCGCTCTCGACGCCGCGATGATACCGAGAGTCGCACGCGGCGACGCGCCGTACGCGATCCAGCTGGCCACGTCGTCGAGACCGAATTGCTCGGGGGTTCGCGTCGCGGCGATGACCCGAACGACGTAGTCGACGAGGGCGTGGTGCACGAACACCGAGCCGGCCAGATTCTGCAGCCGAACCAGCTCGACGGGATCGAGGATCTGCTTGGGTTCGGGTGCTTTGATGCCCATGCGGTAGACGATCTCGCGCTCTTCCTCGATCGTCGGATAGTCGACGACGATCTTGAACAGGAATCTGTCGCGTTGAGCCTCGGGAAGGGGGTACACACCCTCGTTCTCGATCGGGTTCTGCGTCGCCATCACCAGGAACGGATCCGGCATCGGAAAAGTCTTGCCGCCGATGGTGACGTGCCGCTCGGCCATGACCTCGAGCAACGCGGACTGCACCTTGGCCGGTGCCCGGTTGATCTCGTCGGCAAGGACGAAGTTCGCCACGACGGGTCCGAGTTCGGTGTCGAACTCTTCCCGGCCCTGGCGGTAGATGCGGGTTCCCACAAGGTCGGTCGGCACCAGGTCGGGGGTGAACTGGACACGTGAGAACGAGCCACCCACGACCCGCGCGAACGTCTCGACGGCCAGTGTCTTCGCCACACCGGGGACACCTTCCAGCAGTACGTGCCCACGAGCGAGCAGTCCGACCAGGATGCGTTCGACCAGGCGATCTTGACCGACGATGACGCGCTTGACCTCGTACACGGCCTTCTCGAGGAGCTGCACGTCCTCGGCCAGGCCTGGACTGTTCACCCGCGTCGGCTCCCCACCCTGTGGATCACGAGTCGAGGTCTCGACGTGCGCCGACCCCTCGTCGTTCGAAATCCGGCCGTCACGTGATGTCACCAAGAATTCACCGCTTTCAGTCGATCATCGTCGAGCGCGTTTCGATACCGCCACGATCAACTATTCCAGGTGATCGCCGAGCGCGCCGAAAGGCACCCCCGGCACGCTCGCCGGCAACGCGCAGGATCTCGCTCAGGACACCATGCGCACTGCGTACGGAGTCATGCCGCTGTATCGAACGTCGGACACCTTGACCACCGACCCCGACTGCGGCGCTTCGAGCATCTTGCCGTCGCCGAGATAGAGCGCGACGTGCTGGCTGGCGTTGGGGCCGTAGAAGATCATGTCGCCACGCTTCATGTCCGACGACGGCACCTGCTTGCCGGCCGTGTACTGGTAACCCGTGTAGTGCGGCAGCGAGATGCCGAGACCGGCGAACGCGTAGATCATCAGCCCCGAGCAGTCGAAGCCGACCTTGTTGTAGTCGCCGTAGCTGTCCGCGACCCCGCCGTCCCGGATGCCTTTGGTCGGGCCGTTCTCGTCCCCGCCGCCCCAGGAATACGGCACTCCGAGTTGACTCATTCCGCGATCGATCGCCAACTCCACGGCTGCGCTTCCGGAGATAGACGGCTTCGTGGGCGTCTTCGGCTTGGTGGGTGAAGTCGGCTTGGTGGGTGTAGACGGTGTAGATGGTGTGGTCGGTGTGGTGGCGGTCGAACTGTCCGAATCGGCGGTTGCGCTCGAGTCCTCCTCCACGTCCACATGTGAACGCTGACCCTCGGCGATGGCCGCCGCGCGTTGTTGCGCCGCCAGGTTGGCCGACACCCGAGCAGCCGCCTGCACGGCGGCTTCTTTGGCTGCTGCCGTCGCGGCGGCGATCGCAGCATCCTCTGCCGCCTTCTGGGCCTCCCAGGTTCCGTACGCCGAGCGCTGGTCCTGCAGGCCGGCCACGTTGCTGCGGGCGGCATCGAGTTCGCCCTGTGCCGCGTCGCGCTGTGATTCGATCGCGGCTTTCCGGTCGGCCTCTGCCTGCAGCGCTGCCTGCGCCTCGGCGATCGCTTGCTCGGCCTCTGCCTTCTTGGACTCGGCCTCCGAGGCTGCAGCATCGGCCTGTTGCTTGGACGCGCGCGCCGCCGAATCGCGGTTCGCCTGCTCGGTGCGGGCCCGCTGCAAGCCGTCGAGAACAGCATTCTGACTGTTGGAGAGAACTTTCAGAACCTGGGCGCGATCCAGGACGTCATCCGGTCCGCTCGACCCGAGGAACGACGCCATCGAGGCGACGCCGGAGCCCTGGGTGTAGCTGGACTTGGCGAACTCGTCGAACTTGCGCTGAGCTGCCTGGATCTGGGTGCCGGCATCGGTAAGTGCCTGCTGCGCGGCACCGACGAGTGCGGCGGCGACGTCGGCCGCGTCACGCGCATTCTGAAGATCGACCAGGGCCTTGTTGACGCCTTCTCGCTTCGAAGCGACCTCGTCGTCGAGTTGCGCCAACTGCTGGTTGGCCGAGGCGATGGCATCGATCAATCGGCCCACCTGCCCCAGGCTCGAGTCGACGGCACTGCCCGCGGCAGCAAGGTCGGAGTCCGTGGGGTTGGGCGGCGGCGGTGGTACGGCGGCGGCGACCCCGGGCAGGGTCGCCATCAACGCGAGAACCAGGCCTGCGCCTACCAGCACGAATCGGGTACGGACGAGCGCACTGCGGTGAGTTCCGCGGATGTGACGTCGGCTCACAAATGTCTCCCTCGGGTCCGGCATTCACTCGGGTCCGCGTCGAACCGTCGTGCCGTCGAGGTGTTCACCGTCCTCCACCCCGATCGCAGGTGGACGGTGAGCGTCGTCGCCGGGCGGGAAAGAAACACGCAGCAATACGACAGGTGCGAACCACGTCAGTCACACCCGAAGCAGTGGCCTCCCGAGTTCCCCACGGACGACAACCGCCTTCTGCGACACTCCTTCCCCAGCAGTGCCAAGGGCACCGTACGACACTTTGCACCCTAAAGAAACTGCAGTCACAAATGACACATTTGTGATTCCACCAGGCACAACGCCGTGAACTCGGGGTTTGCCGGAAACAATTTTTCCGACTTTTTCGCAGGGGTCACCATCGGTCGACCGCGTCGGGGTGCGCAGGGGTCAGTGTCGGTCAGTCGAACGACGCGACAGCGCGTCGATTCAGTGCTCTACGGAACCGTGATCAGCGTTCTCCGGTGTTGTCGCCCGAGTCCGGTATCTGCGGGCCTTCACAACCGCAGTCAAGGCGGCGACGGCGGCGACAACTACCACGAGACCGCCTGTGAGCAGACCCCACGGCGTCTCGTCCTCGACGAGTGTGTCGACGAAATTGTCGGCCGCGACGATGTGGTTACCGGTATAGGTGCGGTCCTGGCCGGCCTCCAGGGTCACCCGACTGATGGAGTCACTGAACGTGCCCACCTGCCCGGGGCTGAGGACGAGCACCGTCCCACCCTCCCGAGCTCCGACGGCAGTGGCGAGATCACGCAATTGTGAGTCGTGGCGGGGGTCGGTCGAAACGATCACGATGCTCAGATCGATGCCGTGTTCCTCGGCGCGGTCCACCGCAGCGGACAAACCGGCTTCTTCTTCGGCGGGCGCACTCACGCCGGATTCTCGGACCGTGGCGACGATGCTGTCGACGTCCAGACCTGCCGGGATATCGGTGGCAAGTGGGGAAACGGCGTGCATCGGTTCAGGCATCTCTTCGTCCAGTCGGTAGGAACCAGTCGCGTGAAACCCTACGTCACAGCGCACCGGGCTCACGGCAGGCACGCAGTCGGCGACGTAACTGAGGCCGCCCTTCATTGCGTCGCACGAGGCACTGCGTGAGGATTGTGACGTGGGACGTTCGCTCGGTACTCCGCTGCGAAACGGACCCACGGGTTTTCACAGGACAAGCGTACTGTTAGACTTTCATCGAGACACTGCCCGAGCGTCCGCAGGCAATCCGCACTCCGGATGTCACGCCGAGGCACACGGACAGCGCCTCGCTTCAACCGTCGACACAGCCCCGTCGGCGGTGTGCCTCATAGACGAGTGGAGCTGAAGTGACCGCAAGTAACGATTCATTCGGTGCAAAGGGCACCCTCGAAGTCGGAGAGAACTCGTACGAGATCTTCCGTCTGTCGGCCTTGCCCGGTGCCGAGAAACTGCCCTACGCACTGAAAGTCCTCGCGGAGAACCTCCTTCGCACCGAGGACGGTGCCAACATCACCGCCGACCACATCCGCTCGATCGCGTCGTGGGATCCCTCGGCCGATCCGAGCATCGAGATCCAATTCACCCCTGCCCGCGTCATCATGCAGGACTTCACCGGCGTCCCGTGCGTCGTCGACCTCGCCACCATGCGTGAGGCCGTGACCACGCTGGGCGGCGACCCGAACAAGGTCAACCCCCTCTCCCCCGCCGACATGGTCATCGATCACTCGGTCATCCTCGACGTCTTCGGCCGCGCCGATGCACTCGAGCGCAACGTCGACCTCGAGTACGAGCGCAACGGCGAGCGTTACCAGTTCCTTCGTTGGGGCCAGGGCGCATTCGACGACTTCAAGGTCGTCCCTCCCGGCATGGGCATCGTCCACCAGGTCAACATCGAGTACCTGGCTCCGACCGTCATGACCCGCAAGGGCCAGGCGTACCCGGACACCTGCGTCGGCACCGACTCGCACACGACGATGGTCAACGGCCTCGGCGTGCTCGGCTGGGGCGTCGGCGGAATCGAAGCCGAGGCAGCCATGCTCGGCCAGCCCGTCTCGATGCTGATCCCGCGCGTCGTCGGCTTCAAGCTCTCGGGCGAGATTCAGCCCGGCGTCACGGCAACCGACGTCGTTCTGACCGCGACCGAGATGCTGCGCAAGCACGGCGTGGTGGGCAAGTTCGTCGAGTTCTACGGTGAAGGCGTGGCCGAGGTTCCGCTCGCGAACCGCGCGACCCTGGGCAACATGAGCCCCGAGTTCGGTTCCACCGCAGCCATTTTCCCGATCGACGAAGAGACGATCAACTACCTGCGCCTCACCGGCCGCAGCGACGAGCAGCTCGCTCTCGTCGAGGCGTACGCCAAAGAGCAGGGCATGTGGCACGACCCGAAGAACGAGGCCGTGTACTCCGAGTACATCGAGCTCGACCTCAACACCGTGGTCCCGTCCATCGCCGGCCCGAAGCGCCCGCAGGACCGAATTCTGTTGTCCGACTCCAAGGTTGCGTTCCGCAAGGACATTCACAACTACGTGGAGGAGAACTACCCGACCGAGCACACGCAGCTCGACGAGGCCGTCGAGGAGTCGTTCCCGGCATCCGACCCGGCAACGCTGTCCTTTGCCGACGACGGTGCGGTCGACGTTCAGTCCGCTGCCTATGGTTCCGAGGGACGTCCGAGCAAGCCGGTCCGCGTCATGACCGACGAGAGCGGCGAGTTCGTACTCGACCATGGTGCCGTCGTGGTTGCGGGCATCACCTCGTGCACCAACACATCGAACCCGTCGGTGATGTTGGGCGCGGCTCTGCTCGCTCGGAACGCCGTCGAGAAGGGCCTGTCGACCAAGCCGTGGGTCAAGACCAACATGGCACCCGGTTCGCAGGTCGTCACCGACTACTACGAGAAGGCCGGCCTGTGGCCGTACCTCGAGAAGCTCGGCTACTACCTCGGCGGCTACGGCTGCACCACGTGCATCGGTAACACCGGGCCGTTGCTCGAGCCGATCTCGAAGGCGATCAACGACAACGATCTGTCGGTGACCGCCGTGCTCTCGGGCAACCGCAACTTCGAGGGCCGCATCTCCCCCGACGTCAAGATGAACTACCTGGCGTCGCCGCCGTTGGTCATCGCCTACGGCCTCGCGGGCACGATGGACTTCGACTTCGAGACCGACGCACTCGGTAACGATCACGAAGGAAACCCCGTCTACCTGAAGGACATCTGGCCGTCCTCGCAGGAGATCGAGGACACGATCAAGTCCTCGATCAGCCGGGACATGTTCAGCAAGTCCTACGAGACCATCTTCGCCGGCGACAGCCGCTGGCAGAACCTGTCGACCCCCGAGGGCGACACGTTCGAGTGGGATCCCAAGTCGACCTACGTGCGCAAGCCTCCGTACTTCGACGGTATGACGATGGACCCGGCTCCGGTCGAGGACATCACGGGTGCCCGCGTACTGGCACTGCTCGGCGATTCGGTCACCACCGACCACATCAGCCCGGCAGGTCCCATCAAGGCCGGTACGCCTGCCGCGCAGTACCTCGATTCGCACGGCGTCGAGCGCAAGGATTACAACTCGCTGGGATCGCGCCGTGGCAACCACGAGGTCATGATCCGCGGAACGTTCGCGAACATCCGTCTGAAGAACCAGCTGCTCGACGACGTCTCGGGTGGCTACACCCGCGACTTCACGCAGGACGGTGGACCGCAGTCGTTCATCTACGACGCGTCGCAGAACTACCAGGAGGCCGGCATCCCGCTGGTCGTGCTGGGCGGCAAGGAGTACGGATCCGGAAGCTCCCGTGACTGGGCCGCCAAGGGCACGTCGCTCCTCGGCGTCAAGGCCGTCATCACCGAGTCGTTCGAGCGCATCCACCGCTCCAACCTCATCGGTATGGGCGTCGTCCCGCTGCAGTTCCCGGCCGGCGAGAGCGCTGCGTCGCTGAAGCTCGACGGCACCGAGACGTTCGACATCGTCGGAGTCGCGAAGCTGAACGAGGGAGTCACGCCCAAGACGATGGCAGTGACCGCGACCAAGGAAGACGGAACCAAGGTCGAGTTCGACGCGGTCGTCCGCATCGATACCCCCGGTGAGGCGGACTACTACCGCAACGGCGGCATCCTTCAGTACGTGCTGCGCAACATGATCAGAGGCTAGCCGCACGGCACTGTAGACAGACGCCACGCACAGCGATGGGCCCGGAACTCGATACGTGTTTCGGGCCCATCGCCGTATCGGTACGGGCCCCTTCATCGACAGTAGGAGTACATACGTGCCCAAGGTCAGCGAAGACCACCTGGCGGCCCGCCGCAGCGAGATCCTCGACGGTGCCCGCCGGTGTTTCGGGGAGTTCGGTTACGAGGGCGCGACGGTGCGGCGCCTCGAGGAGGCAACCGGGCTTTCACGTGGCGCGATCTTCCACCACTTCAAGGACAAGGACGGGCTGTTCCTGGCGCTGGCGCAGGAAGACGCACGCCGCATGGCCGAAGTCGCATCGACCCAGGGGCTGGTCCAGGTGATGCGCGACATGCTCGCCCAACCCGAACAGTTCGAGTGGCTGGGGACGCGACTGGAAATCACTCGCCGCCTCCGAACCGACGCCGATTTCAGAACCAGCTGGGCCGAACGGTCGGCGGAGCTGACCGACGCGACGCTCGGGCGACTCGAGCGCCAGAAGACGGCAGGCAAACTACGAGACGACGTGCCGAACGACGTACTGGCCGACTACCTGGACCTCGTCCTGGACGGCCTGGTGGCGCGCATCGCGTCGGGCCAGGGCGGATCCAACCTGTCGGCGATTCTGGATCTGGTCGAGGAGTCGGTGCGTAGGCGCGACCCGGGTCAGGCCAGCTGAATCAGTTCGAGGTAGTCCTGCGACCAGTGGTCCTCGGTGCCGTCGGGAAGCAGGATCACTCGTTCGGGTGACAGCGCCTCGGCGGCACCCGGATCGTGCGTCACCAGAACGACGGCACCCTTGTAGCTGCGCAGCGCGTCGAGGACCTGCTCGCGGGAGATCGGATCCAGGTTGTTGGTCGGTTCGTCGAGCAGCAAGACGTTCGCAGCCGAGGACACCAGTCCGGCCAGCGCAAGTCGCGTCTTCTCACCACCGGACAGAGTTCCTGCCGGTTGATCGAGCTGCGGCCCGGTGAACATGAACGCGCCGAGCAGCGACCGGAGCTCTTGCTCGCCCGTATCGGGTGCCGCGTGCCTGATGTTCTCCCACACCGACGCCAGATCGTCGAGGGTGTCGTGCTCCTGCGCGAAGTAACCCACCCGCATGCCGTGGCCGGGTTCGATCTCTCCGGTGTCGGCCTTCTCGGTGCCCGCGAGGATCCGGAGCAGCGTCGTCTTGCCCGCGCCGTTGAGCCCGAGCACCACCACGCGACTCCCTCGGTCGATCGCCAGATCGACGCCGGCGAAGATTTCCAGAGAGCCGTACATCTTGGTCAGATTTTTGGCCATCAACGGTGTCTTGCCGCACGGAGCCGGCTCAGGGAACCGAATGTGCGCAACCTTGTCGGACACGCGCTCCGCGTCCAGATTCGCCATCAGCTTGTCCGCACGTTTCGCCATGTTCTGTGCCGCAACGGCTTTGGTCGCCTTGGCCCCCATCTTGGCAGCCTGGACTCGCAGCGCGCCGGCCTTCTTCTCGGCGTTCGCCCGCTCGCGACGGCGACGTTGCTCGTCCGTGGCGCGAGCGTCGAGGTACTTCTTCCAGTTCATGTTGTAGATGTCGGCCTCGCCGCGCACGGCATCGAGGAACCACACCCGGTTGACGACATCCCCGAGCAATTCGACATCGTGACTGATGACGATGAGTCCACCCTCGTGGTTCTGCAGAAAACCTCGAAGCCACGTGATGGAGTCCGCGTCGAGGTGGTTCGTCGGCTCGTCGAGCAACAGCGTGGTGTTCGAGCGTCCGCCACTACCGTCGGACGCAGCGAACAGTATTCGAGCCAGCTCCACCCGTCGGCGCTGTCCACCGGACAGCGTCATGAGCGCCTGACCGAGAATGCGGTCGGGCAATCCCAGGCTGTTGCAGATTCTGGCCGCTTCGCTTTCGGCCTCGTAGCCGCCGAGCGAGGCGAATCGCTCTTCCAATTCGCCGTACTTACGGACGGCCTTGTCGAGAAGTGCCTCGTCGGCCACTTCGGCCATCAGTGCCTGTTGCTTCTCCATCCGGTGCAACAAAGTGTCCAGGCCACGGGCCGACAGCACCCGATCCTTCGCCAGCACGTCGAGATCGCCCTCTTTGGGGTCCTGCGGGAGGTAGCCGAGGTCTCCCGTGCGCACGACCTCACCGGCATACGGCTCGCCCTCACCGGCCAGGATTCTCAGCGTGGTCGTCTTGCCCGCACCGTTACGGCCGACCAACCCGATGCGATCGCCTGCCTGCACACGGAGCGCGGGCCCCTCGGTGGACAGAAGGGTCCGCACACCGGCACGAACTTCCAGGTCGGTGGCGGTGATCACGCGTGAGCTCCTAGCGATTGCCGAACAAGATCGTCGCCCGTCGACCGACGGGCGAACTATGCCGCCGAACGGCACAACAAACCGTCATTTTAGCTCAGAATTCACGTGCCCTCACCCAGGAACGACGGTGACACCGGTAACGTCTGATCGATGACGGACGCCTCTGAAACAGTCACCCAACGCAGCGGATCCGATTCCGACCTCACCGGGCGTACCGCACTCGTCACCGGCGGCAGCCGAGGAATCGGTAAGGCCATCGCCGCAGAGTTGCTCGCTCGCGGCGCGAACGTCGCCATCACTGCGCGTAAGCGTGAGCCTCTGCTCGCTGCAGCGTCGGAACTCGGAGACTCGGTACTCGCCCTCGACGGCAACGCAAGCGATCCGGAGCACCGACGCGACGCGGTGGCGAGAACCGTCGAGACGTTCGGCTCACTGGACATTCTGGTGAACAACACGGGCATCAACCCGGTCTACGGCGCACTTATGGATGCCGATCTGGCGGGCGTGAGCAAAATTTTCGATACGAACGTCGTGGGGACCCTCGGCTTCGTCCAGCAGGCCTTTCATGCGTGGATGGGCGAGCACGGCGGCGCAATCGTCAACATAGCCAGCGTGGCGGGCATCCGCTCCACCGGCGTGATCGCCGCCTACGGTGCCTCCAAAGCCGCTCTGATCCGTCTCACCGAGGAGCTCGCCTGGCAGCTCGGTCCGAGCATCCGCGTCAACGCGGTGGCACCGGGCGTGGTGAAGACCAAGTTCGCCGAAGCTCTGGTGGCCAACGGCGAAGACGCGGCCGCGGCCGGTTACCCGATGAAGCGTCTCGGAAATCCGGAGGACGTCGCGTCTCTGGTTGCCTTTCTGGTGTCGGACGCGTCGTCCTGGATCACCGGCGAGACAGTGCGAGTGGACGGTGGTTTGCTCGCCACCGGCGGAATGTGAACGATCTCTCGGCCGACGTCGCGGTGGTCGGTCTCGGCCCCGCAGGCAGGGCGGTCGCTCATCGATGTGCCGTGGCCGGCCTCGACGTGGTGGCCGTCGACCCGCACCCGGCGCGTCGGTGGACACCGACGTACTCGGCCTGGGCCGACGAGTTACCGTCCTGGTTGCCAGAGAAGGCCGTCGCCTCGATTGCGCGCAAACCTGCGGTGTGGACAGATCGCCATCGAGTCATCGATCGCACATACTGCGTGCTCGATACACCTGCCCTGCAGAGCGCCCTGATTCTCGACAGCGTTCGTGTACTGGCGGGAACCGCGGTCGATGTGACCGGATCTCGCGTGACGACAGCCGACGGCACGGTCGTCGATGCCCGTCACGTCGTCGATGCTCGCGGCACTCGGGACTCACGCGATCTCGCGCAGCAGACCGCGTACGGAATCGTCGTCGAACGTCAGCGCGCCGAACCGATACTCGAGGGCTCCGACGCGTGGTTCATGGATTGGCGAACCGACAACGGAGCACTGCCCGGTGAAGCTCCCAGCTTTCTCTACGCCGTCGCGCTCGACGACGACCGGATACTGCTCGAGGAGACGTGTCTGGTGGGCCGGCCCGCCCTCGAACTCGCGATTCTGCGCACGCGACTGCACAATCGGCTCGCGCGCCGCAACCTCGAAACGACCGGACACGAAGATGTCGAACGCGTGCGCTTCTCGGTCGAACCGCCGCCGCGCGCACGTGCGGACACGGGACGGCGCGGCCCGCTGCTGTTCGGTTCTCGCTCCAACTTGATGCACCCCGCGACCGGATACAGCGTGGCTGCGTCGTTGGCCGCGGCGGATCACGTGGTCGAGGGGTTTCGCGGAGGCAGTAGGTCGTCGAGAAGCCGACCGGTGCACATCTGGACGGTCCAGAAGCTTCGCAATCTGGGCCTACGGACAGCGTTGAGTCTGGAACCGGACATGGTGCCCCAGTTCTTCTCCAGCTTCTTCTCGCTTCCAGTCGAACTGCAGCGTTCCTATCTGTCCGGGCACGACGATGCCGTCGGGACGATGACCGCGATGCTCAAGATGTTTCCGACGCTGCCTGCCTCGGCCAGGCTCGCGATCGCGCGCACGATCGTGCGCACTCCGGTCCGCGGCTGACTTTCCCACCAACGGTCGACACACGGGCGCCCGGTCGGCGATCATGGACACATGCGCAGCATTTGGAAGGGCTCGATTGCCTTCGGACTGGTCAACGTCCCAGTAAAGGTCTATTCGGCCACCGAACAACACGACATCCGGTTCCATCAGGTGCACGCAAAGGACGGCGGCCGCATCAAGTACGACCGGATCTGTCAGGAATGCGGAAAGTCGGTGCAATTCGCCGACATCGACAAGGCGTACGACTCCCCCGACGGCGAACGCGTGATTCTCACCGACGAAGACTTCGACAAACTTCCGGCGGCCGAGAAGCACGAGATTCCGGTTCTCGAATTCGTACCCACCGAGCAGATCGATCCGATTCTGTACGACAAGAGTTACTTCCTCGAGCCGGACTCCTCCTCGCCGAAAGCCTATGTCCTGCTGCGGGAAACCCTGGAGGAAACCGAGCGCACCGCGTTGGTGCACTTCACGTTGCGACAGAAGACCCGACTGGCCGCACTACGGGTGCGCGACGACGTGCTGGTCATCCAGACACTCCTGTGGCCGGACGAGGTGAGGGCAGCGGAATTCCCGTCCCTCGACGATGCGCCGTCCTCTCGTCCGCAGGAAGTGAAGATGGCTACGTCGCTGGTGGAGAGCATGTCCTCGGAATTCGATCCCACGGAGTACACCGACGACTATCAGATCGAACTACGCAAGCTGATCGACGAGACCCTTGCCAACGGCGGCGAGAAGGTAGTCCACACCGAGTCGACGAAGGACGACGAGGGCGAGGACGCCGAGGTCGTCGATCTGGTGGCTGCGCTCCAGCGCAGCGTCGAGGCGGCAGGCAAGAACGCCAAGCCGGCCGCCTCGAACAGCAAGGATTCGGCTCCGCCGAAAAAAGCTGCAGCCAAGAAGACCACAGCGAAGAAAGCACCGGCAAAAAAAGCTGCCGCCAAGAAGACGGCAGCAAAGAAGACGTCCTCTACCCGAACCGACGGCTCCAAGGACGCGGAAGCGAAGGGTGCGTGAGCGCACGCACCCGCCGCTACGTCAGACGGTGAATCCGGTCAGACGGTGAAGCCAAGGGCCCTGAGCTGCTCGCGGCCGTCGTCGGTGATCTTGTCCGGACCCCACGGCGGCATCCACACCCAGTTGATCTTCAAGTCGGCCGCCAGTCCGCTGCGCACGAGTGCGCCGCGGGCCTGATCCTCGATGACATCGGTCAAGGGGCACGCCGCCGAGGTGAGCGTCATGTCGACCGTGACGACGTCGTCTTCGCCCATCTTGATGTCGTACACCAGTCCCAGGTCGACGACGTTGATGCCGAGCTCGGGGTCGACGACATCGCGCATCGCCTCCTCGAGATCTTCGAGTACCTTGATCTCCTCGGCCGACAGAGCCACCGATGGCGTGGCGTCCTGTGTATCCGTTGTGTCCGTCATGATTGCTGTCCTCCAGAGAGTGCCGACTGGGCGGTCTCGCCCGTCGTGGCTGTCGATTCTGCGTCCACTACTTGAACAACCGCGTCCTTGAAAGCCATCCATCCCAGCAAGGCGCACTTCACGCGAGCCGGGTACTTGGCAACACCGGCGAACGCTATTCCGTCGCCGATGACATCCTCGTCACCTTCGACGGTACCTCTGCTACCGACCATCTCGCTGAACGAATCCACGGTCTTCAATGCGTCGGCGACCGTCAGGCCGACGACCTGGTCGGTCAACACCGATGTCGCGGCCTGACTGATCGAGCACCCTTGGCCGTCGTACGAGACGTCCGCAACGGTGCCGTTCTCCAGGTGAACCCGCAGAGTCACCTCGTCACCGCAAGTGGGATTGACGTGGTGCACTTCCGCGCCGAACGGCTCACGCAGTCCGCGGCCATGCGGGTGCTTGTAGTGATCGAGAATCACTTCCTGATACATCTGCTCCATGCGCATCTAGTGCCCACCTCCCCCGCCGTGATCGCTGGTGCCGAAGAACGACTGGGCGCGACGAATCGCCTGTGCGAGAACCTGCACTTCGTCGACCGTGTTGTACAGCGCGAACGACGCTCGGGCCGTTGCGGCTACACCGAAGCGCCGGTGTAGCGGCCAGGCACAGTGATGCCCGACGCGGATCGCGACACCCTCGTCGTCGAGAATCTGGCCTAGGTCGTGCGCGTGAATACCGTCGACCACGAACGACACCGCCGAACCTCGGTCGACATTCTCCGTCGGACCGATGACGCGGACCCCGTCGATCTGTGCGAACTCGGCGAGAGTGGCTGCAACCAAAGCCTTTTCGTGGGCGGCAATCACGTCCATACCGACGTTCTCCAGATACCGCACAGCTGCGCCCAGTCCGACGACCTGGGAAGTCATCGGAACCCCGGCCTCGAAGCGTTGCGGAGGCGCGGCGAACGTCGTCTTTTCCATGGTGACGGTCTCGATCATCGACCCGCCCGAGATGAACGGAGGCATGGCCTCGAGAAGTGCAGCTTTGCCATACAGGACGCCTACTCCCGAAGGACCGAGCATCTTGTGACCGGAGAACGCGGCGAAGTCGACGTCGAGCGCGTGAAAATCGACCGTCATGTGCGGCACCGACTGGCACGCATCGAGCACGACGAGCGCGCCGACAGCGCGGGCACGGCGCACCAGTTCCTCGACTGGAGCGACGGCACCGGTCACGTTGGACTGGTGCGTGAAGGCCACGACTTTGACCGCCGGTGACAATTCGAGCGAATCGAGATCGATTCGTCCGTCGTCGGTGACGCCGTACCACCGCAGAACCGCGCCGGTTCGGGCTGCAAGCTCCTGCCACGGAACGAGGTTGGCGTGATGTTCGAGTTCGGTGATCACGATCTCGTCGCCGGGACCGAGATGACGATCGAAGCGCTGGTCGGCCAGGACATACGTAACAAGGTTGAGCGACTCGGTCGCGTTCTTGGTGAACACGATCTCGTCGACATTCGCCCCGACGAACGACGCGATCGCTGCCCTGGCACCCTCGTACGCATCGGTGGCTTCTTCCGCCAGTTGATGCGCCCCGCGGTGGACCGCGGCGTTGCACGTGGTCAGGAAGTCACGCTCGGCATCGAGGACCTGGGTGGGCCGCTGCGACGTCGCGCCGGAATCCAAGTACACCAGTGGCTTTCCGTCACGGACGGTGCGCGAGAGGATGGGAAAATCGCGTCGAATGGTGGCGACATCGAACGATGCCGCCACCGCCTCGGCTGCCGGTGCAGCCATACTCATGCTCCGGTGGTCGCGGCCTGGGCGTAGCCGGCGTAACCATTGGCTTCGAGCTCGTCGGCCAGCTCGGCCCCGCCGGACTTCACGATCTCGCCGTTGACGAAGACGTGCACGAAGTCGGGCTTGATGTAGCGGAGGATGCGGGTGTAGTGCGTGATCAGCAGCACTCCGCCGTCTTCACGTTCCTTGTACTTGTTGACTCCCTCGGACACCACGCGCAGCGCGTCGACGTCCAGGCCGGAATCTGTTTCGTCCAGGATTGCGATCTTCGGCTTGAGCAGCCCCAGTTGCAGAATTTCGTGGCGCTTCTTCTCACCGCCGGAGAAGCCCTCGTTGACATTGCGCTCGAGGAAGTTGGCCTCGATCTCGAGTTCGCTCATGGCGTTCTTGGCTTCCTTGACCCAATGCCTCAGCTTGGGAGCCTCGCCGCGTACGGCGGTGGCGGCGGTGCGCAGGAAGTTCGACATGGAGACGCCGGGCACCTCCACCGGGTACTGCATCGCCAGGAACAGGCCGGCGCGAGCCCGCTCGTCGACGCTCATCTCGAGGACGTCTTCACCGTCGAGAGTGATGGTGCCCGACGTGACCGTGTACTTGGGGTGACCTGCGATGGCGTACGACAGGGTGGACTTGCCGGAGCCGTTGGGTCCCATGATCGCGTGCGTCTCGCCGGACTTCACGGTCAAGTCGACACCCTTGAGGATGTTGATCGGCTCCGCAGTCGAGTCGGAGTTGGCGACGCTGACGTGCAGATCGCGTATTTCGAGTGTGGACATCAGAAATTCCTTTGTGCAGTCGAGAGAGGTTCGGGTGGGACCTACGCGCCGACGATGGCGAGTTCGGTCTCGATGGCCGCGTCCAGGCGTTCACGGACGGCAGAGACCGGAATCTTGTCGATGATCTCGTGGAAGAAGCCGCGTACGACGAGGCGTCGGGCCACCTCCTCCGAAATTCCGCGAGCGCGCAGATAGAACAGCTGCTCGTCGTCGAAGCGACCGGTGGCGCTGGCATGGCCTGCTCCGACGATCTCTCCGGTCTCGATCTCGAGGTTCGGTACCGAATCCGCACGGGCTCCGTCGGTGAGCACCAAGTTTCGGTTGAGCTCGTAGGTCTCGGTTCCCTCGGCTTCGGCCCGAATGAGAACGTCACCGATCCACACGGTGTGCGCATCGTGCTTGCCCGGGCCGACCTCACCCTGAAGCGCACCCTTGTACATCACGTTGGACTTGCAGTGCGGAGCCGAGTGGTCGACCAGCAGTCGCTGCTCGAGGTGTTGGCCTGCATCGGCGAAGTACAGCCCGAGCATGTTGGCATCGCCACCGGGGGCGCTGTAGCGCACCGTCGGGCTGATGCGTACCAGATCTCCGCCCAGGCTGACGTTGTAATGCCGCAACACGGCATCGCGTCCGAGCATCGCGTGGTGTGCCGCGACGTGCACGGCGTCGGACTGCCAGTCCTGGATCAGTACGACGTGCAGCTGCGAGCTGTCGCCGAGAACGAACTCGACGTTCTCGGCGTACGTTCCGCTGCCGCGCTGATCGATCACGACGGTGGCACGAGCGAACGTGCCGAGCCTGATCTGCACGTGGCCGTAGGCGACGTGCTCGACGCCCGGGCCATCGATAGCGATCTCGATCGGATCGGCCACCTCGACCTCGTTCGGCACGGAGACGATCGTGGCCTCGGTGAACGCCGAGAATGCCTGAGCAGCAATGCGGTCTGCCGGAACACCGGCCTTACCGAGGCGTTCGTCGTCACGGCCGACCGTTTCCACGGACACCGAATCCGGCGCGCCGACGGTGACCTGGGCGGTCCCGTCGGCGACGGCCGAACCGTCGTGCAGGCCACGGAGTCGACGCAGCGGCGTGAATCGCCAGAGCTCGTCACGACCGGACGGGATCTCGAACGCGTTCACGTCGTAGGACGTGAACTGAGCGCCCTTGTTCGCAACCAGCTTCGACTTGTCTTCCTTGGCCGACTCTGGATTCTCGGATGCCACGGCACCCATCACTCCGGTAACGGGGTTGCTCACTTATCCGACCGACCCTTCCATCTGCAGCTCGATGAGCCGGTTGAGCTCGAGCGCGTACTCCATCGGGAGTTCGCGCGCGATCGGCTCGACGAATCCGCGAACGACCATCGCCATCGCCTCGTCCTCGGTCATGCCGCGGCTCATCAGGTAGAACAGCTGATCGTCGCTGACCTTCGAGACGGTGGCCTCGTGGCCCATCGACACGTCGTCCTCACGGATGTCGACGTACGGGTAGGTGTCGGAGCGGCTGATCGTGTCGACAAGCAGCGCGTCGCACTTCACGGTCGAACGAGAGCCGTGTGCACCCTTGTTGATCTGGATCAGTCCGCGGTACGACGTTCGGCCACCGCCACGAGCGACGGACTTGCTGACGATGTTCGACGATGTGTGCGGCGCGAGGTGCAACATCTTCGAGCCGGTGTCCTGGTGCTGGTCCGGGCCTGCGAACGCGACCGAGAGCACCTCGCCCTTGGCGTATTCACCGGTCATCCACACTGCGGGGTACTTCATGGTGACCTTGGAGCCGATGTTGCCGTCGACCCACTCCATCGTCGCGCCGGCCTCGGCCTTGGCGCGCTTGGTGACCAGGTTGTAGACGTTGTTCGACCAGTTCTGGATGGTCGTGTAGCGGCAGCGACCACCCTTCTTGACGATAATTTCGACCACGGCGGAGTGCAGCGAATCGGACTTGTAGATCGGCGCGGTGCAGCCCTCGACGTAGTGCACGTAGGCACCCTCGTCGACGATGATCAGCGTGCGCTCGAACTGGCCCATGTTCTCGGTGTTGATCCGGAAGTAGGCCTGCAGCGGGATGTCGACGTGGACGCCCGGCGGGATGTAGATGAACGATCCACCGGACCACACCGCGGTGTTCAGCGCCGAGAACTTGTTGTCGCCCGCAGGAATGACGGTGCCGAAGTATTCGCGGAACAGTTCCGGCTGCTCCTTGAGCGCAGTGTCGGTGTCGAGGAACAACACCCCCTGGGCCTCGAGGTCCTCACGGATCGAGTGGTAGACGACCTCGGACTCGTACTGAGCAGCGACACCGGATACGAGGCGCTGCTTTTCGGCCTCGGGGATGCCGAGCTTGTCGTACGTGTTCTTGATGTCTTCCGGTAGGTCGTCCCACGTTGCAGCCTGCTTCTCGCTGGAACGCACGAAGTACTTGATGTTGTCGAAGTCGATGCCATCGAGGTCCGATCCCCAGTTCGGCATCGGCTTGCGCTCGAAGGTCTTGAGCGCCTTCAGGCGTGCCTCGAGCATCCACTCGGGCTCGCTCTTCTTCTCGGAGATGTCGCGGACCACAGCCTCGGAGAGACCGCGCTTGGCGGATTCACCGGCTACGTCCGAATCGGCCCAGCCGTATCCGTACGTCCCGAGTGAGGCAATGGCCTCGTCCTGAGTCAGCGGCGCGGTGGGTGTCACCTGGTCTGGTGTGACGGTCATGCGGGCTCCTTCCGGAGGCGTGGGCGTTCTCCGACACGGGGCTGTGCGTCGGAAGTCTTCTTGTCGGAACTATCGGTGTTCGAGTGTCGCGTCGGTGTGAGCGGCACATGCGTCGTACAAGCACAATTCCCGTTGGCGATGGTGGCCAACCGCTGTACGTGTGTGCCGAGGATCTCGGCGAACGCGGCTTGTTCGGCTTCGCACAGTTCCGGAAACTCCGAAGCGACGTGCGAGACCGGGCAGTGGTGCTGGCAGATCTGCACCCCGTTGCCGACCTGACGGGTGGTCGCGGAGAACCCGGCCGCACTGAAGGCGTCTGCGATCCGACCGGCGGCATCCTCGACGGCGTGTGCGTCGGACCCCGAGGCAGGCTCGACGTCGGCCACGATGGTGTTCACCCGTTGCCGGGCGAACGTCTCGATGGCCGCGTCTCCGCCGATCTTGCGAAGTTGGCGCATCGCTGCACCGGCAAGATCGTCGTAGGTGTGACCGAGACGATTACGTCCGGCCGCGGTGAGCTGGAAGTACTTGGCCGGTCGGCCCCGGCCACGTTGACGCGCACCGGCCGGGGTGGTGATGCGAGCTTCGCCTGCATCGATGAGTGCATCGAGGTGGCGTCGGACACCTGCTGCGCTCAAACCCAGGCGAGTGCCGATGTCGGAAGCCGTGATGGGGCCTTCCTCCAGCAGTAGAGTGACCACCGCGCCCCTGGTCTGACCTTCGGGGAGCGAGGGCTGTCGAACCGACGGCGCGCTTGCGCCGGCGGTCGAGGAATCGACGCTCCCCGGACGCGCGAACGTGCTCTCGGTTGTTTTCACAACACCAGTGTGACGGAATTGCTGGACGTGGTCCAGCAAGGGTGCCCTATGCCGATCGTGCTGCAGGTCCGAACTCGGCCGGTAGGACGGTGCGGGCACCGAAGATGAGCACAGCTACGCTCCCACTGTGCCGGCGACCGACAGTGAGCAGAGTTCCGAACGCTCACGCTTCACAGGAAAAGCACGCGTACGGCGCGGTGCGAACCTGGGACCCTCGCTCGGGCCGATCCTCCGCCGTTACGTGCTGGGTCCCGCACGCAGAGTCATCGGCCTCGAGCCCGCTCCACCGGGTGGCGGAGTGGCCACGCTGCACGGCGACGAGCAGGAAGCGCCCGGGCTCGATCCGTCCGAGACGACCCAGCTCCGAAACATCCGCCGCTTCGGCGCAGTGGGCGCGCTACTGATGACCATCGGAGCCCTCGGTGCCGGAGCGCAGCCGGTGCTGCAGAACCCGATCGCCGGCGTTCGGTTCCTGAGCCTGCCTTCCCGAATGGCGACGTCGGCGCTGACCGTGACGATGACAGGAACGGTCATCGTCGTGCTGGCGTGGCTGTTGCTGGGAAGGTTCGCACTCGGACGGACTCGATCCGGCCACATACCGCGTCGTCTCACCCGTTCGCAGATGGACCGCACCCTGCTGCTGTGGATTCTGCCCTTGTGCGTGGCACCACCGATGTTCTCCCGAGACGTCTACTCCTACCTGGCGCAGAGCGAGATCACCGCACGTGGACTGGACCCGTACGAGGTCGGTCCGGTCGATGCACTGGGTGCCGACAATGTGCTGACCCGCACGGTTCCGAACATCTGGCGGGAAACCCCGGCACCATATGGTCCGTTGTTCCTGTGGATGGGGCGGGGCATCACCTACCTGACCGGCGAGAACATTGTCGCCGGCATCTTTCTTCATCGCCTGCTCGCGCTGGTCGGCGTCGCATTGATCGTCTGGGCTCTTCCACGTCTGGCTCGACGCTGCGGGGTGGCCGCCGTGAGCGCGCTGTGGCTCGGAGCCGCAAATCCGTTGCTGCTGTTCCACCTGGTCGCCGGTATCCACAACGAGGCGCTGATGATCGGTTTGATGCTGGCGGGTACCGAACTGGCTCTTCGCGCGGTCGAACGCCCGGGCGCGTTGCGGAAGACCGACATCGCATTCCTCGTCGGCGGTGCCGCTCTGATCGCGCTGTCTTCCACCGTCAAGATCCCATCTCTCATCGCACTGGGCTTCGTGGGAATGGCGTTGTCCAAGCGATGGGGTGGAACTCTTCGATCCGTGGTGTGCGTGGCGATACTGCTCGGCACGATCGTCATCGTCGTGCAAGTCGCCGTGAGCCTGGGCAGCGGACTCGGCTTCGGTTGGATCAACACACTCGGCACCGCAGGCGTCGTACGCAGTTGGATGTCGATACCGACGATCCTCGGCCTGGGCACCGGGTTCGTGGGCGTGCTGCTCGGCCTCGGCGATCACACCACCGCTGTGCTCGGTCTCACGCGTCCGATCGCCGCCGTGGTCGCCGGCATCATCGTGGTCCGCATGCTGATTGCCGTTCTGCGCGGGCGACTGCATCCTGTCGGCGCCCTCGGCGTCGCGTTGGGTGCGGTGGTCCTGCTGTTTCCGGTGGTACAACCCTGGTACCTGCTCTGGGCAGTGATTCCGCTGGCAGCCTGGGCGACGAGGCCGTCGTTCCGTCGACCTGCGATCGCCTTCTCGTCTCTGGTGAGCGTCATCCTGATGCCGAACGGCAGCGAGTACCTGCCCTTTCAGATCGTGCAGGCCGCAGTGATGACCATCCTGACCATTGCAGTGCTGTACCTGTTCACCCGAAACCGTATGCCGTGGCCCACCCGCACCGGACCACCGGCAGGCGACCGCACAGCCGACGAATACGCTGAGTCCTCGTGATCCCCGGGACGTCGAATGCGACGCAACCTGTCGTGCAGCTCAGCGATGTGCGCAAGTCCTACGACGGCGTCAATGCCGTCGACGGCCTGAGCCTCGACATCGGCCCCGGCGAGGTGCTCGCATTGCTGGGCCCCAACGGTGCCGGCAAGACCACCACGGTCGAGATGTGCGAAGGATTCGTCACTCCCGACAGTGGCTCCGTTCGCATTCTCGGACTCGACCCGATAGCGGAGTCGGCGCAGCTGCGGCCGCGCATCGGCGTCATGCTCCAGGGCGGCGGCGCATATCCCGGTTCCAAAGCCGGTGAGATGCTCGAACTCGTCGCGTCGTACTCCTCCGACCCCCACGACCCGGCGTGGCTGCTCGAGTGCCTCGGTCTGACGTCGGCCGTCCGCACCCCGTATCGACGACTGTCCGGTGGACAGCAACAGCGACTCGCGCTGGCCTGCGCCATCGTCGGACGACCCGAACTGGTGTTCCTCGACGAACCGACTGCCGGCCTCGACGCACAGGCCCGGCTGCTCGTGTGGGAGCTGATCGACGCGTTGCGGCGCGACGGTGTGGGCGTGCTGCTCACGACTCATCTGATGGACGAGGCAGAACAGCTGGCCGATCGGTTGACGATCATCGACAACGGCCGCGTCGTGGCATCGGGTTCGCCGTCGGAACTGACCAAACAAGGCGCCGAAGGACAATTACGGTTCACCGCTCCCCCCGGTCTCGATGTCTCGATGCTCGGCGCCGCGCTCCCAGCGGGGTACGTACCGTCGGAACCGTCGCCCGGCTCCTACGTCGTGTCGGGTGTGATCGAACCGCAGATACTGGTGATCGTCACATCCTGGTGCGCTCAACAGGACGTCCTGGCCACCGAGTTGCAGGTCGATCAGCGCCGTCTCGAGGACGTGTTCCTCGAACTGACCGGGAGAGAATTGAGGAAGTGACGGTGCGAAGAGAAGCCCGGCTCGCCGGCAACCGATTCGAGACGGGTCTGTTCGCGCCTCGCCCGCAACCGGCCTCGGCGTCGCGAATGTTGTTCGCGCAGACCCGCCTCGAACTGAAGTTGCTGCTGCGCAACGGCGAACAATTGTTGCTGACGATGTTCATCCCGATCACACTGCTGATCGGTCTGACCCTGCTGCCCTTCGGCGCACTGGGTGACGACCGGGTGGGCCAGGTGGTTCCTGCGGTGATGATGGTGGCCATCATGTCGACGGCGTTCACCGGCCAAGCCATCGCGGTCGGCTTCGATCGCCGCTACGGCGCGCTGAAGCGACTCGGTGCCACTCCGCTTCCGAGATGGGGCATCATCGGCGGCAAATCGGCTGCGGTGGTGATCGTTGTGATTCTGCAGTCGATTCTGCTGGGCTCCATCGGGGTGGCTCTGGGTTGGCGCCCCACCGCTACGGGTCTGGTACTCGGTGCCGTCATCATCGCGCTCGGCACGGTGACCTTCGCGTCGATGGGGTTGCTGCTCGGCGGGACGCTCCGGGCAGAGATCGTGTTGGCCCTGGCGAACATCGCCTGGTTCGTCATGCTCGGCATCGGCAGTGCGGTGTTCGTCGACGACCAGATCCCCCAGGGACTGCAGAACGTCGCACGCATCGTTCCGTCCGGTGCCCTGGGCGAGGCGCTGAGCAGAGGTGTGTCCTCGTCTTTCGACATCTTCGGCGTGGTGGTACTGCTGGTGTGGGCGGCGGTGTGCGGCACCCTCGCGGTCCGCACGTTCAAGTTCACCTGACGGAGGCTCAGTACCCAACGACGCTGTGTAGTTGATCGGCGTTTACCATCGTGTTGTGCTCCTCCTCCGGAAGCTCTACGGCGTTTTTCGGCGCCTCGTGGACTACTTGCCCCTGCCTTCGCTTCGGACGCAGCGAATTCTCGCGTTCATCGCAATCGTCACGCAAGGTGGCATAGCCGTCACCGGCGCGGTGGTTCGCGTTACCGGGTCCGGTCTCGGGTGCCCCACCTGGCCACAGTGCTTCCCCGGCAGCTTCACTCCGGTGGGTGTGTCCGAGGTGCCTGTGCTGCACCAGGCCGTCGAGTTCGGCAATCGTCTGCTGACGTTCGTGGTGGTTCTTGCTGCCGCCGCCACTGTCGTGGCCGTGACCAGGGCGCGTCGCCGTCGCGGAGTGCTCTTTTTTGCTTGGCTGATGCCGCTCGGCACCGTCGTGCAGGCCGTGATCGGCGGATTCACCGTATTGACCGGACTGCTGTGGTGGACGGTGGCTGTTCACCTCGTCGTCTCGATGGCGATGGTGTGGTTGGCCACGCTGCTGTACTTCAAGGTCGGCGAGAGCGATGTGCCGTCGCAGTCCGTGCCCACGGTGCCCGGTGCACTCAGAGCGCTCACGGGACTATCAGGGATCGCCCTGGCAGGAGTGCTGATTGCGGGCACGATGGTGACCGGTGCCGGGCCACACGCCGGCGACAAGAGCATCCAAGAACCGGTACCGCGTCTGGGAATCGAGATCGTGACGCTCGTTCATGCGCATTCCCAGTTTCTGGTCGGCTACCTCGCACTTCTCGTCGGTCTGGGCTTCGCGCTGTACGCGGTGAAAGCATCCAGCACGGTCAAGCGCCGCCTGCACGTCTTGATCGCGTTGGTACTGGCTCAGTCCTTGATCGGATTGGTGCAGTACTTCACGGGTGTCCCGGAAGTCCTCGTCGCGTTCCACGTCGCCGGAGCGGGCGCGTGCACGGCTGCAACGGCTGCTGTGTGGGCGGCGTGCCGCACCCGCGGCCCGGCCGAGGTTGCACCGATGGAAAGCACGGAGGGCGTTGCGGTCGGTGCGTGAAGTCGGTCCGGTTTCGAACGAGGCGGAGGGGCAGCCGACCTCCCCCTCAGATGGCCGACTGCCCCTCCACTGACTTCGACGCACGAGGTTCCGGATTGGTTCCCCACGAATCGAACAAGTTTTGCGACGTATCGTCGATCAGACGATTGCCTGGTTACGCGCTGTGGGGAACTTCTTCTGACGAGCTACCCAACCGGCCATCTTCTCGTGATGTCCGTCGGCCGGATCGACCGAGCTGACCAGCTCGCGGTCCCACTCGGCCTCGGTCAGTCCATCGAGCTCGTCGACGATCGCTTTGGCGATGGCGTAGGTCGGCACCACCTGATCACCGAGAACTCCATCGGCACCGACCATGGTGAGGCGGGTTCCGGCCCGACCGACCGGCTGGATCACCACACTCGCCGAATTGCCGTGATCGGCGAGAAAGCCCTTCACCGCCGCGAGCGTTCCCTTCGGAACCTCGTTCGACTCGTTCTTCTCGTTGCCCGCAGTGTCGATTTCGGTAGCCATGCCGACACGATACCGAGGTGGTCCACCACCCTCGCACGGACCCGACCTGTCGTTACCGCCGGGTAACTTCGGCCGATCGCGTCCGCCGGGTACTTTCACGGTGCCAGCGGACCGCATGCCCGTGTAGAACAGTGTCCATGCGAGCCATTCGAGTAGACGCCACCGGTGGACCCGAGGTCCTGACCGTCGTCGACGTCCCGGTGCCGACACCGTCCCCCACGCAGATCCTGGTTCGGACGGACGCCATCGGGATCAACTACATCGACACCTATTTTCGCCGCGGCCTGTATCCGCGACCACTGCCGTACGTTCCCGGCGACGAGGGATCAGGGGTGGTCGACGAGATCGGGTCGGAGGTCACGACCTTCGCCGTCGGCGATCGCGTCGCCTGGGCAGCGGCACCGGGAAGCTATGCCGAGTACGTGCTGGTCGACGTCTCGTCGGCCATCTCGGTTCCCGACGGCGTTCCTGCAGATCAGGCTGCGTCAGCGCTCCTGCAGGGCATCACTGCGCACTATCTGATCGAATCCACATATCCCGCTCAGCGGAGTGACACCGTGCTCGTCCACGCCGGAGCGGGTGGCGTCGGACTGATGCTGACGCAGCTGGCGGTGGCCAAGGGCGTCGAGGTGATCACGACGGTGTCCACGGACGCGAAAGCAGAGCGCTCGGCGCAGGCCGGTGCCGCCCACGTGCTGCGCTACGACGACGACATCGCCGCACGCGTGCGCGAGATCACCGGTGGTGAGGGTGTCCATGCCGTGTACGACGGAGTGGGTGCAGACACGTTCGAGGCCAGTCTGGCGTCCTTGCGGATCAGGGGCACGCTCGCCCTGTTCGGTGCCGCGAGCGGCCCGGTTCCTGCGCTCGATCCGCAACGTCTCAACGGAGCGGGCTCACTGTTCCTCACCAGGCCCACGCTCGCGCATCACATCCGGGACAGGGCCGAGCTGGAGTGGCGGGCCGGTGATGTGTTCGCCGCGGTGGCGAGCGGTTCTCTCACAGTCGAGGTCGGTGCGCACTACGCGCTCGAGGATGCAGCCCAGGCGCACACCGACCTGGAATCGCGCAAGACGACGGGATCGATCGTGCTGATTCCTTGAGCAGACTGCTCGAGGCCGACGTCGGCTCAGGAAAGGAGCTGGGCCAGCGTCTGCCAGCCCAGCACCGAGTCCACGGCCAGACCGCAGAACACCAGGGCCAGATATTCGTTGGAAAGAATGAACAGCTTGAGCGGCTTGACCGGAGTACCCGCTCGCACGCCTGCGTACAGACGGTGGGCAACCACGAGGAACCACACTCCCGACGCCACCGCTACGACCGTGTAGATCACTCCCGATCCCGGTGCCAATGCGAGCGTCGCGGCAACCGTGGCCCAGGCGTACAGCACGATGTGCTTGGTGACCTTCGTTTCCGAGGCGACCGCCGGCAGCATCGGCACGTTGGCGGCCTGGTAGTCCTCCTTGTATCGCAGCATGAGCGCCCAGGTGTGCGGCGGTGTCCACAGGAAGATGACCAGGAACATCACCAGTGCCTGCCAGCCGATCGTGCCGGTCACGGCGGACCAACCGATCATCACCGGCATACATCCGGCCGCCCCGCCCCACACCACGTTCTGTGAGGTGCGCCGCTTGAGCACCAGGGTGTAGACGAAGATGTAGAAGCAGATCGTCACAACGGCCAGCACACCGCTGAGCAGGTTGGTCGTGGCCCACAGCCAGAAGAACGAGAACACGCCCAGGACGAGCCCGAAGATCAGGGCGTGTGACACGGGCATGGCACCGCGGGCCAGGGGTCGCTTCTCGGTGCGTTTCATCACCTTGTCGATATCTGCGTCGACCACCATGTTCAGCGTGTTGGCGCTGGCCGCGGCCAACATTCCGCCGAACAGCGTGGTGAGGATCAGCCAAGGATCGACGTTGCCTCGGTCGGCCAACAGCATCGCCGGAATGGTCGTGACCAGAAGAAGTTCGATGACCCGGGGCTTCGTGAGCGCGACATACGCAAGAAAAAGTGCGAGTGCTCTACGCGGGGCGGACGTCGCCGATGCGGCCTGCGCGGACTCGGCCTGATCGTCTGCTCCGAATCCGGGGCCGCCGGCGAATCCGTGTCCGCCCGGCTGCTGCCCAATTCGCACTGCGTCTCCTCGCACGACTGTCGTTCTCTGGCGCTAAGCCACTTGCTCACGCGCCACCGGCACGCGGGTTCACTCGGCGCGACGACCATGGACGTCAGCGCACAGGACCGATCGGCACGATCCGGAAATCTGTCACCGGAATCGACGATCGTGCACCTACTACGCACGATGGTAGACGGCGGGGTTTGCACCTCCAATTCGCAGGGCACCCAAAGTGGGCAATTCTCGTACACGAACGGCCCGCACGCAATCTGCCGGGGGAAGGCACGACAGCAGGGTCGGACAGAACTAGGCTGGTGGAGGAAGTCCTTCGGCACCGACTGTGTGCGCGCACCACAAAGGCACTGTGCAGTTGCCGTCGAGCGACGATTCCCCGGAGCCACAACTCGAACGAATGTCAGGAGATTTCTGCTCGTGTCGATCACAGACGATATTGACGTCCTCACCACGGCGCACCACCCCAGCGACTGGACGGACCTGGACACCCGAGCGGTCGACACCGTTCGTGTTCTGGCAGCGGACGCAGTGCAGAAGGTCGGCAACGGCCACCCCGGAACCGCGATGAGCCTGGCTCCCCTCGCATACACCCTGTTCCAGCGCACCATGCGTCACGACCCCACCGACACGCACTGGATCGGCCGCGACCGTTTCGTGCTCTCGTGCGGCCACTCGAGCTTGACCCTGTACCTGCAGCTCTACTTGGGTGGCTTCGGACTCGAGCTCGCCGACATCGAGGCACTGCGGACGTACAAGTCCAAGACTCCGGGGCACCCCGAGTTTCGCCACACCGACGGCGTGGAGATCACCACCGGCCCACTCGGCCAGGGACTGGCATCCGCTGTGGGAATGGCGATGGCGTCGCGCCGCGAACGCGGACTGTTCGATCCCGAGCCCGCGCTCGGTGAGAGTCCGTTCGATCACTTCATCTATGTGATCGCCTCCGACGGCGACATCGAAGAAGGCGTCACCTCCGAGGCGTCGTCGCTCGCAGGCACTCAGCAGCTCGGCAACCTGATTCTGTTCTACGACGACAACAAGATCTCGATCGAGCACTCCACCGACATCGCGCTGTCCGAGGACACCGCGGCGCGATACGAGGCCTACGGCTGGCACGTACAGGTCGTCGAGGGCGGCGAGAACGTCACCGCGATCGAGGAAGCGATCGAGGCGGCCAAGGCCGTCACCGACAAGCCGTCGATCATCGTCCTGCGCACCATCATCGGGTTCCCGGCTCCCACGATGATGAACACCGGCGCCGTCCACGGTGCCGCCCTGGGCGACGAGGAGGTCGCAAAGGTCAAGCAAGCCCTCGACTTCGACCCGTCCAAGACATTCGAGGTCAGTGACGAGGTCATCGGCCACACCCGCAAGCTGCAGGAACGCGGCCACGCCGCACACAGCGAATGGACGACACAGTTCGAGGCCTGGGCCCAGCGCGAGCCCGAGCGCAAGAAATTGCTCGACCGCCTCACCCAGGGCACATTGCCCGAGAATTGGACCGATGTACTGCCGACCTGGGAGCCCGGCAGCAAGGCCGTCGCCACCCGCGCGGCTTCGGGCGAAGTCCTCAACGCGGTCGGCCCGGTATTGCCCGAACTCTGGGGTGGCTCCGCCGACCTCGCGGGAAGCAACAACACCACGATCAAGGGTGCGAAGTCCTTCGGACCCACGTCGATCTCCACCGACGATTGGGACGCCGAGCCCTACGGCCGCACCCTGCACTTCGGTATCCGCGAACACGCGATGGGTGCAATCCTGTCGGGCATCGTCATGCACGGGCCCACTCGCGCATACGGCGGAACGTTCATGCAGTTCAGCGACTACATGCGACCCTCGGTTCGCTTGGCGTCACTGATGGACATCGATCCCATCTACGTGTGGACCCACGATTCCATCGGTCTCGGCGAAGACGGCCCCACGCACCAGCCGGTCGAACACCTCGCGGCGCTGCGCGCGATTCCGAACCTCTCGGTCGTGCGTCCCGGTGACGCGAACGAGACGGCGTTCGCCTGGCAGGCCGTGCTGGCCCGGTCGAGCAGCAGCGGTCCGGTCGGTCTCGCTCTGACGCGTCAGGGCATCCCGATCCTGGAAGGCACCAGCTTCGAGGGTGTGTCCAAGGGCGGTTACATCCTGTCCGAGTCCTCGAAGTCGGCCCCCGACGTCGTTCTCATCGGGACCGGCTCCGAGCTGCAGTACGCGGTCGAGGCTCAGAAGCAGCTCGAGGAGCAGGGCATCGCGGCGCGCGTGGTGTCGATGCCGTGTGTCGAGTGGTTCGAGAGCCAGGACCAGAACTACCGCGACCAGGTCATTCCGCCCACCGTCAAGGCGCGCGTATCCGTCGAGGCCGGCATCGCAATGCCGTGGTGGAAGATCGTCGGAGGTTTCGGCGAGATCATCTCGCTCGAGCACTACGGCGAATCTGCCGACGCGGCAACACTTTTCCGCGAATTCGGCTTCACTGCCGACGCCGTCGTCGCAGCCGCGCAGCGCTCCATCACCAACGTGAAGGGATAACTCATGACCCAGAACAAGAACCTCGCAGAGCTGTCCGCCGCCGGAATCTCGGTGTGGCTGGACGACCTGTCCCGCGACCGCATCCGGTCGGGCAACCTCAAAGATCTGATCGACACCAAGAGCGTCGTCGGCGTGACGACGAACCCGTCGATCTTCCAGGCCGCGTTGAGCAAGGGTGACGCGTACAACGAGCAGGTCACCAAGCTCGCCGGCGAGGGTGCCGACGTCGAGACCACGATCCGCACCGTCACCACCGATGACGTTCGTGAGGCGTGCGACATTCTCGTACCGCAGTACGAGGCCAGCGCCGGCGTCGACGGACGAGTCTCGATCGAGGTCGATCCCCGCATGGCGCACGACGCCGACAAGACGTACGAGCAGGCCGTCGAGCTCTGGAAGATCGTCGACCGTCCGAATCTGCTCATCAAGATCCCGGCGACCGAAGAAGGAATCCCCGCAATCGCGAAGGTGGTCGGCGAGGGAATCAGCGTCAACGTGACGCTGATCTTCTCCGTCGAGCGCTACGAACTGGTGATGAACGCGTACCTGGACGGTCTCGAAGCAGCGCGCGCTGCCGGTCACGATCTCGACAAGATCCACTCGGTCGCGTCGTTCTTCGTCTCCCGCGTGGACAGCGAGATAGATTCCCGTCTCGATGCGATCGGCACCCCGGACGCCGAGGAGCTCAAGGGCAAGGCAGCTCTGGCCAACGCGCGCCTGGCGTACGTCGCCTACCAGCAGGTCTTCGAGGTCGCCCCGCGTTTTCGCGAGCTCGTCGGAAGCGGAGCGCGGCCGCAGCGTCCGTTGTGGGCATCGACCGGCGTCAAGTCCGATGCCTACCCGGACACCATGTACGTCACCGAGCTCGTCTCGCCCAACACCGTGAACACGATGCCCGAGAAGACCATGGACGCGGTCGCCGATCACGGTGAGATCGTCGGCGACACCGTCTCGGGTAAGGGGCCGGAGTCACAGGAGATCTTCGACCGCATCTCGGCGCTGGGCATCGACCTCACCGATGTCTTCCTGACGTTGGAGAACGAGGGCGTGCAGAAGTTCGAGGCTGCCTGGAACGAGTTGCTCGAAGCGACCGAGGAGCAGCTCCGCCAAGCAGGTCAGAAGAGCTGACCTGTGCCCACCGCAGACACAGAAAACCTGAATTCCGCGGACTGGCTCAACCCACTTCGCGACGCGCGAGACAAGCGGCTCCCCCGTATCGCCGGGCCGTGCAGCATGGTCATCTTCGGGGTGACCGGCGACCTCGCGCGGAAGAAGCTCATGCCTGCGGTGTACGACCTGGCGAACCGGGGGCTGCTACCCCCCGGTTTCGCCCTGGTCGGGTTCGCTCGGCGCGAATGGCAGAACCAGGATTTCGAGAAGATCGTGCACGACTCCGTGCGCGATCATGCTCGGACTTCGTTCAGTGAAGAGGTGTGGAACACCCTCGCCGAGGGCTTCCGATTCGTTCAGGGTTCGTTCGACGACGATGCTGCGTTCGACGAGCTGTCGCGGACACTGACCGAACTCGACTCCACTCGCGGCACCGGCGGAAACCACGCCTTCTACCTCTCGATCCCACCCGGCGCTTTTCCTGTTGTACTACAACAGCTTTCGCGTTCGGGTCTGGCTCAGGGTCAGGAAGGGAACTGGCGACGCGTCGTCATAGAGAAGCCGTTCGGCCACGATCTGCAGAGCGCGAAGGAACTCAACGCGATCGTGAACCGAGTGTTCCCGGAGGACACCGTTTTTCGGATCGATCACTATCTCGGCAAGGAGACGGTGCAGAACATTCTGGCACTGCGCTTCGCCAACCAGTTGTTCGATCCGATCTGGAATGCGCACTACGTCGATCACGTCCAGATCACGATGGCCGAGGACATCGGATTGGGCGGCCGCGCCGGCTATTACGACGGTATCGGCGCAGCCCGCGACGTCATTCAGAACCATCTTCTGCAGCTGCTCGCCATCACTGCGATGGAAGAGCCGGTCAGCTTCAACCCAACCGAACTGCAGTCCGAGAAGATCAAAGTGCTCTCGGCAACGAAGCTCGCCGAACCTCTCGATCGCACCTCTGCCCGGGGTCAGTACTCCGCAGGTTGGCAGGGTAGCCAGAAGGTGAAGGGCCTCAAGGAAGAAGAAGGTTTCGACTCCGAGTCCAACACCGAAACGTACGCCGCCATCACCATGGAAGTGGACACGCGACGGTGGGGCGGAGTGCCGTTCTACCTGCGCACTGGAAAAGCCTTGGGCCGCAGAGTTACCGAGATCGCAATGGTGTTCAAGCGGGCTCCCCATCTGCCGTTCGATGCCACGATGACCGAGGAACTCGGTCAGAACGCATTGGTGATCCGAGTTCAGCCCGACGAGGGCGTCACGATGCGTTTCGGCTCCAAAGTTCCCGGGTCGAGCATGCAGGTACGCGACGTCAGCATGGATTTCAGCTACGGACAGGCGTTCACCGAGTCCTCGCCGGAGGCATACGAGCGACTCATTCTCGATGTACTCCTCGGCGAGCCCTCGCTCTTCCCGGTCAATGCCGAAGTGGAGTTGTCGTGGAAGATCCTGGACCCGATTCTCGAGTACTGGGCCTCGGGCGGAACGGCCGAGCCGTACGAGGCAGGCACCTGGGGCCCGTCCTCGGGTGACGAGATGATGCACCGCACCGGACGCGAATGGAGAAGGCCGTGATTGTCGACATTCCCGCCACCACGACGGCCGAGGTCGGCAAGAAGTTGGTGGAGGTGCGCGAGGCAGGTGGCGCGGTGACGATCGGCCGCGTGCTGACCCTCATCGTCGCCAGTCGTGATCCGGCGAAAGCAGAGAGAGCGATCGACGCCGCGAACGAGGCGAGTCGCGAGCACCCGTGCCGCGTCATCGTGCTCATCCGCGGCGACCGATCGGCCGAGTCGAGCCTCGACGCACAGATCCGAGTCGGAGGAGACGCCGGCGCGTCGGAAGTCGTCGTCCTGCGCCTGAACGGCGAGCTCGCCGATCACGAGCACAGCGTCGTCATTCCTTTCCTCCTTCCCGACACCCCCATCGTGGCGTGGTGGCCGGACGAGGCACCGACCGTTCCGGCGAAGGATCCGCTGGGGCGGCTGGCAATTCGACGTATCACCGATGCCACCAACTCCCCCGACACCACTGCGGCCATCAAGGGACGGCTCAGCAGCTACACCGAGGGTGACACCGATCTCTCCTGGAGTCGCATCACCTACTGGCGTGGCCTGTTGGCCACCGCGCTCGACCAGGCTCCGTTCGAGGCCGTCGTCTCGGCCACGGTGTCCGGACTGGCAGAGGAGCCCGCACTCGACATTCTGGCCGGTTGGCTGGCCGCCAAACTCGACGTGCCGGTCCACCGCCGTGCGGGCGAGCTGAAGGTGGAGCTGATCAGAGACAACAGCAGCATTTCGCTGACGCGACCGCAGACCGGTAAGACCGCGACCTTGCGGCGTACCGGTCAGCCCGACGCCGAAGTAGCGCTCGCACGTCGCAACACCCGCGAATGCCTCGCCGAGGAATTACGCCGTCTCGATACCGACGAGATCTACGAACTCGCCCTGCACGGACTGTCGAAAGTGAGCTATGAGTAAGACATCGGTTCTTCGATATCTGGACGCGCAGTCCCTGGTCGACGCCGCTCGGTCTCGATTCGTCGACGTCGTCACGGCCGCGCAGGCCGAGCGAGGCACGGCGTCGGTGGTACTGACCGGCGGTGGCACGGGCATAGCGTTGTTGGAAGCACTACGTCAGGATTCCGGATCGATCGACTGGAGCAAGGTCGACATCTACTTCGGTGACGAGCGCTTCCTCCCCGCCGGTGACCCGGAACGCAACGAGGTGCAGGCCTCGCAGGCTCTGCTCGATCACGTCGACGTCCATCCGGACCGGGTGTTCCGCATGGCTGCGTCCGACGGACCACACGGAAGCGACCCCGAGGTGGCAGCTGCGACGTATGCGCAGATCTTGCATTCTCACTCCGAAGGCGAACCGACACCGGCGTTCGACATCCATCTGCTGGGTATGGGAGGCGAGGGGCATATCAATTCGCTGTTCCCACACACGGACGCGGTCCGCGAGGAGCATCGCTTCGTCGTTGCAGTCGAGGACTCCCCCAAGCCTCCTCCGGTGCGCATCACACTGACACTGCCGGCGATTCGCCGCGCACAGCACGTGTGGTTGCTCGTATCGGGCGCGAACAAGGCCGACGCCGTCGCGGCTGCGGTGGGCGGGGCCGACTCCGACGACGTTCCGTCGGCCGGCGCTCTGGGCACCGAGTCGACGGTCTGGTTCCTCGACGCCGGCGCAGCATCCGAGCTGGACACGGACTGACACCACTCGGCTAGTCGGTTTCGACGGCGTCGGGGTCACACCCCGGCCGATTGTCCTCGTAGCCGGCGATGCCCCTGAAACGTCCTGTTGTCGAGCGACCGATCCGCCTACCGTTCGCGCGGTAGGCGGATCCGTCTCGCCAGGCCTCGGTGTCGTTGCTGCACTGCCTCATACTTCTTGGACGCCACCCGCCGCCGACCGGTTCCGCGCCTGTCGTGAGCGTTGTGCGTACACCTGGGTACGCACAACGCGCACAGGGGCTAGCCGCTGTTGCGCAGCGCCGTCGCGAGACCGTTCATCGTCAGCAGGATCCCTCGCTTGACGCGTTCGTCGTCGTCGCCGTTGCGGTAGCGCCGGAGCATCTCGACCTGCATCTGATTGAGTGGCTCCAGGTACGGGAACCGGTTGTGCACGGAGCGTTCCAGCGACGGGTTGTCTTCGAGCAGTCGACTGTGGCCGGTGATCTTCAGGTACATCCGCACCGTCGTGGCGTGTTCGGCCTCGATCATGCCGAAGATCCGTGCGCGTAGGTCTGCGTCGGGAACCAACTCCGCGTACCGAGCGGCGATGCCCAGATCCGACTTGGCCATGACCTGCGCGAGGTTGGACAGAACGGTCTGGAAGAACGGCCACTTTCGATACAGGTCGGTGAGCACCTCGAGCTTGGAATCGTCGTCGCCGACCCACTCCTGAAATGCCGAACCGGTGCCGTACCACCCGGGCAGCATGACGCGGCACTGACTCCACGACATGACCCATGGAATGGCACGCAGGTCGTACACCGAGTTCGTGGGCTTCCTCGATGCGGGGCGGGAGCCGATGTTCAGCTCGCCGACCTCGGCAACCGGTGTCGAGGTGCGGAAATACTCGACGAAACCGGGCTCCTCGTGCACCAGCCGGCCGTATGCCGCCCGAGCCTTGGCCGCGAGGTCGTCCAGGATGTCGTACGCGGCTTCTGCTGCGTCGCCGAGACCCTCCACGTTCAGCAGAGTCGATTCGAGGGTTCCTGCGACCAGCGACTCCAGGTTGCGGCGCGCCATCGACGGCTCGGCGTATTTCGCCGCGATGATCTCGCCCTGTTCGGTGAGCCGAAGCGAACCCTGCACCACTCCGGGCGGCTGCGCCAGGATCGCGTCGTAGCTCGGTCCGCCGCCTCGGCCGACGGTGCCGCCGCGACCGTGGAAGAGCCGCAGACGAATACCCGTCTTGCGGGAGGCCTCGAGCAGGTCCAACTCGGCGCGGTAGAGGGCCCAGTTGGCTGCGAGATACCCGCCGTCCTTGTTCGAGTCCGAGTACCCCAGCATGACTTCCTGATTCATTCCGCGCCCGGCAACGAGGGCGCGGTAGATCGGAACGTCGAGGGTTGCCAGCAACGTCGCTGCGCCTTGCTGGAGATCCTCGATGGTCTCGAACAGCGGAACGACACCCACCGTGGACGTCGGCACCGAGCCGTCGGTTCCGGGGTCGAAGATCCCCGCTTCCTTGAGCAGTAACGCTGCCTCGAGCATGTCACTGACCGACTGACACATACTGATGATGTAGTTCTGGATCGCGTCGGGACCCAGATGGTCGATGGCCTCCTTGGCGGCCCTGACGATGCCCAGTTCCTTGGTGGCGAGTTCACTGAGTTCCGCGTTGGGGCCGATCAACGGGCGTCGAGTGGCGAGCTCCTGCGCCAGTACGGACACGCGCTCGCCTTCGTCGAGGGACGCGTAGTCCGGATGCACACCAGCCCAGGCGAGCAGTTCTGCGACCACTTCCTCGTGTGTTTCCGAGTTCTGCCGCATGTCCAGCGCCTGCAGATGGAATCCGAACGTCTCCACCGATCGTCGGAGCCGAAGCAAGCGATCGTCTGCGATCAGTGCATCGCCGTCGGCCCGTAGCGCACGATCGATGACTTCGAGGTCATCGAGGATGTCCTGGGGTCCGTCGTACTTCTGCGCCCCGAGGTCTATCCCCGCGACCGGCACCGCGTCGAGTACCGCCTGGGCGGTGGCAGTGAGCCGGGCTCGAATGCCGACGACGGCAACCCGATACGGCTCGTCCGATCGCCTGTCGTCCGGTTCGCTCGAGGCGTCGGCCAGAGCTGCGAGATCTTCGGTGACGTCCACCAGACGCGCGGACATCGAGAGTTCCTTCTCCAGTCCGACCAGCTCGTCGAGGTAGTGCTCGAATGCGACGTAGCCCGCCTGATGCGTCGCAGTGTGCACTACCTCTGCGGTCACATTCGGATTGCCGTCTCGATCACCGCCGATCCACGAACCGGGGCGCAGAATGGGGCGGGGCAGCAGGTCGTCCTCGGGCCACCGCGCCCGAAGCGCTGCGCGCACATCGGCATTGAGGGCCGGCATGACGTCGAACAACGAGGAATCGAAGTAACGCAGGCCTACTTCGATCTCGTCCTGAATTCGCAAGCGCGACAGTCGAATCAAGGCCGTCTCCCACAGGGTGAGCACTTGTCGACGGATCTGGGTGTCGATCGAGGCCAGTTCGTTGGTCGCGCGTGCAGCTTTGCCTTCGACGGCTGCGGTGGCCACATCGCGCCTGCGCATCAGTTCGGTTATTTTCGACTGCACATCGAAGACGGTGCGTCGACGTGTCTCGGTGGGGTGGGCGGTGATCACCGGAGCCACCAGCGCATCGGTCAGTGCGGCGGCGACCTGCTCGCGCGACGGAGCCGCGGCATCGATCTTCAGCCAGGTGGCGTCGAGACTGCTGTCCTGCGGCGGATCTTCGCGGTCGAGGTGGATTGCTCGACGCCGTTCACGGTGTAGATCTTCGGCGAGGTTGGCCAACAGCGAAAAGTGGCTGAACGCTCGAATGAGTGGAACTGCCTGTGCCACTTCCACATCGGTGTAGCGACCTACCGAATCGTCCCGTTCGATCTCGGACCGTCGGACGGCGAAGGACTCGACACGTGCAGCCTCGATGAGATCGAACACGTCGTCGCCCTCGTGTTCGCGAATGATCTCACCCAGGATGCCGCCGAGGTAGCGAATGTCCTCACGGAGAGGCTCGGTCAACTCCCGACCCTGAGCTGTCGGTGGAACGAATGCTGGGGAACCGACTGACTCGTAGGAGAATTCGCTCATTCACCCAGTATCGCCGCTCCGTCACCAACTCGCACTCGGAGCAGCATTCGATCAGGTGTACTTGATCTCCAGGCCGATACCGAGGATGGCGATGAGCCAGATGATGCCGGTGAAGACCGTGAGTCGATCGAGGTTCTTCTCGACGACGGTGGAACCGGAGAGGCTGGACTGCACTCCGCCACCGAACAGGCTGGACAATCCGCCGCCCTTGCCGCGATGCAGCAGGATCAGCAAGATCAGTGCCAGGCTGGTGATGACCAGCAGAATATCCAGAAACAGATCCATGTCCACCTCAAACTCGATTCGATGCCTTCAGCAGCCTACCTGGCCCCGCGAACGGCTTCGGACACCCCGCCGACGCGAGGTGTCCGAAAACCGGTGGAATCAGCGGTGCCGCCGGCCGATCAGGGCAGGGGTCCACCTGCGGCAATGGCCGACAACGTGGCGAACTCGTCCGCTTTGAGTGAAGCGCCGCCGACCAGTGCGCCATCGACATCGGGCTGGCCGACGATCTCGCCGACGTTCTTGGCATTGACCGAGCCGCCGTAAAGCACTCGCACGCCCGCGGCGACCTCGGCCGAGGCGAGCGACTTCAGCTCCTCACGGATGGCACCGCACACTTCCTGAGCGTCCGACGCCGACGCGACCCGGCCGGTACCGATTGCCCATACCGGCTCGTAGGCGATGACGACCTTGGAGATGTCGTCGGCCGACAATCCGTCGAGCGAACCCCGCAGCTGAGCCACGTTGTAGGCGACGTGCTCGCCGGCGTCGCGGATATTCAGACCCTCTCCGATGCACACGATCGGGGTGAGACCGTTCTTCAGCGCCGCCTTCGTCTTGGCGAGCACGACGGCATCGTCCTCGCTGTGCAGCGTGCGTCGTTCGGAGTGACCGACGACAACGTAGGTGCACCCCAGCTTGGCCAGCATCGATCCGCTGATCTCACCGGTGAAGGCACCCTTGTCCTCGGACGACACGTCCTGCGCACCGTAGGTGAGCAGGAGTTTGTCGCCCTCGACCAGGGTCTGCACGCTGCGAATGTCGGTGAACGGCGGGATCACCGTCACATCGACCTTGTCGAAGTACTTCTCGGGCAACGAGAAAGCGATTTTCTGCACCAGCGAGATGGCCTCGAGGTGGTTGAGGTTCATCTTCCAGTTGCCCGCGATGAGCGGCTTACGTGCCATGCGTTACGCCTCCAGTACGGATAGGCCGGGGAGCTGCTTGCCTTCGAGGTATTCGAGGGATGCACCGCCGCCGGTGGAGATGTGCGAGAAGCCGTCGTCGGGCAGCCCGAGGGTGCGCACCGCCGCCGCGGAGTCGCCGCCGCCGACGACACTGAACGCGCCCTTCTCGGTGGCTCCGATGATCGCTTCTGCGATGCCCTTGGTGCCGGCCGAGAAGGCGTCGAACTCGAACACACCGGCCGGCCCGTTCCAGAAGACGGTCTTGGCATTCGAGAGGACGACGGCAAAACGACTGACCGAGTCGGGTCCGATGTCCAGGCCCATCCAGCCGTCCGGAATCTCGGAGGCCTTGACGGTCTTCGCCTCGGCGTCGGCCGCGAACTTGTCTCCCACGACGATGTCGACGGGCAGGTGGATCACGTCACCGAACCGCTCGAGCAGGTCCTTGCAGACCCCGATCTGATCCTCCTGCAGTAGCGAGTTACCGACCGAATATCCCTGCGCGGCAAGGAAAGTGAACGCCATGCCGCCGCCGATGACGAGAGTGTCGACCTTGGGGGCCAATGCCTCGATGACGCCGAGCTTGTCCGAGACCTTGGAGCCGCCGAGAACCACCGCGTACGGACGTGCCGCATCCTCGGTGAGCTTGGCCAGCACCTCGACCTCGGCAGCGACGAGGGTGCCCGCGTAATGCGGCAGCAACTGCGCCACGTCGTAGACCGACGCCTGCTTACGGTGCACGACGCCGAATCCATCAGAGACGAACGCTGCGTCGTCTCCGGCGAGAGCAACGAGCTCACGAGCCAGAGCAGCTCGCTCGGACTCGTCCTTGCTGGTCTCGCGCGGATCGAAACGAATGTTCTCCAGCAACAACACGTCGCCGTCGGTCAGACCCTCGGCACGAGCCTCGGCGTCCTGGCCCACCACGTCGCCCGCGAGCTGCACGTGGCGTCCCAGCAGCTCGCCCAGCTTCGCCGCGACCGGAGCCAGGCTGTACTTCGCGTCGGGCTTGCCGTCCGGGCGCCCGAGGTGGGCGGTCACGATGACCTTGGCACCCGCCTCGACCAGCGTTCGAAGAGTCGGGATCGACGCCTGGATACGGCCGGGATCGGTGATCGTGCCGTCCTCGAGCGGAACATTGAAGTCCGATCGCACGAGGACGCCACGGCCTTCGACACCGGCATCGAGCAGATCTTGCAGTGTCTTGACAGCCATCGGTGTCAGAGGGACTTGCCGACGAGACCGATGAGGTCGGCGAGGCGGTTGGAGTAGCCCCACTCGTTGTCGTACCAGGAGACGATCTTGACCTGGTCGTCGATGACCTTCGTCAGCGGCGCGTCGAAGATGGACGAAGCCGGGTCCGTCACGATGTCCGAGGACACGATGGGATCGGTGTTGTACTTCAGAATGCCCTTCAGCGGGCCCTCGGCAGCAGCCTTCATCGCAGCGTTGACGTCCTCGGCGCTGGCCTTCTTCTTCAGCAGCGCGGTCAGGTCGGTGACCGAACCGGTGGGGATCGGCACCCGCAATGCGTAGCCGTCGAGCTTGCCGAGCAGCTGCGGGAGAACCAGGCCGATGGCCTTGGCTGCGCCGGTGCCGGTGGGGACGACGTTGAGCGCTGCAGCGCGCGCACGACGCAGGTCGCTGTGCGGGCCGTCCTGCAGGTTCTGGTCCTGCGTGTATGCGTGAATCGTGGTCATCAGACCCGAGACGATGCCGAACTCGTCGTCGAGGACCTTGGCTATGGGGCCGAGGCAGTTGGTGGTGCACGAGGCGTTGGAGATGATGTTCTGGCTGCCGTCGTACTTGTCGTCGTTGACGCCCATGACGATGGTGATGTCCTCGCCCTTGGCAGGCGCGGAGATGATGACCTTCTTGGCACCGGCGTCGATGTGACCCTGGGCCTTCGAGGCGTCGGTGAAGATGCCGGTGGACTCGACGACGACGTCGACGCCCAGGTCTCCCCACGGAAGTGCGGACGGGCCCTCGCGCAGCGACAGCGCCTTGATCTTCTGGCCGCCGACGACGATGGTGTCTTCACCTTCGAGCGAGACGTCGTGCGGCAAGCGGCCGAGGATCGAGTCGTACTTGAGCAGGTGTGCGAGCGACGCGTTGTCGGTCAGGTCGTTGACAGCAACGATTTCGATGTCGGTGGTACCGAGCGCCTTCTGCGCATCGACAGCCCTGAAGAAGTTTCGCCCGATGCGGCCGAAGCCGTTGACGCCTACCCGGATCGTCACTGTTCGCTCCTAAAAGTTGTGAAAACAGATGTCTGATTGTGCCTGCGTGCGGGGTGCCACACGCGGTTCCTACCCTAGTGTGCGCGCAGGCCGAGCGCGCGCATCACTCGATCGGGGCGATCACGCCTCGTCGAGCAACTCCGCGGTGACCGCGGACTCGGTGTCCGGAACTCCGGTTTCCTTGGCCTTGCGGTCGGCCATGGACAGCAGGCGTCGGATGCGTCCCGCCACTGCGTCCTTGGTCATCGGCGGGTCGGCCAACTGCCCGAGTTCTTCCAAAGAAGCCTGGCGGTGCTGGACTCGGAGCGAACCCGCCGCAGCGAGATGATCCGGGACGTCGTCACCGAGAATGTTCAGGGCGCGTTCGACGCGTGCTGCGGCGGCGACGGCGGCCCGCGCCGATCGGCGGAGGTTGGCGTCGTCGAAATTGGCCAGTCGATTGGCGGTCGCCCTGACCTCACGCCGCATTCGACGTTCTTCCCAGACGAGTCGGGTGTCCTGTGCGCCCATACGGGTCAGCAACGCTCCGATGGCCTCGCCGTCCCGCACGACCACTCGATCGGTTCCGCGCACCTCGCGAGCCTTCGCAGCTACGCCGAGCCTGCGCGCCGCTCCGACGAGGGCCAACGCAGCCTCGGGGCCTGGGCAGCTGATTTCGAGCGCCGAAGACCGGCCCGGCTCGGTGAGCGAGCCGTGTGCCAGGAACGCGCCGCGCCACGCAGCCTCCGAGTCCCCCACCGTGCCGCCGACGACCTGCGCGGGCAGTCCGCGAACCGGGCGCCCACGCAGATCCAGCAGCCCGGTCTGGCGAGCCAGGGCCTCGCCGTCCTTGGCCACCCGGACCACGTAGCGCGATGTCTTGCGCAGTCCGCCTGCACCGAGCATGTGGACGTCCGAGGAGTAGCCGTACAACTCGAAGATTTCGCGACGGAGCCGCCTGGCAATGGACCCGAGATCGACCTCGGCCTCGACCACCACCCGACCGGCGACAATGTGCAATCCACCGGCGAATCGTAGGAGCGCGGACACCTCGGCCTTGCGGCAACTGACCTGACTGACGGTGAGCCTGCTCAGCTCGTCCTTGACCTCCGCTGTCATGGCCACGAAGTGATCCCCTCTCTGCGTGCAGCAGTCGGTGCCGTGCCGCCGGTGGACGACAGGATGGAGCCGAGAGCCGCAGCAAGCTTTCCGTAATGATGTGCGTGAGTGCCGTTTTCGGCAACATCGACGTAGACGACCTCGGCACCGAGCCGAGCCGCTGCCCGCGCTACGTGTTCGCGGTTGCTGCCCTCCGGGACCGAGGCGGAATCGACCAACACGAAGTCGATTCCCAAATCAGGTGCGTGTTGGGAGAGTACGTGGACATGACGCTCGGCGGAGAATCCGGTGGTCTCCCCCAGTTCGGGTGCCAGGTTCAACACGAGCACCTTCGGTGCAGAAATACGAGCAAGCGCGGCGAGCTGATCCGGCACCAGAACGTGGGGAATGACACTCGAGAACCATGAACCGGGGCCCAGCACCACCAGGTCGGCCTCGTCGATCGCCGTCAACGCCTCCAGCGACGCCGGCGGGTCGGTGGGCAGCAACCGCACGCGCCGCACCTTTCCCGGGGTGGTCGCGACGGCAACCTGCCCGCGGATGACGCGGCTGACGCGGGGGTCGTCCTCGAGACCGGAGACGTCGGCCTCGATGTCGAGTGCGATGGGCGACATCGGGAGCACTCGACCCTCGATTCCGAGCATCCGTACCATTTCGTCGAGCGCAGCGATCGGGTCTCCCAGCACCTCGGTGAGGCCGGCGAGAATGAGGTTGCCGACCGAATGTCCGGCCAGCGCGCCCGTGCCTCCGAACCGGTGCTGAAGAACATCGGTCCACAGTTGCGTTCGCTCGTCGGAACGTGCCAGCGCAGCCAGGGCCATCCGCAGATCTCCGGGCGGGATGACGCCGAGCTCGGCACGCAGACGACCCGAGGATCCTCCGTCGTCGGCGACCGTGACGATGGCGGTGACGTCGTGACCGAGGAGCCTGGCTGCGGAGAGGGTGGCGTACAGACCGTGCCCACCGCCGAGCGCGACGATCTTGGGGCCGGTTGCCGACTCGTCGATGCCGAACTCGTTCATTCGCGACCCAGATCGCGATGCAGCACGCGCACGGACACATCGCCCTGTTCGGCAAGTATCGCGGCCAACGCCTCCGTCATCGCGACACTTCGATGTTTTCCTCCGGTGCAGCCCACCGCTACCGTCATGTACCTCTTGCCTTCCCGAACGTAACCCTCGATCGTCAGATTCAGGACGTGCGTGTACGACTCCAGGTAGTCGCGTGCTCCGTTCTGCCCCAGGACGTAATCGCGGACGTCCTCGTCCTGTCCCGTGTGTTCGCGGAGCTCCGGCACCCAATGCGGATTGGGCAGAAAGCGCACATCGCAGACCAGGTCGGCGTCCATCGGGAGGCCGTACTTGAAGCCGAACGACTGCACGGTGACGCCGACGCCGCTGATCTCGGCAGCACCGAACACCGTCTCGATCTTGCGCCGCAGTTGGTGCACCGACAGAGACGTGGTGTCCACCGTGAGATCTGCCGCAGCCTTGACCTGGGCGAGCCGCATCCGTTCGGCAGTGATGCCTTCGGTCAGCGTGGCATCCTGGCCGTCGTTCTGCAGTGGATGGCTGCGCCGGTTGGACTCGAATCGACGAATCAGCACGGCGTCGGATGCGTCCAGAAACAGCACTCGATTGCGCACACCCTTGGAGTCGAGCTCCTTGACCACCCACCCCAGATCGCCCGTGAACAGCCGGCTTCGGACGTCCATCACCAGTGCGAGTCGCTCGATGCGCGGCTTGGACTCCAAGCCGAGATCGACCATCTTCGAGATCAGCTCGGGCGGCAGGTTGTCGGCGACGTACCAGCCGAGGTCTTCGAGAATTTTGGCTGCGGTGCGCAATCCGGCACCGGAGACGCCGGTGACCAACGCCACCTCGATCCCGTCGTGGCGCGACCCGTCCTCGGAGGGCTGCTCGAGGTGCTCGTCGGACGGTGAATGTCTCGTTGTCTGATGTTCGCTCACTACGAAGCCTGTCCCGCCGATTCCACGCGCGGCGAGATCGCATGTTGCGTCGTGTTCTCGCCCGATGTCGTTGCAGTTGCGTTGCCATCATCGCTTACATCGGCGTCGTCCGCGTCCGAACCGAGCGCCGCCAGCACCGACTTCGCGGTCGTCTCACCGATTCCGGGCACCTCGACGATTTCCGCGACCGTCGCACGCTTGAGATTGGCGACGGAACCGAAGTGTGCGACCAGGGCCGTTCGCCTCGATTCCCCGAGTCCGCGGACCGAATCGAGAGCCGAGGCCGTCATGCGACGCGACCGCTTGCTGCGGTGGAATGTGATCGCGAATCGGTGCGCCTCGTCGCGCACTCGCTGCAGAAGATAGAGGGACTCGCTGGTTCGCGGCAGGATGACGGGATCTTCCTCGCCCGGCACCCAGACCTCTTCGAGTCGCTTCGCCAGACCCACCACTGCCACGTCGGTCACGCCCAGTTCGTCCAACACGGCCGCGGCCGCTGCCACCTGAGGGGCACCGCCGTCCACGACGAACAGGTTCGGTGGATACGCGAACTTTCGTGGTCTGCCGGTCTGGGGATCGAGAGCGGCTTCCGGTGCCAGATCGCCTCCGCTTCCTTCGGTCGACCCATCGGCGGAGTGCCGGAGGAATCGTCGCCGGGTCACCTCTGCAATGCTGGCGACGTCGTCGGAATGCCCGTCTCCGGCCGCTTCCTTGATTGCGTAATGGCGGTAGTCGCTCTTGCGCGGTAGCCCGTCCTCGAACACGACGAGCGATGCGACCACGTCGGTTCCCTGCACGTGCGAGATATCGATGCACTCGATGCGCAGGGGTGCCGAATCCAGATCCAGAGCTTCCTGAATCCCCTGCAGCGCAGCGGATCTCGATGTGAAATCGCCCGCACGCTTCAGTTTGTGCTGCTGGAGGGCTTCCTTGGCGTTGCGCTCGACGGTTTCCGCCAACGCCTTCTTGTCGCCGCGCTGAGGAACGCGCAGCGTGACATTGGACCCCCGGAGTTCACTGAGCCACACCTGTACCTCGTCGGCGTTCTCCGGTAGAACCGGCACCAGTACCTCGCGTGGCACTGCATTGGAACCACCGTCGTCACCACCGGGTGCCTGGGCGGTCAGCGCGGCCTGCTCGCCGTAGAACTGAGTGAGAAACTGCTCGACCAGAGCGGGCAGATCGGCCTCGTCCTGTCGCTCGATCACTTCGCCCGCCTTCTCCACCACCCAACCGCGTTGTCCCCGAACGCGGCCACCTCGCACGTGGAAAACCTGAACGGCAGCTTCGAGCGCATCGGTGGCGAAGGCGACGAGGTCTGCGTCGGTACCGTCGCCGAGTACGACGGCCTGCTTCTCCAATGCTCGACGCAGCGCGCCGACGTCGTCGCGCAAGCGCGCTGCGGTTTCGAAGTCCAATTCCTCGGATGCCACCTGCATCTTCTTCTCGAGCTGCCGCACGAGCTTGTCGGTCTTGCCGGCGAGGAAATCGCAGAAGTCCTCGACGGTGCTGCGGTGCTCCTGCGCGCTGACCCGGCCGACGCACGGTGCCGAACACTTGTCGATGTACCCCAGTAGGCACGGTCGACCTATCTGGTTGTGTCGCTTGAACACTCCGGTCGAGCAGGTACGTGCGGGAAACACCCTGAGCAAGAGATCCAGCGTCTCGCGAATGGCCCATGCATGGGCATAGGGACCGAAGTAGCGAACGCCTTTTCGCCTGGGTCCGCGGTAGACGAACAGCCGCGGGAATTCCTCGTTCATCGTCACCGCGAGCATCGGGTAGCTCTTGTCGTCGCGATACCGGACGTTGAACCGCGGATCGAACTCCTTGATCCAGTTGTACTCGAGCTGCAGTGCCTCTACTTCTGTGGTGACGACCGTCCATTCCACCGACGCTGCGGTGGTGACCATCTGACGCGTGCGTGGATGCAGCGAGGCGACGTCGGCGAAGTACGAGTTGAGCCGACTGCGGAGGCTCTTGGCCTTACCCACGTAGACGACGCGACCATGGGGATCTCGAAATTTGTACACCCCCGGTTCCACCGGGATAGTTCCGGTGGCCGGACGGTAGGTAGCGGGGTCGGACACGGCATCCACGTTAGTCGCCGGGTCCGACGTTCTCCGCATCCCCAGCTCAGGTGCGGTGCGCGCCTCCTACTTCTGTTCTGGTTCACCGCGTCGGTCCGGAACGGACGCAGCGGGTGCGTATTTCCGTTCGAGCGCCCGAAACTTTCGCACCGCGTCGACTGCGTAGTCACGATCGTTCGACTGGATGGCCATCACAATGATGAATTCGTCGTCCGGGATGTCGATGCGGGCCCACATCGCCCCCTCGGGAAAGGACAGTCCGCGGACCAGATCCCACTCGATCAGGCGCTCCGAGAGCAGATTTCGTACTGCGACACCCGCGCTACCGACGCGAATGCGCGGGCGAGTCAGCACCAGTGCGAGGCTTCCCAGAAGCAGTCCCAGTCCTGCCATCGCGAGTTGGTCGGCGGTCCGGAAGTACACCCCGGTCGGGGATACCCGCAGCAGGATGGCAACCGTCGAATGAGCCACGACGAGCAGTATCGCCGTCGCTATGGCGTAACGAGAGGACTTTCGCGACTTCACTTCCATGTCCCACTGCGGGGTCGGTTTGCTGCCGGTCACGTGAACTCCTGGTTCGTCCACGGCTGGCGCAGATGCTTGAGAGTCAGCGCCGTGTCGATCGCGGCCGCGGTGGCCTGCGCGCCCTTGTCCTCGAACGAACCGGGCAGTCCGGCACGATCGAGGGCCTGCTGCTCGTCGTTGGTGGTGAGCACCCCGTTGGTCACCGGTGTGCCCTCGTCCAGCGACACTCGCGTCAAGCCGGCCGTGACGGCATCGCACACGTACTCGAAATGCGGTGTACCTCCGCGGATGACGACGCCGAGCGCAACGACGGCGTCGTGGTTACGGGCCAGCGTCTGCGCGACAACGGGTAGCTCGATGGCACCGGCGACACGAACGACCGTGACGTCCTGCACCCCCGCCGATTCTGCTTTGCGCAACGCACCGTCGAGCAGCGCCTGGGATATTTTCTGGTGCCACTGACCGGCGACGATCGCCAGCTTCAGGTCACTGGCACCTGCCAGTTGGAGGGTGGGTTCGCCTTCGCCGCTCATGGTGTGACCCCCTTTTCGACAGGAGTGGAGCCTGCGGAATGACCATTTTCGACAGGAGTGGAGCCTGCGGAATGACCATTTTCGACAGGAGTGGAGCCTGCGGAACGACCATTTTCGACAGGAGTGGAGCCTGCGGAATGACCATTCTCGAAGTCGTCCAACCCCGTGAGGTCGTGGCCCATTCGGTCGCGTTTGGTACGCAGGTACGTGAGGTTTTCGGCGTTGGCGCGCAACGGCATCGGCACTCGCTCGGTGACGTGCAGGCCGTAGCCGTCGAGCCCGACGCGCTTGGCCGGGTTGTTGGTGAGCAGACGCATGGACGACACCCCGAGGTCGACGAGGATCTGGGCACCGATTCCGTAGTCCCGGGAGTCGGCGGGCAGGCCGAGCTGCAGGTTGGCATCGACGGTGTCCGAGCCCGCGTCCTGAAGCTGGTAAGCCTGCAGCTTGTGCAGCAGACCGATTCCTCGGCCTTCGTGTCCGCGCATGTACAGCACGATTCCGCGTTCCTCGGCGGCCACCATTTCGAGGGCCGCATCGAGTTGCGGCCCGCAGTCGCACCGGAGGGATCCGAAGACGTCGCCGGTGAGGCATTCCGAGTGCACCCGGACCAGGACGTCGCTGCCGTCGCCATCCGGCCCCGCGATGTCGCCGCGCACCAATGCGACGTGTTCGACCTCGTCGTAGATGCTCTGGTAGCCGACGGCTCGGAACGTGCCGTGGCTGGTGGGGATCCGTGCGTCCGCCACCCGCACCACATGCTTCTCGTGCTTACGGCGCCAGGCGATGAGGTCGGCGATGGAGATCAGCGCGAGATCGTGCTCGTCGGCGAACACCCGCAGCTCGTCCGTCTGCGCCATCGCTCCCTCGTCCTTCTGACTGACGATCTCGCAGATGACTCCGGCGGGACGCAGGTCGGCCATGCGGGCGAGGTCGACGGCCGCCTCGGTATGTCCGGGGCGACGCAGCACTCCACCTTCCTTGGCCCGCAGCGGTACGACGTGGCCGGGACGGGTGAAGTCGTTGGCACCGGTATCCGGGTCGGCGAGAAGGCGCATCGTTGCGGCTCGGTCGGAGGCGGAAATACCGGTTCCGATACCTTCGCGCGCGTCGACGGTCACGGTGTACGCCGTCCCGTGTTTGTCCTGGTTGGTGGCGAACATCGGCGGCAGGCCGAGTCGATCGCAATCCTCACCGGACAGCGGAACGCAGAGGTAACCCGAGGTGTAGCGGACCATGAAGGCGACCAGTTCCGGGGTGGCCTTCTCGGCGGCGAAGATCAGGTCGCCTTCGTTTTCACGGTCCTCGTCGTCGACGACCACCACTGCTTTGCCCGCAGCGATGTCCGCAATTGCGCGCTCGATACTGTCGAACCTGGTCACGAAAGTGCTCCATAGGTCTCGGGCCTGGCTCAGCGCCCTGGAAATGTCTTCGGTGCACCGTTACCTGCGTGCACTTCAACAGTACTTACTGTGCGTCGATCGTCTGCAGCCGCTCCACGTACTTGGCGATGACGTCGACTTCGAGGTTGACCGGCGAACCGACCTCGGCTGTGCCGAGGGTCGTCAGGTCGAGGGTGGTGGGAATCAGCGAGATCTCGAACCAGTGTGTTCCGTCGTCGACTCCCAGTCCGGACACGGTGAGCGAAACGCCATCGACGGTGATCGAGCCCTTCTCGACGACGTAACGCGCGACCGACGTGGGCATGCTGATCCGCACGACCGTCCAGTTCTCGGAGGGTGATCGGCCGGCGACGGTTCCGGTGCCGTCGACGTGGCCCTGGACGAGGTGCCCACCGAGCCGGCTGCCCAGGGCTGCAGCGCGTTCGAGATTGACTCGACTGCCGACCTCGAGAGCCCCGAGACTGGAGCGATTCAACGTCTCTTGCATGACGTCGGCGGTGAAGCCGCCGTCGGGAAGCACTTCGACGACGGTCAGACACACGCCGTTGACCGCGATGGAGTCGCCGTGACCTGCGTCGGAGGTAACCACGGGACCACGGACGGTGAAGCGAGCCGCGTCGGTCAGTTCGTCCTTCGCCACGATCTCGCCGAGCTCTTCGACAATTCCGGTGAACATCTACTTCGCTCCTTCGGGCACGACACTCAGAACGATGTCGTTGCCGATCATGGTGACTGTCTCCGTGCGGAACCGAATTGCGTCGGCAATTGTTCCGATTCCCGCATTCTCCACCGCCGCAGGTCCGGTGCCCAACACCGCGGGCGCGATGTAGGCCACGACGCGGTCCACGAGACCGGCGGCCAGGAACGCGCCGGCCATGGTCGGTCCTCCTTCGATCTGGATGTCGGTGTGCTCGCCGAGCGCATCGATCACCGCAGCGGGATCGTGTGTGTCGAGAAACACCGTGGGTGCCTCCGGCCCGCGGATAGCCGCGGTCTCCGGTACGAGCCTGGACCCGACGACGACTCGAACCGGCTGATGCGGTGCCAGGGTGCCGTCGGGGCGACGCGCCGTCAGCCGCGGATCGTCGGCCAGGACGGTGCCGGTTCCCACGACGATGGCGTCGAGCTTGGCGCGCTCGACGTGCACGTGTGCTCGTGCCTGCGGACCCGTGATCCACTGGCTGGTGCCGTCGGCTGCGGCGCTTCGGCCGTCCAGGGTGGCAGCGTACTTCCACGTCACGTGCGGGCGTCCGGTGCGTTGCTTGTGCAGCCACGCCCGCAGTGGCCCCTGCTGTACCTGGTTCGCACCGATTCCCTGTTCCACTCGGATCCCGGCGGTGCGCAGCATGTCCGCCCCTCCGGACGCGAGCGGGTTCGGATCGGCCACCGCATAGACGACCGACGCGACCCCGGCCGCGACGAGCGCCTGCGAACAGGGACCGGTGCGGCCCGTGTGATTGCACGGCTCGAGCGTCACTAGTGCAGTGCCACCGCGCGCCCGTTCGCCTGCTTCGGTGAGTGCGACGATCTCGGCGTGTGGTCCGCCGGGTGGACGCGTGGATCCGATACCCACAACGGCGCCGCGAGAATCGAGGATCACGGCACCGACCGGAGGGTTGGGACTACTGATGCCCCGGGCGGACTCGGATGCCTCGACGGCAAGGGTCATGGCCTCGAGGATCGATACGACTGCGCCAGGGGCGTCGCTCACGACAGGTGGTGGGACGCGCGAACGGCTCGAGCGCGGAGATCGCGCACCGCAGCAGCAGGATCAGCGGTGTCGTACACGGCCGAACCGGCGACGAAGCAGTCGATTCCGGCCTCGGCGGCCTGCTCAATCGTATCCGAGTTGATTCCGCCGTCGATCTCGACGACCAGGCGCAGATCGCCGGAATCAACCAGTGCCCGAACGGCTTTGGCCTTGGACAACACCTCGGGCATGAACGACTGCCCGCCGAAACCGGGCTCGACGCTCATGACCAACAGGGTGTCGAAGTCACGCAGAATCTCGAGGTACGGCTCGATCGGTGTACCCGGCTTGACGGACAGCCCGGCCTTCGCGCCCGCCGCGCGGATGTCCCGCGCCACAGCCGACGGGTCGTCGGTCGCTTCGGCATGGAAGGTGACGTTGTACGCCCCCGCCTCTGCGTACGGCGGGGCCCACCGCGCTGGGTCTTCGATCATCAAGTGGCAGTCGAGGGGGATGTCGGTCGCCTTCAACAGACTCTTCACGACGGGAAGCCCGAGGGTCAGATTGGGCACGAAGTGCGCGTCCATGACATCGACGTGCAGCCAGTCGGCTCCGGAGACCGCCTCTGCTTCGGCGGCGAGCCGTGCGAAATCTGCGGACAGAATGGAGGGGGCAATCATCGGGGAAACCACGATTGACGAGCCTAGCCGAGCCGGTATCGTTCGCCCATGACCACCATGGATTCGGTGACGGCAGTGATCGCCGAGCTGCCCGGGGTCACCGCGACATCCACGTACGGTCGACCGGGGTGGTCGGTGGGCAAGAACGTGTTCGCGTGGGTCCGCCCGTTCAGCAAGGCCGACCTGAAACGTTTCGGCGACGAGACCCCGCCCAGCGGACCCATCCTCGCCGTCCGCACGGCCGACCTGCACGAGAAAGAAGCCATCCTCGCCGCGCATCCGCGGTCGTGCTTCACGATTCCGCACTTCGACGGCTTCTCCGCCGTGCTGATCGACGTCGACAATGCCGAGACCGACGAAGTGCAAGAACTGATTGTCGACGGGTGGCTGGTGTACGCACCGAAGGACGTGGCGGATGCGTACCTGGCCGAAAACTGATCACAAAGGCTTGCTGGTCACACCGGCTTGCGCAGCGCCGCCATGAACATCGCGTCGGTACCGTGCCGATGGGGCCACAATTGCACCGACGGGCCGTCACCCAGTTGCGGTACGCCCGGCACCAGCTCACGGGTATCGAGCTGTTCGACGCCGTAGCGCCGCACGGCATCGGCAACGACGGCCGTCGTCTCGGACAGATGGGGCGAGCACGTCGAGTACAGCACCACTCCGCCGGGCCGCACCAGATCGATCGCTGCCGCCAACAATTCCTTCTGCAGGGTGACCAACGCCGCCACGTCGGACGGTTGGCGACGCCACCGCGCTTCGGGGCGACGACGCAGCGCTCCGAGACCGGTGCACGGCGCGTCGACGAGCACGCGGTCGTAGCCCTTGTCGAGGCCGGACTCGCGGCCGTCGACGATATGCACGGTCACCGGAAGGTCCTTCGTGGTCTTCGACACCAGGTCGGCGCGGTGCGGGGTGGGTTCGACGGCGTCGACCCGTGCACCGTCGATCTCCGCCAGGGCTCCGAGCAGCGCGGCCTTGCCACCTGGACCGGCGCACAGGTCCAACCAACGTCCGCTGTCGTCGCCGAGCAACGGTGCCAAGGTCACAGCGCGACCGACGAGCTGACTGCCCTCGTCCTGAACTCCGGCCAGACCGTCACGGACGGCATCGAGCTTGCCCGGGTCGCCGCCGTCGAGGTGCACCGCGTACGGCGAATAAGGGCCTTCCTCTCCCCCGGTGATCAGGGCCAATTCCTCTGCGGAAATCTCTCCCGGCCGCGCGACGAGGTGAACCGAGGGACGGGCGTCGTCCGCCTCGAGGACCGCGGCGAGTTCGCCGGCATCCGCGCCGAGCGCGTCGGCAAAAGCCTGCGCGATCCATTTCGGATGGGCGTACTCGAAGGCCAGATGACCGACCGGATCCGTTGGTGCCAGCTCGTCCACCCATTGCGCTGCAGTTCGTTCGGACACCCGCCGCAGCACCGCGTTGACGAAACCTGCTTTGCCGGAACCGAACTCGGCGCGGGCGAGATCCACCGACGTGGCGACGGCTGCATGTGGGGCAACGCGGGTCCGCAGCAGCTGGTACGACCCGAGCCGCAGGATGTCGAGGAGCGGCCCGTCGATCTCTGCGGCAGGACGCCCAGCGGCGTGCGCGATTACGGCGTCGAGCACACCCCGAGCGCGGGATGCGCCGTAGGCGAGTTCGGTGGCCAGAGCAGCATCGCGCGAATCCAACTTGCGCTCGCGCAGCAACCCGGGCAGAACCAGGTTCGCGTACGCGTCGCGTTCCCGAACCGCTTTGAGCACGTCTCTCGCCGCGCGCCGCGCCGGATCGATCGCGTCGACCGCGCGTGGTCCGGCGCCTTGCGGCGGCCGGTTTCCTTTGGGACCACGTGCCCCCGGCGACTTCTTGACGTGCTTGCGGGGCGGGCTCGATTCGCGCTTGCGAGGCCTGTCGGGCTCTGTCATCGTGCCACCGCCGTATCGTCCAGCCGAGCGCCGCGCGCCCAGTCGAGTGCCTTCATGACCTTTTTGCCCTGAGGTTGAATATCTCCGAGAACGATTGCGCCGGTTCCGGTTCCGATGTGCACACCGCTCTTGCGGACCTCGATTGCTCCCGGCTCCAAAGTCTCGGGTGACAGCTGTACCGGTGCGATCTTGACGCGAAGATCGCCGATGGTCGTCCACGCTCCCGGGGCCGGGGTGACGGATCTGATGTGGCGGTCGACGAATGCCGCGGATCGCGTCCAGTCGATGCGCGCGGCATCGACGCTCACTTTGCTCGCGTAGGACACACCGTCCTCGGATTGCGGTCGCGCGGACGCTGTTCCGTCCTCGATGGCGTCCAACGTCGCCGAGAGAAGGTGGGCTCCGCTCGATGCCAGACGCTCGAGCAGATCACCGGTGGTGTCGGAATCGCGAATCCGCTCGGTGGTGACGCCGAGCACGGGTCCGGTGTCCATACCGGCGTCGAGCAGGAACGTCGATGCTCCCGTCACGTCGTCGCCCGCGGCAATGGCGGCCTGTACCGGTGCCGCGCCACGCCACGCAGGCAACAGTGAGAAATGCAGATTGATCCAGCCGAAGCGTGGGATGTCGAGTACGTGCTGCGGCAGCAACGCGCCGTACGCGACGACCGGGCACACATCGGGTGCGAGGTCGGTCAGCTGTGCCACGAAATCAGGGTCCGACGGCTTCGCGGGCGTGAACACCGGAATACCGTGCTCGTCTGCCAGCAACCCGACCGGTGAGCGGACGGTCTTGCGTCCGCGGCCGGCGGCGGCGTCGGGCCGGGTGACCACGGCGATCACCTCGTGCCGTTCGGACTCCACCAGTCGCGCGAGTGACGGGACCGCGGGTTCCGGTGTTCCGGCGAAGACGACGCGCACTGAAGGCAACTCCCTGAGGTGGACGAAACGATGTCGGTTGCCCATCCTAGGGAGTGACAGCAGCGTGTGACGATTCCGCACCGATCATCACGTCGCATCGGGACTGCCGGGACCGCCGGAAGGGCTACGGCCGCGACGGCATTCGATCACCCGATCCGGATGGGATCGATCTGGATCCGTACACCCCCGCCGAGCTTCTTCGCGCTGCGCGCCGCCTGCGCGGTCGACAGGGCTCGGGCGAGCGCCGCTCCGGTGCTTCGCGGGACCCGAATCAGGAGGCGCTGCACGTCCCCCGGCAACACGTCCTCGCCGCTGCCCGCAGGTGCGCGTTGACCGTCGGGGAGATCGACCGGGCCCAGGATCTCGACCGTCTCGGGCAGATCCGCACTCTCGACCAACGCGGTGATCGCGTCGGTGGTCCCGTCGATCGCCGCCACGTGTACAGCCGGCGGAAATCGAACCTCGACCCGCTCGTCCAGCTGACTCCTGGCGTGCCACAGCGGATCCCAACGCACCAGCGCCTGCACGGTGGGAATCTCGGACTCGGCCACGACGACCACCCGTCCCCCCGCCGTACCGGGCCGAACCAGCGCTGCGGCCGTCATCCAGCGACGCAGTGTCTCTTCTGCCGCGCGCAGATCCGCTCGGCCCAGCAGGGCCCAACCGTCGAGCAGCAGCGCCGCGCCGTAGCCGCCGTCCACAGTCGGCTCGGCGCCGACGGTCGACACCACGAGCGAGCCACCGGGCCGCACGGAATCGAGGACGGTTGCCCCGCCGGAATTGTGTATCGGTACGCCCGGAAAAGCTCGGCCGAGTTCCTCGGCCGTGCGTCCCGCTCCGATGACCACCGCTCGGAGGTTGCGAGACCCACAGACCGTGCAACGGTGTGCGGCGTCGGCGATTCCACACCACGAGCACGTCGGACTACCCGCACCGTCACTTCCCGGAGCGGAGGGCAAAGCCAGTGGTCCGTTGCAGCGTCGGCACCGAGCCGGGTTGCGGCATTTCGCGCATGCCAACGACGGCACGTAACCGGCGCGCGGAACCTGGACCAGGACGGGGGCATCGGCCTTCAATGCCGCACGGGCGGCCTCGAATGCGATCGCTGGCAGACGAGCCACCCGGGCTGCGGGATCGCGAGCGAGCGCGTGGTCGGAATCGGCCAGCGCAACCACGTGAGGTTGGCGTTCGCGAATCAGCTCACGAGGGGCAACCAGATCGTGTGCCCAACCGGAATCGACAAGCGCCTCGGCCTCCGCCGTTCGGGAGTAGCCGCCGACGACGGCCGCGGCACCCGACACGTGCGCGCGGAGCAACGCGACCTCACGGGCATGCGGATACGGCGAGCGCGGTTCGGCGAAACTGTCGTCACCGTCGTCCCAGATCGCGATCAAGCCGAGGTTCGACACGGGCGCGAACACCGCGCTACGAGTACCCACCACGACCACCGGGCCCGACCTCAGACAACGCAGCCACTGCCGGTATCGCTTGGCCGGTCCCAGCCCCGCCGACAGCGCCACCACGCGGTCGGCACCGACCGCTGCCACGCATGCGCTCTCGATACGGTCGAGATCCCGTTGATCGGGAACCGCAACCACTGCGGACCGTCCACTCCCCACTGTGACGGCCGCCAACTCGGCCAATCGGACGGGCCACGATTCGCCGGGCAAGGCCTGCCACACGGCACGTGGGACACGTTGCTCACCGAGAGCATCGAGAAAGTTGGACCCGTGGATGTAGGCAGCCCACCCCGCCCGATCGACGACCGGTTGTTCGACCTCGTCGACGACCGGAGTGGGCTCTGCCTCGACCCGAGCGTGACGAGCCGGAACTGCCAGACGCAGCACGTCCGCCCGAGTTCCTGCATAGCGGTCGGCAACCGCCGTGACCAACTCGGTGATCTCCGGCGTCAGGACACGTTCAGGAGACACCACCCGGTCGAGCCAACCGAGCCGACCGGTGTGGTCGGTTTCGGCCAACCTGGCGAGAACGAATCCGTCGACGAGTCTCCCTGCGAAACGCACCCGTACCCGCACCCCGGGCTGAGCATCGTCGCTGGCTTCCTCGGGAACGAGGTAGTCGAACTCGCGGTCGAGGTGCGGCAGCGGCAGCATCGGGAGAATACGGGCGATCGGGAGATCGGTTGCCGCAACCCGCGTCACACCGGCCACCGCACCTCCTTCTCGATCGTCACCCCACACTCGCCGTGGGAGCACCGAGCCGGTGCGAACAGGGTACGTGCGGCCACATCACTGCAGCTGTCGAGGGACTTACAGGCCCGCGGCAGCCCGAAGCTTGTCGGCGCGATCGGTGGATTCCCACGGAAGATCGATGTCCGTACGGCCGAAGTGGCCGTACGCGGCCGTCTGTGCGTAGATCGGGCGCAGCAGGTCGAGGTCGCGGATGATGGCCCCGGGACGGAGGTCGAAGACCTCGCTGATCGCCGCCTGAATACGCGCGGGATCGGTCTTCTCGGTGCCGAACGTCTCCACGAACAGCCCGACCGGTGCCGCCTTGCCGATGGCGTACGCCACCTGGACCTCGATGCGATCGGCCAGGCCGGCCGCAACTGCATTCTTGGCGACCCACCTCATGGCGTAGGCAGCGCTGCGGTCGACCTTCGACGGGTCTTTACCCGAGAATGCGCCGCCGCCGTGCCGAGCCATGCCGCCGTACGTGTCGACGATGATCTTGCGGCCGGTCAGACCCGCGTCTCCCATCGGACCACCGAGCACGAACTTCCCGGTGGGATTGACCAGCAATCGCACATCGGACGTGTCGAGAGACGGGACGTCCAGCTCTGCGAGCACCGAGCCCAGCACCTTCTCGCGAATGTCGGGGGTCAGCAGATTGTCCAGGTCGATGTCGGCTGCGTGCTGAGTCGAGATGACGACAGTGTCCAGACGGACGGCGTTGTCGCCGTCGTACTCGATGGTGACCTGAGTCTTGCCGTCCGGACGCAGGTACGGCAACACGCCGCTCTTGCGCACCTCGGTCAGCCTGCGAGAAAGCCTGTGCGCCAACGCGATCGGCAAGGGCATCAACTCGGGGGTATCGGTGTTCGCGTAACCGAACATCAACCCCTGATCGCCGGCACCCTGACGGTCGATCTCGTCGTCGGACATTCCCTCGACGCGAGCCTCGTGTGAGTGATCGACGCCCTGCGCGATCTCGGGAGACTGCGCGCCGATGGCCACGTTGACGCCACAGGAGTTTCCGTCGAATCCCTTGGCGGACGAGTCGTATCCGATCTCGAGCACCTTCTCGCGCACGATCTTCGGGATGTCTGCATAAGCAGTGGTATTGACCTCACCTGCGACGTGGACCTGCCCGGTGGTGACGAGCGTCTCCACCGCCACCCGGGATCGTGGATCCTCGGTCAGCAGAGCGTCGAGGATGGAATCGCTGATGGCGTCACAGATCTTGTCGGGATGACCTTCTGTAACTGACTCGCTGGTGAAAAGCCGACTACCGGACTTGCTCACGGACTTCCTCTCGACGCATGTTCCTGCCCGACCGACGCCTCGCGTCGGTCGGGCACTCCACGAAAATTGATGTTCCTTCGGTGTTATCGCCCCTGCGGTAGCAAGGCAAACCTCGAACGCATTGTCACCCGGTGCCCAGAACGCTAGTTGCTACGACATCGATCGTGCACCCTCGGCATCAGTGCATCTTCGAAGCCGGCTGGGAATCCAGAGCCGGCCGGGGATCGCGGGACCGAAGCATCTGTGCGACCGAATCCAACACTCTGCTGGCGAGAAGGGCTTTCGAGCCCTCCCCCAGAGCGGATTCGGAACCGTCGGATCCCAGCAGCCATCCGTCGTTGTGGTCGACTTCGAATGCCTTGCCGTCACCGACCGCGTTGACGACGAGCAGGTCGCAGCCTTTGCGTTGGAGCTTGGCACGCGCGTAGGTCAGCACATCACCGTCGGCGTCGCCGGTTTCGGCGGCGAACCCGACGATCACCGTGGACGACCGAACGTTTCCGTCGTGCCGAGCGCGGACCAGACCGGCGAGGATGTCGTCGTTGCGTACCAGAGGAATCGAGGACGGCTCGTTCGAGCCCTTCTTGATCTTGCTGCTCGCGATGGACTCCGGCCGGAAGTCGGCGACCGCGGCCGCCATCACCACCGCATCGACGTCGGACGAATGCGAGCGCACCGCGTCCTGCATGTCCGACGCGGTCTTGACGTGGACCACGTCGACTGCCGCCGGGGCCTCGAGGTCGCTGGTGTATCCGGCGATCAAGGTGACCTGCGCTCCGCGCTGAGCCGCGACTCGCGCCAATGCGTACCCCTGCTTACCCGAGCTGCGATTGCCGAGAAAGCGAACCGGGTCGAGGGGTTCCCGTGTGCCCCCGGCCGAGATCAGTACTCGTCGCCCTTCGAGATCGCGGGGCATCGCCTCTGCACGCTCGGTCAGCAACATGGCGAGGGCGAAGATCTCCTCGGGTTCGGGCAGGCGGCCCGAACCGGTGTCGCGCCCGGTCAAGCGACCCGACGCGGGCTCGATCACCTGGGTGCCGCGGGATCGGAGCGTCGCGACGTTCGCGACGGTGGCCGGGTGCTCCCACATCTCCGTGTGCATAGCCGGCGCAAGGACGACGGGGCACCGAGCGGTCAGCAACGTCGCAGTGAGCAGATCGTCCGCTCGCCCGCCTGCGATTCGAGCCATCAGGTCCGCAGTGGCCGGAGCAACGACCACGAGATCTGCTTCCTGCCCCAACCGGACGTGCGGAACCTCGGGTACATCGGCGAACACGCCGGTATGCACGGGATTTCCGGATAACGCCTCGAAAGTCGCACGGCCGACGAATTCGAGCGCCGACGCAGTCGGAATCACGCGAACGTGATGGCCGTTCTCGGTGAACTTTCGAATGAGCGCACAACTCTTGTAGGCGGCGATTCCACCGCCCACCCCGACGACCACATGCACGTCAGATGTCCCCTGTCGGGTTGTTATTCGCCTTCGGTGTGCTCGAGGAGGTCCGCGTGGATCTCACGAAGCGCGATCGACAGCGGCTTCTCCTGCAGACCGGGCTCGACGAGAGGTCCCACGTACTCGAGGATGCCGTCACCGAGCTGGTTGTAGTAGTCGTTTATCTGGCGTGCACGCTTGGCTGCGTAGATGACGAGGGCGTACTTGGACGACGTGCGCGCAAGCAGCTCGTCGATGGGCGGATTGGTGATGCCGAGCGGCGTGTCGTAGGCCGGCAGAGCGCTGCGTCCGTCGAAGTCGGAAACGGCCGCTGAAGTGCTGCTCACTGATGATCTCCTGAAATTGCATCGTTGGTACTACGAACCAGCTGGTCGGGGCATCGTGCGCCGTGGAAATGGTCAGGTGTTACCGACCGACGACCTACCGACCAACAAGGATACCAACTGTTCGCACGAATGGTCGACATCGGTATTGACAACGACGGTGTCGAACTCGTCCTGCGCCGCCAATTCCACCCGTGCCGTCTCCAACCGACGCTGGGTGGCGGCGCTCTCCTCCGTCGCGCGACCGACCAGTCGAGACACCAGGTCGTCCCAGGTCGGCGGAGCCATGAACACCAGCAGCGCCTCCGGCTTGGATACGCGCACGGCCCGAGCGCCGGCCAGATCGAGCTCGAGCAACACCGGACTCCCGGCGTCGAGAGCAGCATCCACTGCGGCCGCCGGAGTTCCGGACCGCTGCAAACCTCCGTGAATACTCGCCCACTCCAACAACTCACCGTCGGCGATCATCCGATCGAACTCGTCGGCGGAGACGAAGTGGTAGTCCTGACCGTCCACCTCGCCCGGCCGCGGCGATCGCGTCGTGACAGACACGCTGAACACCAGCTCGGGCAGCGCAGCCCGCACGAGCCGAACGACACTGGACTTGCCGACGCCGGAGGGGCCGGAGAGCACCACCAGCCGGCCCCGCTTGTGTTCCGGTACGGACGTCGCCGCAGCGTCACTCACCGTCGTCAGGCCTCGAAGTCGAACTTCGTCAACAGCGCTTTGCGCTGCCGATCACCGAGGCCGCGCAGTCGCCGGGTGGGCGCGATCTCCAACTCCGTCATCAACTCCGCGGCCTTGACCTTGCCCACCTTCGGCAGAGCCTCGAGCAGAGCGGACACCTTCATCTTTCCGAGGATCTCGTCCGTTTCGGCATCGGTGAGGACCTGCTTCAGATCGGTACCGCCGCGCTTGAGACGCTCCTTGAGCTCGGCGCGCGCTTTCCTGGCGATAGCGGCCTTCTCGAGGGCAGCAGCGCGCTGTTCCGGGGTCAACTGGGGAAGGGCCACTGTCGGTTCCTCCGTCTTCTCGTTCTGGGCGATACGGCGCACACGACCTACTGTCGGCACGTCGACCATCGGTGTTCGGCTGCCACGGAGCGCGGCCGCGAACACTCTGCACGGGCCGGCCGCACCGTTCGTCGGCAGCGCTAGCGACCGTACCGACGACGGACGTTCTCCGCTAACTCGCCCCCGACTGCCCGAGCGCAGCAGCATCGACTATGACAGACCGATTTCGACGTCGTCGCGCAGCCGCATCGCTGCATCGCGCAATGCAGTCACAGACGGTCCGGCCGCCAGCACACCACGGGAGGAGTTGGGGAGCAGAAGCTTGCGGGAGTCGCGGAAGATGTCCGCGAGGTCGGCAACCGTCGCTCCCTGCGCTCCCAGACCCGGCGCGAGGATCGGCCCGGTGTAGTTCGACAGATCGAGACCGTGGTCACGAGTGGCGCCGACGACCAGTCCGACTGTGTCGGCATCGACGCGATTACGCGTCGCCGCCGCATCGACGATCGCCTGAGCCACCGATCCACCGTCCGAGGTCCTGGCCTGCTGTAGCGTCGCCCCCTCGGCATTCGAGGTTCTGGCCAGCACGAACAGACCACGATCGTGGCGCACCGCTCGCTCGACGGTCTCGTTCAGAGAATCGACGCCGAGGTACGGCGACACCGTGACTGCATCGGAGGACAACGGCGATTCGGGATCGAGCCAGGCCTGTGCATACGCATCCATCGTCGTACCGATATCTCCGCGCTTCGCATCGGAGATCACCAGGGTGCCCGCATCCCGAAGAACACTCACGGTGCGCTCGAGAACTGCATATCCGGCGGAACCGTACGCCTCGAAGAACGCCACCTGAGGCTTGACGATCGCCACCTCACCGACGAACGCCTCGACACACAGTTCGGCGAACACCTCGAGACCGTCCGATGAGCGCGGCAAGTCCCACGCCTCGAGCAGCGCCGGATGCGGATCGATGCCGACGCACAGCCGACCACGCGCACTCACCGCCGAACGCAACCGATCCGACCAACTGCGATGGCTCACGGCAGAACCAGACCTTCCTTCAACCCTGCATGCAGATCCTGCAAAGAACGGACGCCGATTCCGCCGGCGATTCCGGCCTCGATGCCCTGCACGGCAGCCGACGCGCCCTGCACCGTGGTGATGCACGGAATGTTCTGCGCCACTGCGGCACTACGAATCTCGTACCCGTCGACTCGGGGACCCGAATTTCCGTACGGGGTGTTGATCACCATCGAGACATCACCGGCGAGAATCCGATCGACGATGGTCGGCTCACCCTCCGGCACATCCTCGCCCGACTGCTTGTACACCTGTTCACACTTGATTCCGTTGCGCCGCAACACATCTGCCGTACCTTCTGTCGCCAGAATCGTGAAACCCAGATCCGCGAGTCGCTTCACCGGGAAGATCAGCGACCGCTTGTCCTTGTTCGCCACCGACACGAACACTGCGCCGCCTGCAGGAAGGGAGCCGTACGCGGCCGTCTGACTCTTGGCAAAGGCGGTACCGAAATCGAAGTCGATTCCCATCACTTCACCGGTGGACTTCATCTCGGGGCTGAGCAGCGTATCCACGCCGGTTCCGTCCGCTCGGCGGAACCTGTTGAACGGCAACACCGCTTCCTTGACTGCGATGGGAGCCCCGGCCGGGACGGTGCCACCGTCGCCGGTCTTCGGCAGGATTCCCGCAGTGCGAAGTTCGGCGATGCTCTCCCCCAGCATCACTCGTGCGCAAGCCTTAGCGAGTTGTACGGCAGTCGCCTTCGATACGAACGGCACCGTACGGCTTGCGCGGGGATTGGCCTCGAGGACGTACAGAATGTCGTCCTTGAGCGCGTACTGCACGTTGAGCAGTCCGCGCACACCTATGCCCTTGGCGAGGGCTTCGGTGGATCTTCGGACGTTCTCGATGTCGGTCTTGCCGAGCGTGATCGGTGGCAAAGCACACGCCGAGTCGCCGGAGTGGATACCGGCCTCCTCGATGTGCTCCATGATGCCGCCGATGTACACCTCGGTGCCGTCGCACAGCGCATCGACGTCGATTTCGACCGCGTCTTCGAGGAATCGGTCGACCAGCACCGGACGGTCGTCCGAGATCTCCGTCGCGTTGGAGATGTACGTCGCCAGCGATGCCTCGTCGTAGACGATCTCCATGCCGCGTCCACCGAGAACATAGGACGGACGCACCAACACCGGGTATCCGATGCCCGCGGCGATGTCACGGGCACCGTCGAACGTCGTCGCGGTGCCGTACTTGGCTGCGGGCAGACCGGCTGCGTCGAGGACCTTGCCGAATTCGCCCCGGTCCTCGGCGAGGTCGATGGCCTCGGGCGACGTGCCGACGATCGGAACGCCTGCGGCCTTCAGTCGCTTGGCCAGGCCGAGCGGCGTCTGGCCGCCGAGCTGAACGATGACGCCTCGCACGGTGCCCGACGCGGCCTCGGCCCGGTACACCTCGAGGACGTCCTCGAAGGTCAGTGGCTCGAAGTACAGGCGGTCGGCGGTGTCGTAGTCGGTGGAGACGGTTTCGGGGTTGCAGTTGACCATCACCGTCTCGTAGCCGGCCTCGGACAGCGTCTGCGCAGCGTGCACACAGCTGTAGTCGAATTCGATGCCCTGACCGATTCGGTTGGGACCGGAGCCCAGGATGAGAACCTTGGGACGGTCGGGCTGCGGGGCCACCTCGGATTCGGCTTCCGGGTCGAGCTCGTAGGTGCCGTAGTGGTACGGCGTCTTGGCCTCGAACTCGGCGGCGCAGGTATCGACCGTCTTGTAGACCGGATGGACCCCGAGTTCGGTACGCAGCGCACGCACACCGTCCTCACCGTCCAGTTCGGGACGCAGAGCCGCGATCTGCCGGTCGGACAACCCGTGGTACTTCGCCTGACGCAACAGCGCCTCGTCGAATTCGGCCGCTTCGCGAACCTCGACGCCGAGTTCGTGGATCTGCTGGAACTGGTCGAGGAACCAGGGGTCGATCTTGGTCGCCTCGAAGAGCTGCTCGAGGGTGGCACCCATCGCGAAAGCCTTCTCGATGCCGTACATCCGACCGTCCTGTGGAACGGACAGGTCCTCGAGCAGAGCCTCCAGACTCTCCGCCTCGACCTCGGGGCCGGTCCAGTAGCCCGCCCGCTTGGTCTCGAGCGAGCGCATCACCTTGCCGAAGGCCTCGGTGAAGTTGCGGCCGATCGACATCGCCTCACCGACGGACTTCATCGTCGTGGTCAAGGTTCCGTCGGCTCCGGGGAACTTCTCGAACGCGAAACGCGGCGCCTTCACGACGACATAGTCCAGAGTCGGCTCGAAGCATGCCGGAGTCTCGCGAGTGATGTCGTTGACGATCTCGTCGAGGGTGTAGCCGATGGCCAGCTTGGCGGCCATCTTCGCGATCGGGTAACCCGTGGCCTTGGACGCCAACGCCGACGAGCGAGACACGCGCGGATTCATCTCGATGACGACGAGGCGGCCGTCCGCTGGATCCATCGCGAACTGGATGTTGCAGCCACCGGTGTCGACGCCCACCTCTCGCAGGATGTCGATGGAGAGGTCGCGCATCTTCTGGTATTCGCGGTCGGTCAAGGTCATCGCCGGCGCGACGGTCACCGAATCGCCGGTGTGCACACCGACCGGGTCGACGTTCTCGATGGAACACACGATGACCACGTTGTCGCGGCCGTCGCGCATCAGCTCGAGTTCGTATTCCTTCCAGCCGAGGATGGATTCCTCTATGAGGACGTTCGCCGACGGGGAGGCCGCGAGACCACCGCCGGCGATTCGGGTCAGATCCTGGTCGTTGTACGCCAATCCGGAACCGAGCCCGCCCATCGTGAACGACGGCCGCACGACGACTGGGAAACCGAGCTCGGCAACGGTCTCGCGGACCTGGTCCATGGTGTAGCAGACGGCCGACTTGGCGGATTCTCCGCCGACCTTGGCAACGATGTCCTTGAACTTCTGCCGATCTTCGCCGCGCTGGATGGCGTCGAAGTCGGCACCGATCAGTTCGACCCCGTACTTGGCGAGAAGGCCCTGATCATGCAGCGCCACAGCGGCATTGAGTGCCGTCTGTCCGCCCAGCGTGGCGAGCACGGCCTGAATGGGATGGCCCTGCTCGGCCTCACGGGCGAAGATCTTCTCGATGAACTCCGCGGTGATCGGTTCGACGTAGGTGGCGTCGGCGAACTCGGGGTCGGTCATGATCGTCGCGGGGTTGGAGTTGACGAGGCTGACGCGGAGTCCTTCCTCGCGCAGTACTCGGCAGGCCTGGGTGCCGGAGTAGTCGAACTCACAGGCCTGGCCGATGACGATCGGGCCGGATCCGATGACCAGGACGTGATTCAGGTCTGTGCGGCGTGGCATTACTTCTTCTCCTGAAGGACGCTGGTGAAACGGTCGAAGAGGTAGGCGGCGTCGTGGGGACCTGCCGCGGCCTCGGGGTGGTACTGCACGGAGAAGGCGCTCCCGCCGATCAGTTCGACGCCTTCGACGGTGCCGTCGTTGGCGCAGGTGTGACTGATTCGGGCTCGACCGAAGTCGGTCTCGAATTCCTCGCCTGCTTCACCTTCGAGGGCGAACCCGTGGTTCTGCGCGGTGATCGCGATGCGACCGGTGGTGTGCTCGATGACCGGGATGTTCATGCCGCGGTGGCCGAACTTCATCTTGTAGGTGCCACGCCCCAGTGCGCGCCCGAAGATCTGGTTGCCGAAGCAGATGCCGAAGAGCGGCAGCTCACGTTCGAGTACCTGCCTGGTCAACGCGACGCTGGTGTCGGCCGTGGCCGGGTCTCCCGGTCCGTTGGACAGGAATACGCCGTCCGGGTTCAGTTCCAGGACCTGCTCGATGGTGGCGTTCGAGGGCACCACGTGTACGCGGATACCGCGCTCGGCGAACATCCGCGGCGTGTTGGTCTTGATGCCGAGATCGACTGCGACGACGGTGAATCGAGCATCTCCGCTCGGCTCGATGGTGTAGCCGGCTCCGGTGGTCACCTCACCGGCGAGATCGGCGCCGAGCATCGACGGCTGACCCACCACCTGCTCGAGCATCTCCTCGGAGGTGCCCAGTGCGTCGCCCGAGAACACTCCCGCTCGCATCGAACCGCGCGTGCGCAGGTGCCGCACCAGAGCACGCGTATCGATTCCGGCGATCCCGACGACGTTCTGCGCCTCGAGCTGATCCTGCAGAGTCCCGGTCGAGCGCCAACTGGACGTTCGGCGCGCCGGATCTCGCACGACGTATCCGGCCACCCAGATCTTGTTGGGATCCTGGGCGCTGGCGGCTTCACCGTCCTCCTGGTTCCAGCCGGTGTTCCCGATCTGCGGCGCGGTCGCGACGACGATCTGTCGGTGATAGCTCGGGTCGGTGAGTGTCTCCTGGTACCCGGTCATTCCGGTACAGAACACGGCCTCGCCGAGGGTGCGCCCCTGAGCGCCGAACGTGGTGCCGCGGAATGTCCGGCCGTCCTCCAGAACAAGAACTGCGCTGCTCACGCGGTTTCCTCCTTGGTTTCGCCGGTGGAACTCGCTGTCCACACCGGGTAGATCTGCTTGTCGTCGGCCCGGAAGCCGGTGTCTATCTCGGTCCCCGTCGGCAGTTCCCAGCGAATGACCAGGAGCCCGTCCTTCGTCATGACCTTGCCGGCAAGTCCGCGCTCGGTACGGATTGCGCGAATCGATTCCGCCGGAATCCAGATGGGCGACTCGCCGTCTCGATCGAGCAGAATGCCCTTGTCGTATCGCGACAGCTCACCCGTCGCGCGATGGCCGATGTCGCCGACGGCGATGCGGTCCTGCCAGCTCGGCGCGATGGTGCTGCCGACATACAGTCCGGTGCCCGGCGCAATCAGGGTGCTACCCAGGTCATCCGGCACGGGCGGGAACTCGCCGATGCGTCCTTCCTGACGCTTCTGCCGTCCGCGCCAACCCCAGAAGATCAGTGCGATCATCAGCGCCCAGAACAGGACGAATCCGATGACGATGAGAACTCTGTCCACGGTTCTACTCTCCCGCTCTGTTCGCTACGACTCCGTCTCGGACGGTGATTCGTCCGCGCAACACGGTCGTGGTCACCTTCGCGGAGAAGGTCATGTCCTCGAACGGCGTGTTGTGTGCAACGCTCGCAAGGTTCTTACCGGAGACCGTCCAGTTCCTGTTCGGATCGACCAGAGTGAGGTTGGCGATCTCCCCGACCTCGACAGGGCGTCCCTGATCTGTCAGTCCGACGATCTCCGCGGGACGCTCGCTCATCACTCGCGCCACGCCTCGCCAGTCGAGCAGGCCGGGATTCACCATCGTGTCGACGACAATGGACAGGGCGGTTTCGAGTCCGAGCATCCCAGGGCGAGCGATCGAGAATTCGCAGCACTTGTCCTGCTCGGCGTGCGGTGCGTGATCCGTTGCCACACAATCGATCACACCGTCGGCCAAGCCTTTGCGCAGCGCCTCGACGTCGGACTTCTCGCGCAGGGGCGGGTTCACCTTGTTGATCGCGTCGTACGTCTCGAGTCGAGAGTCGTCCAGCAGCAGGTGATGCGGGGTGACCTCGGCGGTGATCGAAATACCTTGTTCGCGTGCCCACTTCATCAACTCGACGGTGCCCGCGGTGGATGCATGACAGATGTGCACCCGCGCACCCGCGTCACGGGCCAGCAGGGCGTCCCGTGCCACGATCGACTCCTCGGCCGCGCGCGGCCAACCTGCCAGTCCGAGCCGAGCCGCAGTGGGACCCTCGTGCGCAACGGCACCGACAGTGAGCCGGGGCTCCTCGGCATGCTGGGCGATGAGCACACCGAGGGAACTCGAGTACTCCAGCGCCCGACGCATGATCAGTGGATCGTCGACGCAGTGGCCGTCGTCGGAGAACATCTTCACCCGGCCGATTCCCGCTGTCATCGTGGCCATCTCGGCGAGCTGCTTGCCCTTCAGCCCAACGGTGATCGCACCGACCGGGTGGACGTCGACAAGACCGACTTCCTGTCCCCGACGCCAGACGTGATCGGTGACCACTACCGAGTCGGCAACCGGATCGGTGTTCGCCATCGCGAACACCGCAGTGTAACCGCCCAAAGCGGCTGCTGCCGAACCGGATTCGATCGTTTCGGTGTCCTCACGGCCGGGCTCGCGCAGGTGCGTGTGCATGTCGACGAATCCGGGAAGCAGGACTTGGCCGCGCGCATCGACGACCTCGGCACCGTCGGCGTCGAGGTCCGAACCGATTCCTGCGATCTCCTCGCCGGTGATCAGGACGTCGGTTTCGGGGCCTTCGCCGTACAGCAATACCCCGCGGAGCAGGACGGAGGTTGCGGATGCGTTCACGATGCACCCCCGTCCGAACCGACCAGCAATCGGAACAGCACGGCCATTCGCACGTGGACTCCATTCGTAACCTGTTGCAGGACTGCAGTTTTCGGAGAGTCGGCCACGGAGGACGCGATCTCCATACCGCGCAGCATCGGACCGGGGTGCAGCACCACGGCATGCTCGGGCAGCAGGTCGAGCCGCCGCTGGGACAGCCCGTACGTGATCGAGTACTCGCGAGCGGAGGGGAAGAACCCGCCGTTCATGCGTTCGGCCTGCACTCTGAGCATCAGCACCGCGTCCAGACCGGGCAGTTCGGCGTCGATGTCGTGTGAGACCCGCACCGGCCAGCCGGTCACTCCGACGGGCAGCAGGGTCGGTGGTGCGATCAGCACCACCTCGGCACCGAGCGTTGCCAGCAGGATCGCGTTCGAGCGCGCCACCCGGCTGTGCAGGATGTCGCCGACGATCGCGATGCGGCGTCCTGCGATGTCGCCGAGTCGTTGCCGGACCGTGAGAGCGTCGAGCAACGCCTGGGTGGGGTGTTCGTGGGTACCGTCGCCGGCGTTGATGACCGCGGGACCGCTATCTGGATTGGAGCCTGTTGAATGACCATTGGGGCCAGTGCCCTGGCCGGCGGTCCACTGAGCTATCTGGTGTGCGGCACCGGATGCCGGGTGTCGGACGATGAGCGCATCGGCACCGGCGGCGCGCAGCGTCATCGCGGTGTCGCGGAGCGACTCCCCCTTCGACACCGACGAGCTGCTGGCGCTGACGTTGATGACGTCGGCACTCATCCACTTGCCCGCCACCTCGAACGAGACGCGGGTACGTGTCGAGTTCTCGAAGAACACCGTCATGATGGTGCGTCCGCGCAGTGTCGGCAGCTTCTTCACTTCTCGGCCGAGCAGCGCCTGCTCGAAGCGTTCGGCCTCGTCGAGAATTTCGGTGGCCGATTCGGCCGTCAGATCGGAGACCGACAGAAGATGCTTCACCGCGTCGATCCTCCCTCGGACAGGCTCACACCGTCACGGCCGTCGTGCTCGGACAGCAACACCGATACGTCCTCGGTGCGCGCAGTAGGGACGTTCTTGCCCACATAATCCGCCCGTAGGGGAAGTTCGCGGTGGCCACGATCGATGAGAACCGCCAGTTGAACGGCGCGGGGTCGACCGAGATCTCGGAGCGCATCGAGCGCGGAGCGAACTGTCCTGCCCGAGAACAGCACGTCGTCGACCAGTACGACCAGAGCGTTGTCGACGCCACCGACCGGCACCGACGTCCGTTCGAGTGGACGATGCGGCTTGTTGCGCAAATCGTCGCGGTACAGGGTGATGTCGAGAGAACCGAGCGGGGGCCGCACGCCGCAGAATGCCTCGATCCGTTCGGCGAGGCGCTCGGCCAGAGTGGTACCGCGGGTGGGAATACCCAGCAGAACGACACGTGGCGAGTCGGGGCCATCGAGCGCGGTCTTTTCGATGATCTGGTGCGCCATACGGGAGATGGTGCGACCCACATCGGCCGAGGACAGCAATTCACGTACAGCGGGGTTCGCGGACGAGCTTTCGGGCGCAGGCAAACTACGACCTCCTTCTCCGCCTCTCTGGACGGATCGTTAAAGGATGTCTGACAACAACTGCGTAGAGCCTAGCAACGCTCTGCGAACCAGGACCAGCAGGCTCGCAGAGCGTTCGGTCACACGAGCTTCGACCGGCTGATCACTGCTCGGCGTCGACCGACGGTTCGCCGGACGCGTCTGACTGCGTGCGGCTCGAGACCGCCGCAGCGGCGGCACGAACCTGGGGCGCGACCAGAACGATCTGGCCGAGCACACCGTTGACGAAGCCGGGCGAATCGTCCGTGGACAACTGCTTGGCCAACTCGACGGCTTCGTCGACGGCAACGACGGGAGGCACGTCGGTGGCGTGGAACAACTCCCACACGGCTACGCGAAGAATGGCTCGGTCGACCGCAGGCAAACGCGTGAGCGTCCAGTCCTTGAGGTGATCGGCAATCACTCCGTCGAGACGATCGAGGTTCTCCGCCACACCCTCGACCAACGTCGAGGTGTAGTCGCTGACCGGCGCGATGGTGTCGTCGGCACGGGCCAGCTCGATGCGCTCGGTCGCCAGGTTCACGGGATCGACGTTGCGCGCCTCGGCCTCGAACAGAAAGTCCACGGCTCGTTTGCGGGCCTTGTGGCGCGCACCCAGCTTCTTCGCACCGGGAGCACTGTTCTGCGCGCCCGTCGACTTCTTCGATGACACGTTAGGAATTCACACGCCCGAGGTAGTTGCCGTCACGCGAATCGACCTTGAGCTTGTCGCCGGTGTTGATGAACAGTGGCACCGAGATCTCGGCTCCGGTCTCGAGAGTCGCAGGCTTCGTGCCGCCGGTGGAGCGGTCGCCTTGCAGACCGGGATCGGTGTGCTTGACCTCGAGCTCGACGGTGACGGGAAGCTCGACGTACAGCGGCACGCCCTCGTGCATGGCGACCTGAACGCGGAGGTTCTCGAGTAGGAAGCGGGCGCCGTCGCCGACGGTGGCCTCACCGATCGAGAGCTGGTCGTAGGTGTCGGCGTCCATGAACACGTAGTCGCTACCGTCGTGGTAGAGGTACGTCATGTCGCGACGGTCGACCGTTGCGGTCTCGACCTTCACACCGGCGTTGAACGTCTTGTCGACGACCTTGCCCGAGAGCACGTTCTTGAGCTTGGTCCGCACGAATGCGGGTCCCTTGCCCGGCTTGACGTGCTGGAATTCGATGATCGACCACAGCTGGTTCTCCAGGTTGAGAACCAGTCCGTTCTTGAAATCGCTGGTGGAAGCCACTTGCTTCGCGTCTCCTCAATCGTTTGTGCGCGTGACGCGCCGTCGGTCACGTGCGGGATTCACTCCCGCCCGCGCGCTAGACGGACGTGAGTTCCTTGCTTGTCAGGGTGAGCAGTTCCGGACCCCCGTCGCGAACGACGAGTGTGTCCTCGATCCGAACGCCACCGCGACCGGAGAAGTAGACACCCGGCTCGACGGTGACCGCAGCACCGCTCAGCAGTGTACCGGTGCTCGTCTTCCCGATTCCCGGCGCTTCGTGGATTTCCAGACCGACGCCGTGACCGAGCCCGTGCAGGAAGTACTCTCCATACCCCGCGTCCTCGATAACCGAGCGGGATGCAGCGTCGACCGAGGCGGTGCTCACTCCCGGTGCTAAGGCGTCGCGACCGGCAGTTTGCGACCGCTGCACCAGTTCGTACAGATCGCGCTGCCACTGCGCGGGAGTCCCGATGACGAAAGTCCGAGTCATGTCGGAGTGGTAGCCGCCGACGAGTGCACCGAAGTCGAGCTTGACGAAGTCGCCGTCGGCCAGCACCGCATCGGTGGGCCGGTGATGTGGAACCGCCGAGTTGGCACCCGCTGCGACGATGGTCTCGAACGAGATCGCATCGGCTCCGTGGTCGAGCATCGACGATTCCAGCTCGCGGGCCACCTCACGTTCGGTCCGACCGGCACGGATACCTCCCCCGTCGATCAACCGAGCCAGAGCATCATCGGCGGCGCGGCAGGCGTCCCTGAGCAACCCCACCTCGAACTCGTCCTTGACCATGCGCAACGACTCCACGACACCCGGCGCACGCACCAACTCCACACCGCCGTCGAGCTCGGACCACGCACGATGCGAGTCGACGGTCACCACGTGACTCTCGAAACCGATACGGCCGCCACGCCCCGACACACCCGAGCGGAGGAGATGCATCGCCGACGCGCGATCGATCTCGGCCCGCAGGTCCGGTACCTGCTCGGCGATCTGCGTGACGTACCGGCCGTCGGTGCAGATCACGGTCTCTTCCTCGCGACCGACGGAGTCGGCACTGGACACCAGCAAAGCCGCATTCGAGCCGGTGAAGCCCGTCAGATATCGGACGTTGAGCAGATCGGTGATCAACATCGAATCGAGGCCGTCCGCGGCCAACAGTTCTCGCAAGGCACCACGGCGGGCACCGAAATCGGCAGGCATGGAACCGACAGTACTGCTCGCTTCCGGTCACCCCGGCCCGGCTGTACCGGACTCCAATTCTGTGGGCCCTGACACACGATGGGCGACGGGCGCATATGCTGTGGCGCATGACTGGGTGGGCAGTGCGTGGCATAGGTATGGGATTGATCAACGCCGTCGTTCGATTGCTGCTGGGGGCGGCAGTGTCGATGTGGCCGTTGAGTGGTTCGGCGTTGCGATGGGTGGCGTACGCACTGGTCATTCTCGTGATCGTCGTCTGGGCCGGAATCGACGGTGTCCGCGATCGACGCGCTCACCCCGATCCCGACGACGGCCAGGACCTCACCATGGTCTGGCTCAAGGCCGCGGTGGTCGGTGGACTCCTCGGCGGACTGCTCAGCTGGATCATCGGCTTCTTCGTCGACTTCAGCCTCGGTCAGAACGGCATTGCCTTCGAGCTCACCTTCGGTGCAGCCTTCACCATCCTCACCATCTTCATCGTTGCCAGCATTGCGGTGGCCGTGGGTCGGCTGATCGTGAACCGCGAAGCGAAAAAGAAGTTGGCCACCTCCGACGCCGACCGAGCGCACGACCGCCAACTGGTCAATGCAGGAAGCGCGGACCGGGCCGAGTCGAGTCGCGACAACGGAACCCAGGCAACCCCGTCGCAGTCCGAACGGCAATGGGCCGCCGAGCACGACGACGCCGACACCGAAGTCTTCTCCGCAGTCGACGCCGACGGCAAGCCGCGAATGGACAAGCGCGACAACCGTCATGGCAGCGCCGACGGTTCCTGACCTCAGCACGACAAACGGGCGGTGAGTGACGCAGTGCGCGTCGCTCACCGCCCGTCTTCATTCGGACCGAACTGTGGAACCTTCATTCGGACCGAACCGTGGAACCTTCATTCGGACCGAACTGTGGAACCGATCCTCACAACATGATCGCCGACCCGCCGGCTGCCGGGGCCTCGCGACCGACCGCGGAGAACGCGGCGATGAGCAGAGCCGGATCAGGTCCTTCGAGCCGACCGGGTTTGGCGAGACCGTCCAGAACCACGAACCGGAGCAGACCCGCACGGTTCTTCTTGTCCGTCTGCATTCCTTTGAGCAGATCCGAGAAGGCGTGCTCGTCGTAGGTGACCGGCAACCCGACCGATTCGAGAATCGAGCGGTGACGATCGGCAGTCGTATCGTCCAAGCGACCGGCCAGTCGTCCGAGCTCGGCAGCGAAGACCAGACCGACCGACACAGCGGCACCGTGGCGCCAACGATATTGCTCACGCCGTTCGATCGCGTGGGCAAGTGTGTGACCGTAGTTCAGAATTTCGCGCAGGTTCGACTCGCGCAGATCTGCCGCCACGACCTTCGCCTTGACCTCGATCGATCGCCTGATCAACTCCGGCAGGACGTCACCGGTCGGATCGAGCGCTGCCGCAGGATCGGCTTCGATGATGTCCAGAATTTTCGGATCGGCGATGAAACCGGTCTTGATGACCTCGGCCAGGCCCGAGACGATCTCGTTCTTGGGCACCGTCTCGAGCGTAGCGAGGTCGACCAGCACTGCGGCCGGTTCGTGAAACGATCCGACGAGGTTCTTGCCCGCATCGGTGTTGATACCCGTCTTGCCCCCGACGGCCGCGTCGACCATGGCGAGCAGCGTTGTCGGGACATGCACGATGCGCACCCCGCGCATCCACGTTGCCGCCACGAACCCGGCAAGGTCGGTTGCGGCCCCGCCACCCAGGCTGACGATGGCATCGCTGCGGGTGAGGCCGATTCTGCCCAACACCTCCCAGCAGAATCCCGCCACGGCGAGGTCTTTGCCGTCTTCCGCGTCCGGAATCTCGATGCGGTGTGCGTCGATTCCTTTGTCCGCCAGGGCTGCTCGCACAGCCTCTGCCGTCTCGGCCAGCGGTGGCTGGTGAAAAATGGCCACCGTTGCAGTTCCGGCGAGCTCGTCGACGAGGTCGGTCAACAGACCTCGACCGATGATCACCGGATAGGGATTGGCGGTCTCGACCTGGACGCGCACTGGCTCTGTCATCGAATCACCTTCATCTACTGGGGGTTTCGTCATTCACATCGCGTGCGGGCACGGGTGCGATCGCAGTCAGCCGGGAGACGAGCTGGCCCACCACTCGGGCGGGGCTGCGGCTGTCGGTTCGCACCCGCACCGTGGCCACCGAACGGTAGAGGGGACGCCGATGACGCATCAGCGCCTGATACTTCGCCCGGGGATCGGGACCGGCAAGCAGCGGCCTCGCCGTGTTGGCCCCCGTCCGCCGAAGGCCCTCGGCCACACTGATTTCCAGGTAGACAACCGTGTGCTTCGAGAGCAGCGCACGAGTCGCAGCCGAGAGCACTGCGCCACCTCCGAGCGAGACGATGCCGTCGTGCGAGGCAAGCGCACCTGCCACTATCCGCTCCTCGATCTGCCGAAACGTCGGTTCACCGTCGCGAGCGAAGATGTCGGAGATCGTGCGGCCGGTTTCTCGCTCGATGGCGACGTCGGTATCGAGGAGATCCAGATTCAACGCCTGCGCAAGCCTCCTGCCGATGGTCGACTTGCCTGCTCCCGGCGGTCCGACGAGGACCGCATACGGGCTCATCGTGGAGGTCGGGCGGCGGTGCCCTTCACATAGTGGTCGACGTTGCTCGTCGTTTCCGCCAGCGAATCCCCACCGAACTTCTCCAGAGCTGCCTGTGCGACAACCAGGGCAACCATGGTCTCGGCCACGACACCGGCGGCCGGAACGGCGCAGACGTCCGAGCGCTGATGAATGGCGACCGCTTCGTCACCGGTCGTCATGTCGACCGTGGCGAGTGCACGCGGAACCGTCGAGATGGGCTTCATCGCGGCACGCACGCGGAGTGGCTCACCGTTTGTCATCCCGCCCTCGATGCCGCCCGCCCGGTTGGTCGAGCGCAGCACTCCGTCCGGGCCCGGCTTGATTTCGTCGTGTGCGACGCTGCCCCGGCGCCGCGCAGTCTCGAAACCGTCACCGATCTCGACACCCTTGATGGCTTGAATTCCCATCAGCGCAGCCGCCAGCCTGGCGTCGAGCTTGCGCTCGCCGGACACGAAGGACCCGAGACCGACGGGAAGGCCGTGCACGACGACCTCGACGATGCCGCCGAGCGTGTCACCGTCTTTCTTCGCCGCTTCGATCTCGGCGATCATCGATTCTTCGGCGGCCTTGTCGAAGGCGCGCACCGGAGAGGCATCGATAGCGTCGAGATCGTTGCCTGCGGGGGGCGGTCCCACATAGGGGTCGGATGCTCCGATGGAGATCACATGGGACACGACGTCGACCCCGAAAGCCTGCTTCAGAAACAATCGTGCGACCGTGCCGATGGCGACCCGGGCCGCTGTCTCACGTGCGCTGGCACGTTCGAGCACTGGACGAGCGTCGTCGAACCCGTACTTGAGCATTCCGGAGTAATCCGCGTGGCCGGGCCGCGGCCGTGTCAACGGGGAGTTGCGCGCGAGGTCGGCCAGTACCGTCTCGTCGACGGGATCGGCCGACATCACCTGTTCCCACTTGGGCCACTCGGTGTTGCCGACCTCGATCGCGACGGGCCCACCCATGGTGCGGCCGTGTCGAACACCCCCGGTGAGCGTCACCTTGTCCGCCTCGAACTTCATCCGGGCCCCGCGGCCGTAACCGAGGCGACGGCGGGCGAGTTGAGAGGCAATATCGTCCGAGGTCACCTCGACTCCCGCAACCATTCCTTCCAGAATGGCGACGAGAGCAGGTCCGTGGGATTCTCCGGCAGTTATCCAGCGCAGCACTCGAACATCTTTTCACGTGAGGCAAGCTGCGGATGCCAGCAGGGTGGCCGCGCACATGGACGGGCCGTGCGCAATGCGCGCTCGACCGTGTCCCAGTACCGCGGCGACCGATCCCACAACGCCGGTCGCCAGTGGTGCCGCCAGCGCCGCGACCACCCAACCCTCGCTACCGCCGAGAGCTGCAACCGAGCCCACCGACCAGGCCAACTTCACGTCCCCGGCACCGAACGCAGCCGGCTGGACGAGATGCACGACGAGGTAGATCGCGAACAGGAGGGCACCGCCCAGCACTGCTCTCGCCGATCCCCCCGACACGAGCGCCGTCGTCACCACGATGGCACCGGGCACGGTCAGCTCGTTCGGCAGCCTGTGGTGCCGTAGGTCGACGGCACTGAGCGCCGCGAACCAACACGTCAGCAAACACAGCGGAATCAGATATCCGGTTCCGCCGAACCGCCACCAGACCCATCCGACACCCGTCGCGGACAGCAGCGGCAAGCACCGCGGATTCCATCGAAGAAGACCCGAGCGCATCGCGAACCCGATGACGGCTCCGACCACTACCGCCGCACACACACCGACCATGGTCGAACAATCGCACCGCGTCGACGATCAGCGATGACAGAAGTCCAGGTGCCAATTTGCCCTGTGGACAACCTCCGGCTTGTGGACAACCTGCGGTCTGTGACGAGTGCAGCCCCGGTGGACAACCAACGATCTCTACTCAGGAAGCCGCGAGCAACGCGTCCCGCATGATCGCGCGAGGCGCCGGTTTTCCGGTGAACTGCTCCACCTGCCCGTACGCCTGCTCGAGCAGCATCGACAACCCGCTGATGACGGTGCCGCCGGCCATGTCCACAGCAGTTGCAAGAGGCGTCGGCCAGGGATCGTAGATGGCGTCGAGCACCACGGGCGCATGAGCGAGATCCGACGCGATATCGGCGGCCCCGGCCGCGGGAACAGTACTGACCAGCACCGCCGACGCCGCTGCGATCGAGGCGAGCCGCGGGTCGGTCATGTTCGCGAACTCCGCGCGCATCCCCGCCGCGACGGCGCAGTCCAGCGTGTCCCGGGCGCGGGCGACCGATCGCGCGACCACGGTGACGGCGGTCGCTCCCAGTCCGGCCAATGCCACGATCGCCGGCCTCGACGTGCCACCTGCGCCGACCACCGTCACAGTGTCGCCGGACAGGTCTTCGACACCCGCGCCGCGCAGAGCTCCCACGATGCCGTCGACGTCCGTGCAGTCGGCGCGCCAGCCGGACGCGGTGCGCACCAGGGTGTTGGCCGAGCCGGCCAGCACGGCCCGGTCGGTGCGTTCGCTCGCATACGCCAGAGCCGCAACCTTGCCCGGCATCGTGACCGACACGCCCACCCATTCGGGACCGAATCCGTCGAGCATGCCCGGCAATTGCTCGCCGGTGCAGTCGATCCGGTCGTACGTCCAGTCGTCGAGGCCGAGTGCGCGATACGCAGCGCGGTGCAATATCGGCGATTTCGAGTGTCCGACGGGGCTTCCCAGAATTGCGGCCCGCACGTCAGCGCCCGCTGTCGAGGAAGCCCCCCTCGACCTTCGTGATGTTGGCGAGGTGTTCCTCGTAGCTACGAGTGAACAGCGTTTCACCTGCCTGATTGATGGTCACGAAGTACAACCAGTCACCCTCGGCAGGTGCCTCGACGGCTTGTACCGCACCGATGCTGGGCGACGAGATCGGAGTTGCCGGCAGTCCCTCGCTGGCATACGTGTTCCACGGAGTCACACGCGCCCGATCGGCATCGGTGGTTGCCACCTCCGTCGTGTCGAGCGAGTAGTTGACCGTGGAGTCGAACTCGAGCTTCTGCGGTACGGCGAGCCGGTTGAGGATCACTCGCGCCACTTTGCTGAAGTCCTGCGGCAGTGACTCCCGCTCGACGAGCGATGCTGCGACGAGAGTGTCGTACGGGGTGAGCCCGGAGTTGGCGCCCGCAGTCAGAATCCCGGTGTCTTCGTAGCGAACCGCGCTCTCGGAGACCAGTTGCTTCAGGATGTCGGCTGGAGCGGCACTGGGATCGAAGTCCCATGTCCCTGCAGCGATCAGGCCTTCGAGCTGCCGGTCGCGCACCGGAACTTGCTCGACCCGATCGGTAGCCCACTCGGGAACGCCCAGAGCAGCCGGGTCGTCGACCGCTCCTGCCGCGTCGAGGTCGTCGTACGTCACGCAGACGGGGGTGCCGCTTCCCGTACGGTCCACGCAGCTGGCCTCGGAGATCAGCGTGTAGATGCCCTTCTTGACCGCACCGGTGTTGACGTCCTGAGCGTCGTGCAGTTGACGTCCCTCCGAGATCACCATGTTCCCCACCCGGGAGGCCGGGTCCACGAGTTCGCTCACTGCTCGGGACGCGGGCACATTACTGGTGAGCAGATAGAAACCCGGTTGAACCGCTGTGATGGCGGGGTTGGCGATCGCAGCTTCGAGAAATGCACCCGAGCTGGCGACGACGCCCTTCTCCGCTGCTTGGGTGCCGATCTGTTGGGCAGTGTCGTTGGGATTGACTTGTATCACCACGCCGTCGCCCGACGAGCCGGCCGCGAAGTCTGCATTCGGGGTCGTGCGGTTGCTGAATTTGTTCACCGCGAAATACCCTCCGCCCGCCACCGCAACGATCAGCACCAGCCCGAGTACCAACGCCACGATCCGACCGCGACGCTTGCGCGTGGACGCGGCACGGTCCGTGCGGGTGCCGGCACGACTGCTGTTCCCAGCCCGGCGACGACTCTCGGAACTGTTGCGACTCCCAGCGCGGCTGCGCCCTACCTCCGGTGGCACCGCTCCGGTCTCGGCCTCGGGGCCGGGCTCCCGATCTGCGGTGTGAGTCGGGCCCGGGTCTACCCGAGCTTGCGGATCGCCGCGCATGCGGCGATCGAAGTCGCTCCCCTCGTCCACCCGATAACCGATCGGGTCGGTGTGCGCCTCGTCCGATCGCGCATCTCGCCGGTCCCCATCGGGCCCCTGGTAGTTCACTCGTCGACCTCCGTCGATGCTGAATTCTTCGCTGCACGATCCGACACGGCCCGGCGCTCGTCGAGCCAGCCCTGCAGTATCGCCACCGCCGCAGCCTGATCGATCACCGACCGTTGGTTCTTGGCCCGCACACCGCTCTCGCGTAGGGCGCGCGTCGCACTCACGGTAGTCAGTCGCTCGTCGGCCATCCGAATCGGCACGTCCCCCAACCGTCTGTGCAGTGATCGGCCGAATTTCTCGGCGGCCTCGACTGCGCTGCCTCGCTCACCACGCAGTGTGCGGGGCAGACCTATCACGACCTCGACGGCGTCGTATTCGGCCACGATCTCGGCAACGCGTACGACGTCCGGGGCATCGGGACCCTTGATCTTCGAGCGCGGCACGGTCTCCACCGGCGTCGCCAACACACCGTCGGGATCGCTCGAGGCAATGCCGATCCGGACGCTGCCGACGTCGATGCCGATACGACGGCCGCGGCCGGGATCGTCGACGCCGGGCCGATCGGGGCCGCGCCCCTGAGCTACCACGATGGTCAGTGGGTCGTGAGTTCGGTCAGCCGTGCCCGCGCCGCGTCGATACCGGCACCGATTCCGGCGACATCCGATCCTGATCCCTGAGCCAGCTCGGGCTTACCGCCGCCCCGGCCACCGATACTCGGTCCGAAGGCCGCGACCAGATCACCGGCGGCGATGCCCGCGTCCTGAGCGGCCTTGTTGGTCGAGACCACGAACGGGACCTTGCCGCTCACGGTGCCGAACAGCACCACCACGGCCGGGTCGCTGCCCAACCGTCCACGAATATCGGTTACCAGAGTGCGTAGATCGTTACCGCCGACACCGTCGGGTGCCTGCGCGACGACCGCACGCACCTCACCGAATCGCTCGGCCTTGCCGACGAACTCACCTGCCGAAGCCAGCACCGCGGCGGCCTTGACTGCATCGAGCTCCTTCTCCGCCACGCGCAGTCGCTCGACCAAATTCTCGATTCGCGCCGGCACTTCCTCTGAGGGCACCTTGAGCGAGGACGCGACGCCGGCCAGCAAGGCGCGTTCCTTGGCCAGATAACGGTACGAATCGAGGCCGACGAATGCTTCGACTCGGCGCACTCCGGAGCCGACGGACGATTCACCGAGAATGGTCACGGGGCCGATCTGCGACGAGTGCTGCACGTGCGTGCCACCGCAGAGTTCCATCGAGAATGGCCCGCCTATCTCGACAACGCGCACTTCGTCGCCGTAGTTCTCACCGAACAGTGCCATCGCGCCCATCTTCTTGGCACTGTCGAGATCGGTGACCAAGGTGTTGACCGCAAAATCCGATCCGACGGCGTCGTTGGCGACGTTCTCGATGTCGTCGCGCTGGGCGTCCGAGAGTGCGCCCTGCCACGAGAAATCGAAACGGAGGTAGCCCGGCTTGTTGAGCGAACCGGCCTGAGTTGCGTTGGGGCCGAGCACTTGCCGCAGGGCGGCGTGCACCATGTGCGTGCCCGAGTGGCCTTGCGTGGCACCCTTGCGCCACGCGTGGTCGACATCGACGTGGACTGTGTCGCCCTCGGTGATCTGGCCCGACTCGACCACCGACTTGTGGGTCCAGACCTTCTTGGCGATCTTCTGCACGTCGTTGACCTTGACGGTCAGACCGGGCGCGGTGATGGAGCCGATGTCGGCGATCTGGCCACCGGACTCCGCATAGAGCGGGCTGCGGTCGAGGATTATTTCGAGGCTCTCGCCCGCAACTGCGGTCGGCACCCGAACACCGTTCGAGATCAGCGCCAATACCGTTGCCTCCGAACCCAATTCGTCGAATCCGGTGAACTCCGTGGGCGCGCCGTCGACGAAGTCTCGGTACACCGTGAGGTCGGCGTGTGCATGCTTACGGGCGCGGGCGTCGTCCTTGGCGCGGTTCCGCTGCTCGGCCATCAACGACCGGAATCCGTCCTCGTCCACCGACAGACCGGCCTCGGCGGCCATCTCGAGCGTCAGGTCGATCGGGAAACCGTAGGTGTCGTGCAGCGCGAACGCCTCGGCACCGCCGATCTTCTTCGCGCCCGACGCCTTGACGGCCTCCGCCGCACCTTCGAAGAGACGAGAACCCGATGTCAGTGTCTTGAGGAACGCCGTCTCCTCCCCCACTGCGACGGTCAGGATGCGATCGAAATCGGTGACCAAGTTCGGGTAGGACTCAGCCATCGTGTTACGCACGACGGTGACGAACTGCGCCATCGTCTCGTCCGGCGCACCGAGCAGGCGGGCCGAGCGCACGATGCGGCGCAGCAACCGGCGCAGCACGTAGCCGCGGCCGTCGTTGCCGGGGTTGACTCCGTCGGAGATGAGCAGCGCCGCGGTACGCGCATGATCGGCGATGACGCGAAAGCGGACGTCGTCCTCGTGGTTCGCACCGTAGGCACGTCCCGACAGTTCTTCTGCCTTGGCGATCACCGGCCGGACGAGGTCGGTCTCGTAGACGTTGTCCACGCCCTGCAGCAGGAACGCGACGCGCTCGACGCCCATGCCGGTGTCGATGTTCTGCTTCGGCAGCGGCCCGAGGATCTCGAAGTCGTCCTTGCTGATTCCCTGACCCCGCTCGTTCTGCATGAACACGAGGTTCCAGATCTCGATGTACCGATCCTCGTCGGCCTCGGGACCGCCCTCCACACCGAACTCGGGTCCCCGGTCGTAGTAGATCTCCGAGCACGGGCCACAGGGTCCGGGAATGCCCATGGACCAGTAGTTGTCGGCCATTCCGCGGCGTTGGATTCGCTCGTCGGGCAGACCCGCGATTTCCTTCCACAGCTCGATCGCCTCGTCGTCGTCGAGATAGGCAGTGGCCCAGATGCGCTCGGGGTCGAACCCGTACCCACCGTCCTCGACGCTGTCGGTCAGAAGAGACCAGGCGTGCCGAATCGCGTCGCGCTTGAAGTAGTCACCGAACGAGAAATTGCCGGCCATCTGAAAGAACGTGTTGTGACGGGTGGTGATGCCGACGTTCTCGATGTCGAGGGTGCGGACGCATTTCTGGACGCTCGTCGCGGTCTTGTACGGCGGTGTCTGCTGACCGAGGAAGAACGGCACGAAGGGAACCATTCCTGCATTGACGAACAGCAGGTTCGGGTCATCGAGAATCAACGAGGCACTGGGTACTTCGGTGTGTCCCGCCCGGACGAAATGGTCGAGGAAACGCCTGCGGATCTCATGGGTCTGCACTGATACAGGTTAGCGTCCGAGACACTGTGCCGATTCGAGGGCCTATCGGCCTCGAACGATGCGCCGCAGTTTGCCGACCCTGGTCGCTATTTCGCGCTCGGCACCGTGCTCGGTGGGCTCGTAGTAGTTCACGCCCACCAGTTCGTCCGGCGGATACTGCTGACCGAGAACACCGCCGGGACTGCTGTGCGGATACCGATATCCGACGGCGTTGCCGAGTCCCTGAGCTCCCTTGTAGTGCCCGTCGCGTAGATGCGGCGGCACCGATCCCGATTTGCCGGCCGCCACATCGGCCATGGCCGCACCGAGAGCCGCGATCACCGCACCCGACTTCGGAGCGGTGGCCAGGTGGATAGTCGCCTGCGCCAGCGCCAATCGCGCTTCGGGCATGCCGATCATCTGTACGGCGTTCGCGGCCGCTGTCGCCGTCTGCAGTGCCGTCGGATCGGCCATTCCGATGTCCTCGCTCGCATGCACCACCAACCGTCGGGCAATGAATCGAGCGTCCTCGCCCGCGGTGATCATGCGCGCCAGGTAGTGGAGCGCTGCATCGACGTCGGAACCTCTGATGGACTTGATGAACGCACTGATGACGTCGTAATGCTGGTCACCGTCGCGGTCGTAGCGCACCGCAGCCTTGTCGACGCTCGCTTCGACGGTCGCCAGGTCCAGCACGCCGTCGGTCGCCGCGCCCGCCGCTGCCTCCAGTGCCGTCAATGCTCTCCGAGCGTCCCCGGCTGCGAGCCGCACGAGGTGGTCCATCGCATCTTCGGCAATGGTCACTGCCCCGTCCAGGCCACGCGGATCGTTGGCGGCGCGCGTCAGGAGCAACTCGATGTCCGCGGTCCCCAGAGGCTGCAGCTGCAACACCAACGACCGAGACAACAGCGGAGACACCACCGAGAAGGACGGATTTTCCGTCGTTGCTGCCACCAGCAACACGATTCGATTCTCGACGGCTGCCAGTAACGCGTCCTGCTGGGTCTTGGAGAAGCGATGTACTTCGTCGATGAACAGCACGGTTTGCTCGCCGGACAACAGTCGGCGACGAGCGAGTTCGATGACGCTGCGTACTTCCTTGACCCCAACCGACAGAGCACTCAGCGCCTCGAACTTCCGGCCGGTGGCCCCCGAGATCAACGACGCGAGCGTCGTCTTTCCGGTACCCGGCGGGCCGTAGAGCATGACCGACGAGGCACCGGACCCCTCGACGAGCCGCCGCAACGGTGCACCGGGAGCCAGTAGATGGGACTGTCCGACCACCTCGTCGAGAGTCGTCGGACGCATTCGCACCGCCAACGGTGCGTCGGGCCTGATGTATGTCGACGTCGGCTGGGACTCGTCCGTCATGGGGTCGGGTGTCGCGGGCGCGTCGAACAGTCCGTCGCCACCCGACTCGTCGTCCGAGATATCACTTCCGAAGCCGCCAGTCACCGGTCGAACGCTACCGATCGCGCTGTCGAAGCTGCGAACGACGTCGTCGCTACCGTTCCCACTTCGCACGCAGTGCGGTCACGACCGACGCCGCATACTCGGCGATGCCGTTCTCGCCGAGGCGATCTGCACTCTCGGCCAGCACCGTCCATCGGGACACGAGTGCCTGCGACCGCGGAACCGACAGGTGATGTGCCCGCGCCGCGGCGATGCGTGTGTGGTCGTCCGGGAGGAACCAGTACGTGGTCAGCCATACCCAGATCAGTCGGGCGTCGAGGATCTTGCTCGCCAGGGCCGTGTCGTCTGCCAACGCAGGCCAGATCCCGACGACCTCCGCACGCCAGGCATCGATCATCGCCTGCTCGCGTTCGTGTGTGAGCTCGAAGCTGCACAGGCATCCGGGGAACGAGGCCAACGCGTACGTGATGTCGAGGGTCGCGTCGCGGAATCCGCCCCACTCGTAGTCGAGAAAACGGACACCCTCGTCGTTGACGATGATGTTGTCGGGGCACAGATCCGACGGACTGAATGCCCGAAACGCCCCGTGCCCGAACAGTCGTCCGCTGCGCGCCACTCGATCGAGAAGGGCATCCGGAGTGGGACCGACTCCCGGCAACCCTGCCAACAAGCGAGGGACCTCGGCGAGAGCGCCGGGGATCTGTGCAGAAATACCGTCGGTGGTGTCCGGTTGCCCGACGCGCCGGAGCAGCGCTGCAAAATCATCCTCGCGGCCGACGGTTGCTGCGTGCATGCGACCCAGCGCCTGAGCCATGGCCATCAGTGAGTTCGTCACTGCGGCCTCGTCCGAATTGCGCAACAGACTCGTGATGGGGCTGGCATCGCCGAGGTCGCTGAGAATGAGCAACCGGGCCTGAAGATCGTAGGCGTGCAGTTCGGGCCCCGGCCTGCTGTCGGTGGCCAGTGCGTTGGCGAACTGGTACGAGGCCGCCTCCCGCAGGAAGGCACTCGAGCCTGCGATGTCGGTCAGGTCGGAGTGCAACTCGGAATCCCCGGCGACATCGCGTACCTGCTTGAGCACCAAGGTGCGCGGCAGCTGAAACGGGTTCTCGGAGACCTTGACTCGCAGCACCATCGCCTGGCCGCTACCGCCCAGATTCACCGGGTCGATCAGCGTCACCGGCGCTCCGGTGCGCTTGGCGAGGAGGCGCTGCGCTGCTGCTACTACCTCTGATACAGGGTCTGCCAGTGTTGCGGTCATCGATGTCCAAGCTACCCGTTCGCTACGTTCTACTGTGCTGTGTCGACGACTACGAATGTGACACGATTGTCCGTTTTGCGGCCCATCGCGTGACACATCCGCAGATTCGACCAGTTGGTCGGTTCCCCCCGAACCTCCGGATTATGCCGGGTTCGCTACTGCGGTGCAACGTCGACCGACACCGCGATGGTGCTCTCGTCCGCCTCGGTGTAGATCACCCCGCGCAGAGGTGCCACATCGGCGTAGTCACGACCCCACGCGACCGTCGCATACCGCTCGTCGACCAATTGATCGTTGGTGGGGTCGAACGCCAGCCAGCGATCGTTCGGCATCCACACGGCCGCCCACGCGTGGGTTGCGTCGACGCCGATCATCCGCTCCTTGCCGGGCGGCGGTTCCGTCGCGAGGTAACCCGACACATACCTCGCGGCCAGGCCGTGAGACCGCAAGCAGGCAATGGCCAGTCGGGCGAAGTCCTGGCAGACGCCCGAACGCGCAGCGAGTACGTCCACCACAGTGGTCGAGACGGTGGTGGATCCGGACAGGTACCGGAAATCGGTGAAGATGCGATGCGTCAGGTCGACGATGACGTCGGCCAACGGGCGACCGGGCCGGAAGCTGGGTGCGGCATACGCACGCACGTCGTCGGTGATCTCCGGAGTAGGAAGATCCAGAGCGAAGTCGACGGCAGAGGCGCGGGCCGCGTCGACCGGCACAGTCGGGTCGAACAGCGCCATCCGGGCCGACTCCCACGGTGCGGTCGCGGGCCAGGACGTGGTCTCGTCCACGGGTCGCGGGTAGACCTCCACCAGCGAATCCGCGGTCACCACCAGTTTCTCGTGGTCGTGCGTCACGTGGAAGTACACATCTTCGTTGCCGTAGACGTCGACGCCGAAGGACTGGTCGGTCGGCGCGGGGTCCACGGTGACGGACTTTTCGATGCAGTGTTGCCCGTCCATGTCTCGCGGAGCGAGATATCCCCGCCCGTACGACGAGGAAACGCGATCGGAGTAGGTGTAGGTCGTGATGTGCTTGATTCGGTATCGACGGCTCATCACCGCACCCCGTTCCTGGTCCGCATGGTCGAGCTACCCCACAACGGCTGCGTGCCACCCGGCAACGACATGTGCGTCGAGAGCACCACGCGGGACAGCTCCTCGAGCGAATCGTGGATGCCGTCCACCAGCTCGATCAGCTCGACTCGGCGACCGTGTGCGTCTACCGATTCGAGATCGCCCGGGTCCACGCGCCGCAACTTCACCCGCATCTGCTCGACGAGTTGTTCGGGCCGCGAGGTGCCCGAGGCGTCGGGCAGCGATCCGAGGTCGTCGCGGAGGCGATCGAGCTGATACACCAAGGACCGCGGGTTGCCCTCGTCGAACAACAGCAACTGCGCCACCGCAGCCGGTCTTGCTCGGCCGCTGTTGCGACGGCGATAGATCACCGAGGACTCCGCCGCCGACAACACCGAATCGATGACCGACTGCTCCGTGGACGGGGTGAGTGCGTGGCTCAACGTTGCCGACAGCAGTGCGGTCAGTTGCAGACCACGTTCGATCCGTTTGCCCGCGTCCATCAAGAACCAGCCCGCATCGCGCACCATCGACTCCGACGCCAACCCGGACACGGCGAGCAGACCCCGGAGCACGCTCGATTGCGACGCTGCCAGCTGTGCACCACTGTTGACGGGAGATTCCGCCAACTCGTCGAGCGCTGTATCGATCCGGTTGAGCACTGCCCAAGTGTCGTTCGACAGCTGGTCACGCACCGCCCGCGCCGCCTGCTGCATCCGATCGACCGACTGCGCCAGCGATCCGAGGCGGGCCACCGAAAGCATCAGTGACCGCATTTCCACGATCGCATCGGCCCGCGTCTCCTCGTCGAGGAACCCCGGTGCGGTGCGCGAGACCCTGGTGACCGCTTCGAGCAGGATCGGTAGGCTCTCGCTGCCCTCCAACCACGGCATCGAGCGATAGTCCTGATGACGTTCGCGCGCGGCGATCAGCAAGCGCGTCATGTCCTCGGCACGCTCGGTGTAGCGGCCGAACCAGAACAGATCGCCCAGCACACGCGGTGAGCTGGCCACGTCGACATTGGACGCGGCGTACTGCGGCAGCTCCTCCACCGTCGCAGGCGGGGTGTGCGGCGCAGAATCGGCCGGCATGACCCGTTCGACCGACTTGACCCAGACATCCTTCGACGCGACCGTGATGAGCGGCTCGGTGACGGGAGCGGTGAGCACCACCTGCCCCAATCCCCCGCGCATCGGGGTGTACCCGCCTCGCTGCGCGACCGTGAACAACCTCATGGCCACCTGCGCGGGAGCAACCGACAGCGGGTCTCCTGCTCCCCCGCCGATCGACGAACCGACCGGAGCCAACGAGAATTCGGGAACCTCCTGACCGGTCCACTTCCAGGGCTCGGCGAGAATGCGATCCCACAGCTCGCCGGCTGCGGCGTCGGTGAGATCGTGCCCCACCACCGTGCGCCGCGACGTCGTCGACCTCAGCACCAACGAACGCAGCCGTGTCCCGATGTGCGAGAGCTGATTCGGGTCGCCGCCCCAATAGGTCTGCACCGAACCGAGAATCAGATCCTCGTCCAGCAGCGCCTTGCTCAGTGCGGGAAGCAACGGCAGCAGTGCCGGGTTCTCGAGCACCCCGCTACCGAGTGTGTTGACGACGCTCACGGCCCCACGCCGCAGTACCTCGACCAGACCGACGACGCCGAGATGCGAGTCCGGACGAAGATCGAGTGGGTCGGCGAACTCGGCATCGACTCGGCGCAGCACCACATCCACCCGGCGCAGCGTGCCGAGTGATCGCATCCACAAACAGCCGTCGCGAACCACGAGATCGGCATTCTCCACCAGAGGAAACCCGAGAACCGTTGCGAGATAGGACTGATCGAACGCCGTTTCGGAATGCGAACCGGGACTGAGCACCACCACGACCGGATTTTCGGCCGACGCGGGCGCAGCATCGCGAAGCGCCAACCGCATCGCGCGCGCGAACGTCGAGAGCGGCCTGGGATTGCCGGCCTGGAACAACTCCGGCATCGCGCGCGACATCACTCGCCTATCAGCGAGCGCATACCCCACTCCCGACGGGGCCTGGGTGCGGTCGGCGATGACTCGGAACTCACCGTCGGAGCCTCGGCCCACATCGGCGGCATACATGAACAGCTGATGCGATCCCGGAATGGTGATCGCGTGCGCCGTCCGCAGATAACCCGGGTTGCCGAAGACCAACTCCGGCGGAATCACCCCCCGACGAACAGTCTCCTGGGCACCGTAGACGTCGGTGAGCACCGCGTCGAGCAGCATCGACCGCTGCACCAAACCGGCTTCCAAACGGTCCCACTCGTCCGCCGCGACCACCAACGGAACACTGTCCAACCCCCACCGAACGGCACTGGGCATCGCGTCGCTACCACCCGACGGAATCGGGTTGTACGTGATGCCGTGGTCATCGACCAGACGGCTCACCCGCGACTGCAACGACTGCATGGCACCTGGGCCGGCCTCACGCATCCCGTCGACCAAGTCCGCCCAGTGCGGACGGACGGCGTCGTCCGCATCGAGCATCTCGTCGAACCGACCGACGCGACCGTTGACGGCCTCTCGGCGACCGCGATATTCCAGCCACGGCGATCCGGCTTCGCCCGAGACATGTTCGTTCCGGCCGGCTCCACCCGACACATCTTCGTTCCGGCCGGCTCCACTCAACTCATGTTCGTTCCGGCCGGCTCCACCCGAGACATCTTCGTTCCGGCCGGCTCCACTCAGGGTGGTATCCACGGGCACCATCGAGCCGCTGTTCCTTCCGTCGGTCGATCGCACTCCGTCACCGGGTCATTCCGCTGCTGTCCGGAACGACCGTGCGTCGAATCGTGATCGCTACCGGTCGACTCGTTCTCCTGTGCAGTCACGCGTCAGGACGTGATGACTCCGGTCCGGCGCAGGTCGAGCATGCCGGGCGCGGACACATCGATCGCTTGACGAGCGCGCATCTCGAGCAATCTTGCTATGTCCACCTTTCCCGAGGTGAACCCGCCCTCCTCGAAGCGGCCGTTGCGGCGTGCTTCGGCCTCGACCGAGTTGACGGGTGGACCCTCGTACGAGCGCCCGCCCGGGTGCACGACGTGGTAGGAACAACCGCCGACGGCGCGTCCGGTCTGCATCTCCACCAGATCGAAACGCAGTGGACTCTGTACCTCGATCGTCGGGTGCAACGCACTCGGCGGCTGCCAAGCGCGGTAGCGCAACCCGGCGACCTGGACATCCTGCCGATCGGTGCGCAACATCGGCACCGGCACCCCGTTGCACGTCACCATGTATCGGCCTGCATCTGCTCCGGCGAACTGAACCTGGATCCGCTCCACCGAGGAGTCCACGTATCGCGCGGTGCCCGAGGACGTCGACTCTTCGCCGAGAGTGTTCCAGGGCTCGATCGCGCCACGTAATTCGATCTCGGCATCGCCGACGACGGTGGTGCCGATTCGAGGGAATCGGAACTCGGTGAACGGATCCAGCCAGCTCGTGTCGAACTCGATTCCGTGCTCACGAAGATCCTCGACGACGCGTCCGATGTCGTTGATGACGAAGTGCGGCAGCATGTACCGACCGTGCAAGTTCGCGCCGTGCCGAATCAACGGCGCTCGGAGCGGCGTGTCCCAAAATCGCGAGACCATGGAGCGCACGAGCAGCGACTGCACCATCGCCATCTGGTGGTGCGGCGGCATCTCGAATCCACGGAGTTCGAGCAGACCGAGCCTGCCGCGGGTGGAATCGGGACTGTAGAGCTTGTCGATGCAGAACTCGGCACGGTGCGTGTTGCCGGTGATATCGGTCAATAGGTGCCGCAGGGCACGGTCGACGACCCAGGGCGATGCGGATCGGTCGGCACCGGTCAGTCGCTCGATCTCACTGAACGCGACCTCGAGTTCGTAGAGCGATTCCTCGCGCCCCTCGTCGGCGCGCGGTGCCTGCGACGTGGTTCCGATGAATCGGCCGGAGAAAAGATAGGACAGCGACGGGTGCCGCTGCCAGTGCGTCAGTAGAGACACCAGTAGGTCCGGTCGACGCAGAACGGGCGAATCGACGGGTGTGACGCCGCCGAGTGTGATGTGGTTGCCGCCACCGGTTCCGCGGGTGGTGCCGTCGTTGTCGAATCCTTCGGTGCTCAACCGCGACTGGCGAGCCTCGAGGTAGAGACGCTCCATCAGCTCGTTCTGCTCGGCCCACGAGGAGGTCGGTTGCACGTTGACCTCGATCACGCCGGGATCCGGTGTGACGGTGAGGGTTTGGATGCGCGGATCCGATGGCGGGCCGTAACCCTCGATCACGACCGGCGTGTCGATGGTCGACGCCGCCTGCTCGACGCGTGAGACCAGGTCTACGAAATCGTCCAACCGATCCATCGGCGGCATGAACACGTGCAGGATGCCTTCGCGGACCTCGGCAACCAACGCGGTGACGGCGGTGCCGCCCACACCGGACGTCTCGTTCACCAACTGCGCATAACGCGACTCGGCCGCGCTCAGCGCACGCGGCGGTTGCTGCGTCAGCTGCGGTGTGGGCAGATCCGGCTTGGGTGCGGTGGGGTCGGCGGGATTCTCGACCGGGCCGCCGTCCCAGGAGATGGCGCGCAGCGGCAATCGTAGCCCGGCGGGAGAATCGCCCTCCAGCAACACGATTCGACCACGGCGCAACTTCCAGTCCGAGCTCTCCCAGCCGGAACCGTCCGCGGTACGGGAAATGGGCAGCACGAACGCGGCAGGCTCGTCGGTGCTGGCATCGAGCCGTTCGAGCAGTTGCTTCCTGGCGTCCGCGGAATCCGCTCCCGGTTCGAGATCCTCGTCGTCGGCGGGCGGATCACCATAGGGCTGACGGACCAGGTCCAGCAGTTTCACCAACGGGTCCTCGTAGGCCGGGCGCGCTTGCGATGCTGGCAGCCCGAGCGCCTTGACCAACTCGTCGATCAGCTCCTGCGACGCAGAGTTGTCCACCGGTTCCGGTCGTAGGTCCTCCGCCAACCACGGATCGGCGATCAAATCGGGGTCGTGCCAGAGGGTGCGACCGTCGGTACGCCAGAACAATCCCACCTGCCATCGGGGCAGTGGCTCGCCCGGGTACCACTTGCCCTGGCTGCGCTGGACCAGACCGTCCGGTGCGTAGATGGTGCGAAGCCGTTCGGCCAGCACACTGGCCAGCTTCCGTTTGTGCGGACCGTCGGCCGTGGTGTTCCACTCGGGGGCTTCCTGATTCTCGATCGCGACGAACGTGGGCTCGCCGCCGACCGTCAACCGAATGTCCTGATCGAGCATCCGCCTGTCGATCTTCTCGGCCGTGGCTTTGATCGACTCCCACTGCTCGGCGGTGTAGGGCAACGTCGTTCGCGGGTCCTCGTGGACGCGGACAACGGTGTTCGAGAAATCGAGTTCGGCCTTGCACTTGCTCGTCGCACCGGAGATCGCGGCGGCAGTCGACGGGTGCGGCGTCGCCGACAGCGGAATATGGCCTTCGCCGGCGAACAAGCCCGAGGTCGGGTCCATACCGACCCAGCCCGCGCCGGGAAGATAGACCTCGGTCCAGGCGTGGAGATCGGTGAAATCCTCCACCGGTCCGGACGGACCGTCCAACGACTTGACGTCGGACGACAACTGGACCAGGTACCCCGAGACGAAGCGTGCTGCCAGACCCATCTGACGCAGGACCGACACCAGCAACCAAGCCGAGTCCCGGCACGACCCGACGGCGGACGTCAGCGTCAGATCAGGAGTCTGTACTCCGGGTTCCATCCGCACGGAATACCCGACGTCCCCCATGACGGCTTGGTTGGCCATCACGAGAAAATCGATGGTGCGCAACGACGCTCCGCGTTCGACGACGGCTGCCTGCAGCTTCTCCACCCAGGCCGAGACCACCGGGCCCGGTCCGGATCCGGCCTTGCCCTCGTCCACCGGACGCAGGTAGGGCTCGAGATCGGGGAGGTCGTGCTCTTCGTACGCGAAGCCGAAGTGCTCGGCCCATTCCTCGACGAAGAAGTCGAGGGGGTTGATCGACGCCATGTCCGCTACGAGGCCGACGGTGATCGACAGGTGATCGGTTCGCTCGGGGAAGACCACCCGAGCGAGGAAGTTTCCGAAAACGTCCTGCTGCCAGTTGACGAAATGCTCCGCCGGTTCGATCTTCAGCGAGTACGCCTCGATGGGAGTACGCGAATGCGGTGCCGGTCGCAGCCGGATTTCGTGCGGAAAAATCTTGACGGTGCGGTCGAACTGGTAGCTGGTGCGGTGTTCGAGTGCAACCTTGATGCCCACGGCGAGCCCCTTGTGATAGTCCCGGTATGGGTAGAACACCCAACCCTAGTGGGGCCGAGCCCGGTGCGCTCGGCGAGTAAGTGTGTCCGAAATGTACGAACTGGTCAGGCGTGTAGTGCTTGACACCCCCTTCCCGGTGCGGTTCGCTCAGCTCGAATCGACTGTTCGTTCGACACGCCACACTGTGCAACCAAGGGGAACCTCGTGAGCGACAATCCATCCACCGGACCGCAATACGGCTCCGATCCCAACCAACCCCAGTACCCCACGAATCCGGCATCCGGGTATCCCCCACCCGGCGACTACCCACCGCCCGGCAACTACCCGCCACCCGGGAGCTACCCACCGCCGCCGGTAGGCGGTAACGCAGCATTCGGAATGGGCTCGCAGCTACCGGGCGGAGCGCAGCCCGGCAGCCTCGGATCACGCTTCGCTGCTCGCTTCCTGGACGGACTCATTCTCGCGATCGCCCAAATCATTCTCTTCGTGATTCTTCCGAGTGGGTTCTTCGGAACGTTCCTGATGGGTCTCGCATCCGCCCTTCTCGGCTTCGCGTACTTCACGCTGCTCGAGTCCTCTCGTGGCCAGACGTTCGGTAAGCAGCTCCTCGGCCTGCGCACCGTCGGCGCAGCAGGCGGCCTGCCCACTCAGGCCGAAGCAGCCAAGCGCAACGCCTTCATGCTGCTGAACGTCGTGCCGTTCGTGGGTACCTTTCTGGTGATCGTGGCGTACATCGGCATCGCGGTGACCATCAACTCGAGCCCCACCAATCAAGGCAAGCACGACGAAATCGCCGGCGGAACCCAGGTCGTCAGCGTCTCGTAACAACCCTCCACGCACGAGAGCGGGCCGCCTGATCACGGCGGCCCGCTCTCCTGCGTTCGAGTGCTCCAGTGCCTCCGTGCCGAGACACCCCACTCGTCCATCACAGAACGGGAGAACGACGTGAGCGACAATCCGAAGGACGCACCGCGACCCGGCGAGGGAACGAACCCCGACTATTCGGATACACCGAAGACTCCCCCACCGAACACAGAACACAACGCGCCACCATCAGGTGGTCAGTACCCACCGTCGCCCGGGAACTACCCACCACAGGGCAACTACCCACCACAGGGCAACTACCCACCACAGGGCAACTACCCACCACAGGGCAACTACCCACCACAGGGCAACTACCCACAACAGGGCTACCCGCCTCCCGGTGGCTACCCACCCCCGCCCGGAAGCTACCCACCGCAGGGTGGCGCGTACCCACTTCCTCCCGGCGGCTACGGGAACTACGGCAGCCAGGGCTACGGTCGAGAACCCCTGGCCCCCAATCCCGGACGCCTCGACGTCGGTGCTGCAATGAGCTACGGGTTCAAAAAATTCAAAGCCAACATCGGACCATGGCTCGGAATCACCGCCATCGTGTGGGCGGTCAGCGTCGTCGGTCTCGTCCTGATCTTCGCGTCGACGTTCACCGCGGCGATGGCAGCTGCCGATCGCGGTGACAGCACGTTCACGGCCACGACATCCGGGGTGGCCCTCGTCATGACGGCCATTGCCACGTTCGCGTCGTACTTCGTCAACGCCGCCTACGTTCGCGGCGCACTGGACGAGACCGGGGCCCCCGAGAAGCCGTCGTTCGGGCGGTTCTTTCAACTCACCAACGTCGGGCAGATCGCCATTCTGGCGTTGATCTGGACCGTCGTCAGCGTCGTGTTCAGTTTCATTCCGTTCCTCGGAACGGTCCTTCTGATCGTCATCGGCTTCCTTGCCAACTTCGCACTGACGTTCCTGATCGATCGCAACCAGACGGCGATCGAATCGATCAAGTCCAGTGTCGACCTGACCGTGAAGAACATCGGCCCCGTGCTGCTGCTCCTGCTGCTGTTGGCCGCGTTCAACATCGCAGGCGCCCTGCTGTGCGGTCTCGGTCTACTTTTCACGATCCCGATCTCGGTGATCGCCACCAACTACGCCTACCGCGTGCTCACCGGTCAGCCGCTGTCCCCGGCACGCTGATCTGCTCGCGACAGACGAATATCCCCGTGACGCACTGCGCCACGGGGATATTCGTGTTCGACCTTCTCAAGCCTCGGCCGGTTCCTCTTTCTTCTCCGGCTTGAAATCGACGCCCGATTCCTTACGCTGCTGCGGCGTGATCGGTGCCGGCGCGTCGGTCAACGGGTCGATACCGCCGCCGGACTTCGGGAACGCGATGACCTCTCGGATGGAATCGACTCCGGCAAGCAGCGCGGTGATTCGATCCCAGCCGAACGCGATACCGCCGTGCGGCGGTGCGCCGTAGGAGAAGGCATCGAGAAGGAAGCCGAACTTCTCCTGTGCCTCTTCCTTGCCGATACCCATGATCGCGAACACCCGTTCCTGGATGTCCTTGCGGTGGATACGAATACTGCCGCCGCCGATCTCGTTGCCGTTGCAGACGATGTCGTAGGCGTAGGCCAGCGCAGATCCTGGGTCGGTGTCGAACGAATCCATCGACTCCGGCTTCGGCGAAGTGAAGGCGTGGTGCACTGCCGTCCACGCACCGGACCCCACGGCAACATCGCCACTGGCCGTGGCGTCGGACGTGGGCTCGAAGAGCGGTGCGTCGACAACCCACACGAACGCCCAGGCCTTCGGGTCGATCAGGTCGAGCTTGCGGGCGATCTCGCCGCGCACGGCACCGAGCAATCCACGTGATGCCTTGACCGGGCCCGCGGAGAAGAAGATCGCATCGCCGTTGTTCGCGCCGACGTGTGCGGCGAGGCCGTCGCGCTCGGCGTCGGTCAGATTCTTGGCAACCGGGCCACCGAGAGTGCCGTCTTCCCCGACGAGAACGTACGCGAGGCCCTTGTGTCCACGCTGCTTGGCGAATTCCTGCCAGCGGTCCAACTGCTTGCGAGGCTGCGATGCGCCGCCCGGCATGACGACCGCACCGACGTACGGGGCCTGGAACACTCGGAAGGTCGTGTCGGAGAAGAAGTCCGCGCATTCGACCAGTTCGATGTCGAAGCGGAGATCGGGCTTGTCCGAACCGTAGCGACGCATCGCCTCGGCGTAGGTGATCCTCGGAATCGGAGCCGTGAAGTAGTGGCCGACGAGCTTCCACAGTGAGGCCAGGATCTCCTCGGCCAGCAGGATGACGTCGTCCTGGGTGACGAAGCTCATCTCGACGTCGAGCTGAGTGAACTCCGGCTGACGGTCGGCGCGGAAATCCTCGTCTCGGTAGCACCGGGCGATCTGGTAGTACCGTTCGATCCCGCCGACCATCAGCAGCTGCTTGAAGAGCTGCGGGCTCTGCGGCAGAGCGTAGAAGCTGCCCGGCTGCAACCTCGCCGGAACCAAGAAGTCGCGGGCACCCTCGGGAGTGGATCGCGTCAGGGTCGGAGTCTCGACCTCGACGAACTCGTGATGCGCGAGCACCGATCGGGCGGCCGCGTTGACGTGCGAACGCAGGCGAATGGCATGCCCCGGTCCCTCACGACGAAGATCGAGGTAGCGGTACTTCAGCCGCGCCTCTTCGCCCGGCTGGTCGTCGAGCTGGAACGGCAGCGGTGCCGCCTCGGACAGCACCTCGATGTCCGATGCTTCCACTTCGATGGCCCCGGTGGGGATCTCGTAATTGGCGTTGCCCTCGGGACGCTGTTCTACCTTGCCCGTCACCTTCACCACGTACTCGGCGCGCAGGCGGTGGGCCTGCTCGAGTGCCGCTCCCTCACGGAAGACGACCTGGGACACGCCGGACGCGTCGCGCAGATCGATGAAGATGACGCCGCCGTGATCGCGTCGGCGGGCCACCCATCCCGTCAGCGTCACGGTTCGGTCGACGTGCTCGGGGCGTAATGAGCCGGCGAGGTGGGTGCGCAGCACGGGTGTCCTTTCGAGAAAAATCCGCTGATCGTGTTCTTCGCTCACCGATCCTACGGAGCACATGACCGTAGAAGGAAACGAGATCCTGTCCCGGCATGCGAAGCTATGGCCGACAGTGGCGGTATCGGTTCGCATCACAGATGCGCGCTCGGCGGAGGGGAACTCCAGCATGACGTTCAGAGAAGGCTCGCAGTCTCAGCCGGGCCGAGTGTCGGTCGGTGGCGGCGGCGGGGGTGGCGGTCGCGGCAAGTTGGCCATCGGCGGCGGTGCGGGTGGTCTGATCATCGTCGTCATCGCGCTGCTGTTCGGCGGCGATCCGGGAGCCATTCTCAATCAGATCAGCGGCGGCGATAGCTCTGCCGGGCAGAACAGCTCCGGATCGGCAGGAACGCTCGACTGCGACGTCGCGGACGCGAACAGCAATGTCGACTGCCGAATCGACTTCACGGTGGCAAGTCTGGACACCGTCTGGGAATCTCAGCTACAAGCTCAGACCGGCGTTGCCTACGTTCAGCCCGGCGTGAATCTGTTCTCGGGAGCAACGAACACCGGATGCGGTAACGCCACCAGCGCCGTTGGTCCGTTCTACTGCCCGGCCGATTCCACCGCGTACTTCGACTCGAGTTTCTTTCAGGTCCTCGTCGACCAATTCGGCTCGAGCGGTGGACCGCTCGCGCAGGAGTACGTGGTGGCGCACGAGATCGGCCACCACCTGCAGAACCAGTTGGGAGACATCGGCCGCGCTCAGTCCGATCCTCAGGGTCCCGAGTCCGGCGGCGTGAAGGTGGAATTGCAGGCCGACTGCTACGCGGGCATCTGGGCGCACTACGCAGCGGAGACGGTCGATCCGGACACCGGTGTTCCGTTCCTCGAGCCGCTCACCTCGACCGACATCGACGACGCTTTGTCGGCCGCATCCTCGGTGGGCGACGACCGGATCCAGCAGGCGTCCACGGGCCGCGTCAACCCGGAGGGCTGGACGCACGGCTCTTCTGCGCAGCGGCAGGCGTGGTTCACCCAGGGCTACGAGACCGGACAGGTCTCCGCGTGCGACACCTTCTCGGCGCGTGACCTCGACAATCCCTGACGCCGTCAGAACAGGGTGAGAGCCGGCCCCGAGGCCACCAGATCTCGGGGTTCGGCAGGCTCGTTGGCCGGCAGCGAGCGGGTCTGCTCGGCGGCGAACCCGTAGGTGTCGAGCAACGGGTCGATTCTCGCTTTCAGCCACTGCTTGTACTCGGGAGTCACGTACGCCCCGTGTCCGTAGAGCTGTCGGTATCGACGCACCAATGCGGGATGTTCCTTCACCAGCCAGCTCATGTACCAGTCCTTGGTACTCGAACGCAGATGCATCGGCAGCGCCGTCACCGTCGTGGCACCGGCCTCGGCCAGGGCAGCGATGAGGCCGTCCAGTTGTTTGGCACCATCGGTGAGGAACGGAATCACCGGTGCCACCAGAACGCCGCAGTCCAGGCCGGCATCGCGGACAGCTCGAACGAGATCCAATCGTGCTCGTGGACTGGGCGTTCCGGGTTCGAGCTGCTTCTGCAGATCTGCATCGTGGATCGCCAGACTGATGCTCACGTGTACGTCGACCTTCTGGGCGGCCAGCGTCAGCAGCGGCAGATCCCGTCGCAACAGCGTTCCCTTGGTCAGGATCGAGAACGGCGTGCCCGACTCGGTCAACGCCCGAATGATGCCGGGCATCAACCGATATCGCCCCTCGGCGCGCTGGTAGGGATCGGTGTTGGTACCGAGCGCCACCGGCTCACGCTTCCACGATCGCCGCAGGAGTTCCTTGCGCAGTACCGCAGCAACGTTGGTCTTCACGACGATCTGCGAGTCGAAATCGTTGCCGGAGTCCAGATCCAGGTATTCGTGCGTCGGGCGGGCGAAACAATATCTGCAGGCGTGGGAGCACCCGCGCATCGGATTGACCGTCCACGAGAAAGGCACCTGAGATTCGCTCGGCACTTCGTTCAGGGCGCTCTTGCACAGCACTTCGTGAAAGGTGATGCCCTCGAACTCCGGCGTCTGCACGCTGCGCACCAGTCCCGATCGTTCGAGCCCCGGCAGCGCCCCGTCATCCGCAGCATCGAGAGTCTGACCGGCCCATCGCATGCACACAGTCGAACATTTGTTCTATGTAGTGTCAAGGCCGGCTCGTCCCGTCGATCCCCGCTCGGGCGTGGCCACTCGAAGGCGATAGCGTAGGCCCCCAGTCGATCCTAGGAGTGCACCGCCGTGACCGCCCCGAACACACCGACCCTCGAGCCCATTCTGCGTCTCGGCCTGACGTTAGGACCTGCACTCCATATCGGTGCGGTACCCGAGGGCGACAGGGTCGTCACCACTGTGCTCGGCGGCGCAGCTCCCGGCCCCGACATCGAGGGAACCCTCACAGCCGGGTCGAGCGTCGTCAGCGTGACGCGGCCCGACGGATGCACCGAGTTCAGCAGCGACCTCGTTCTCGAATTGGCAACCGGCGGTTACCTTTCGCTCGACTATCGCGGGGTTCAGTTCGGCCCGGCCGAGGTCATCGAAGCACTGAACGATCCCGAGCGTGAGGTGGACCCCGCCACGTACTACTTCCGCGGCACCCTGCGTGTCTCGACGGCCGTCTCGAAGTTCACCTATCTGAACAGGGCACTCGTGGTCACGTCCGGATCGCGGTCGGCCGAAGCAGTGGTGCTCGACGCGTTCCTGGTCACCTGACCGCTACTCAGTCGAGCAGCCGAGCGACCTCGCGGTCGGTCAGCGTCGCCTGCGGAGTGCGACCCTTGCTCCGTACCAGTTCGATCGCGCGATACAGCGGCCGCTGGTCCAGTGCAGCATCGCGGGCCTCGGCCCGCAGCTGGTCCACCAGGACCGAGGCGATCGCGGCAGCGGGCACCAATTCGGTGGTCCACAGCGAGTCGGCAAGGGTGCGCAACGCGAGAATCGGCAGTTCACGGCCACTGTCCCTGGTGTAGAGCGCCAGCGGAACCACGATGTGCGTACGTCCGTCGTAGAGCCGCAGCGAGATCTGATCGATCCCGGCCGTTCGAATCGTCATTTCGGCCGTCACCACCTCCGGCATCTTCAGCCGACGGGTGCGCAGCCCTCGCGCGCACAGTTGCGGCCCGTCGAGCCACACCCGTCTGCGCAATCCAAGCCAGCCCGACAGTACTGCGGGGCCGCCGACGACCACGCCGACGAGAACTGCTACCCATACCGGCACGAACAGCGCCAGCACGACGGCGAGAACGATGCCGATCACGGCAGACCCGACGATGATCTTGCGCAGGCGCGGTGCGAGGAACTCCACCGAGACCAGGTCCAGGGCTACCGGCCCCGCGTTGGACCGAGAGTCACCGGGCAAGGCGCGACCCGAGGGCGTCGACCACGTCGGCCAGTGCGACGGTGTCCTGATCACCGTTCGAGAGATCCTTCACCAGTACCGATTCGGCTGCCAGTTCCTGATCGCCCAGCACCAACGCGAAGCGCGCACCGGATCGGTCCGCTGCCTTCATCGCGCCCTTGATACCGCGGTTTCCGTACGCCATGTCCACCGCGATACCCCGTTCGCGCAGTTGCGAAGCGATATCGACGACGGCCAGTTTGGCACCGGCACCCATCGGCACACCGAACACCTGGCACCGGGACGTCACGCCCGCGGTCTTGCCCTCGGCGGCCAGCGCCAGCACGGTGCGGTCCACACCGAGACCGAATCCGATACCCGACAGCGCCTGCCCGCCGAGCTGTTCCATCAGACCGTCGTAGCGTCCGCCGCCGCCGATACCCGATTGCGCGCCCAGCCCGTCGTGAACGAACTCGAACGTGGTCTTCGTGTAGTAGTCCAACCCACGCACCATCCGTGGGTTCACCAGGTAGGGAACGTTCATCACGTCCAGGTACGCCAGCACCTCGTCGAAGTGTTCCTTCGCCGAATCGGAGAGATGATCGAGCATCAGCGGTGCGTCCGCCGTCATCTCACGCACCTCGGGTCGCTTGTCGTCGAGCACCCGCAGCGGGTTGATCTCGGCGCGTCGACGGGTGTCCTCGTCGAGGGGAAGCGCGAACAGGAACTGCTGCAACAGTTCTCGATACTGCGGGCGGCAGGTGTCGTCGCCGAGCGAGGTGATCTCGAGCCTGAACCCGGTGAGCCCGAGAGAACGGAAACCCGCGTCGGCCACGGCGATGACCTCGGCGTCCAGTGCCGGATCGTCGATGCCGATCGCTTCGACGCCGACCTGCTGCAGCTGCCGGTACCGTCCGGCCTGGGGGCGTTCGTAGCGAAAGAACGGCCCGGCGTAGGCAAGTTTCACCGGAAGCGCGCCACGATCGAGGCCGTGCTCGATCACTGCTCGCATGACTCCCGCAGTGCCCTCGGGGCGTAGCGTCACCGATCGGTCGCCGCGATCGGCGAAGGTGTACATCTCCTTGCTCACCACGTCGGTGGACTCCCCGACCCCGCGGGCGAACAGCCCGGTGTCCTCGAAGATCGGGAGTTCGATGTGGCCGTACCCGGCGTTGCGGGCCGCGTCGAGCAGCCCCTCCCGCACAGCGACGAACTCGGCCGAGTTCGGGGGAAAGTAATCGGGAACGCCCTTGGGCGCAGAAAACGCGGTCGGCTTGCTCACGATCACAGCTTCCCTTGCTGGGGGTCCCCGAGTCCAACGAGGAACGGGTTGGACCCGCGTTCCTGGCCGATCGAGCTCTGACCGCCATGACCCGGCAGCACGACGGTGTCGTCGGCGAGCCCCAACAACCGGGACGCAATGGACCGCAAGAGTTGGTCGTGGTCGCCGCCGGGCAGATCCGTCCGTCCGATCGAGCCCGCGAACAGGGTGTCGCCGGTCAGCGCCAACGGAACCGAACCGTCCGGCCCGTCGGCATGGGCAAGAAACACCACGGAGCCTTGAGTATGGCCGGGCGTGTGCACCACCGTGAACTCGATTCCCGCCAGGTCCAGCTTCTCGCCGTCCGTGAGCTCGACCACGTGGGGTGGCTCCCGGAACTCGATATCGCCCAGAACGGCAGCCAGCGCCGGACCCGTTCCCTTGATGGGATCCGACAGCATGTAGCGATCCTCGGGTGCGATGTAGGCGGCGATGCCGTACTTTGCGCAGATCGGCTCTACCGACCACGTGTGGTCGAGATGGCCGTGGGTGAGCAGTACTGCGGTGGGAGTGAGGGAGGACCGCGTCAGGAAATCGATCAGCGGGTCCGCGGCGTCCTGGCCGGGATCCACGACGACACACTCGGACGCGTCGTCCTGGGCGAGGATGTAACAGTTCGTCTGGAACATGCCTGCGGGAAATCCGGTGACGAGCAAACCAATCGCTCCTAAAGGCTGAGGCCGAAGTACCGGACCAGCTTAGTGGCGTGGATCCGATCGGGTCCGCCCAGCATGCTCTCAGACAGTGATGGCAAACTCGCGTTGGCCTATTCGGCCGGTCACCACACGATCGGCCCGTGCAGTGAGCGGGCGAGGTCTATTTTCGGACGAGCGGGAGGAATACGAATTGCCCAGCAACGAGCAACGGCGCGAGGCTGCCAAACGAAAGCTCGAGCGCCAACTCGTACGCCGAGCGGAACGAGCGCGGCGTCGTAAGCAGTTGACGATCGTGGGTTCCGTCCTCGGTGTCGTCGCCGTCGTGGCCGTGGTGTCGGTCGTGTACGTGGTGACCAGAGGTGAGGACGATGCGAGCACGGCCCAGGAATCGACGACGTCGCAGCCTGCCGACTCCCTCATCGCGGCCGGACGCTCCGAGCCCCTGCCGGAGACCGTGAACTGCTCCTATCCCGCGTCGGAGCAGCCCGCGGCGAAGGAGAACACTCCCCCGCGCACCGACAATGTCCCCACCAGCGACGAGCCGCTGAGCTACAGCATGGAGACGACGGCCGGCAACATCGGTTTGACTCTGAACAACCCCGAGTCGCCGTGCACGGTGAACAGCTTCGTCTCGCTGGCCAATCAGGGCTACTTCGACGGCACCACGTGCCATCGACTGACCACCGGGCCCGGCCTTCAGGTGCTGCAGTGCGGTGATCCCACCGGCACCGGCTCCGGCGGGCCCGGATACCAGTTCGCCGACGAGTTCCCCACCGACACCTTCGCCGAGGGCGACCCCGCTTCCCAGACACCGATTGCGTACCCGCGAGGCACGCTGGCGATGGCCAACGCCGGGCCGGGAACCAACGGCAGCCAGTTCTTCCTCGTCTACGGAGATTCGGAATTGCCGCCCGCCTACACCGCGTTCGGCACGATCGACGAGACCGGACTGGAGACTTTGGACGCCATCGCGGCCACGGGAGTAGAGGGCGGCGCGTCCGATGGGGCACCCGCCGAGCCGGTCGACATCACGACCTTGCAGAGTGACCTGTGAAGCGCGCCTCCGCGCTCACCATCGGGCTCTCGGCTGCCGCGCTGGTACTTGCGGGCTGCTCCGGTTCGGCCGAGCCGGCAGCTCAGCCTGCTGAGTCCACCTCGTCGACGGCGTCGTCCACCTCGGCTGGGACGACAACACAGCGGCCGACACTGGACCTGTCTCGTTTCGGTGCACTGCCGGCCGTGCCACAGCCGACGACCGATACGGTGACCTGTGCCTATCCGGCGGAGGCGCCGGCCGCGAAAGAAGTGAACCCACCTCCCGCCGACGATGTCGACGTGTTCGGAACCGTCGACGTCGCCTTGTCCACCAGTCAGGGCCCGATCGACATCACGCTCGATCGAACGCAGGCACCGTGCACGGTCAACAGCGTCGTCAGCCTCGTCGAGCAGGGATATTTCGACGGTTCTCCGTGTCACCGGTTGACGACATCGCCGGGCCTCGAGGTGCTGCAGTGCGGCGATCCTTCGGGATCCGGTCGAGGCGGACCCGGGTACAGCTTCGCCAACGAGTACCCCACGACCGCATACACCGACGATCCCGCGCAGGCCGAGAACCCGGTGGTCTATCCCCGTGGAACGTTGGCGATGGCCAATGCCGGCCCGGACACCAACGGCAGCCAGTTCTTCCTGGTGTACGCCGACTCGGTGCTGCCGCCGCAGTACACGGTGTTCGGCACCATCTCCGAGAACGGACTGGCCACCCTCGACGCCATCGCGGCGGGAGGGGTGACCGGAGGCTCCGAGGACGGGGCACCCGCCAACCCGGTGATCCTGGAAACGGCGACTGTCTAGATCGATACGAACCACGAGAGGGTGAGCAGAAAATTTCTGCTCACCCTCTCGTGGTTCTCGATCGGGTCAGGCCGCGGACGTCAGCCGGTAGACGTCGTAGACTCCCTCGACGTTGCGGACCACGTTCAACACATGACCGAGGTGCTTCGGATCACCCATCTCGAACGTGAATTTGCTGATCGCAACTCTGTCTCCCGACGTCGCGACCGATGCCGAGAGAATGTTGACCCTCTCGTCGGCGAGCGCCTTGGTGACGTCGGAGAGCAGTCGGTGGCGGTCGAGTGCCTCGATCTGGATCGCGACCAGGAACACCGAGGACGCGGACGGTGCCCACTGAACCTCGATGAATCGCTCGGACTGCTCTTCCAGCGAACGAGCGTTGGTGCAGTCGGTTCGGTGGACGCTGACCGAGCCGCCGCGGGTGACGAATCCGAGGATCTCGTCTCCGGGCACCGGGGTACAGCACTTCGCAAGTTTCGCTACCACGCCGTCCGCACCGGTGACCAATACTCCGGCGTCGCCGACCTGGCGTGGTCGCGTCGGGATGGTCGATGGTGTCGAGCGCTCCGCGAGTTCTTCCTCGACGTCGCCCACACCCCCGAGGTGAGCGACCAAACGCTGCACCACGTGCCGGGCAGACACGTGATTTTCGCCGACCGCGGTGTAGAGCGCCGAGACGTCGACGTAGCGCAGCTCGTGCGCGATCGCCGACATCGATTCGGCGTTCATCAACCGCTGCAACGGCAGACCGCCCCGACGCACTTCCTTCGCTATGGCGTCCTTGCCGGCCTCCAGTGCTTCCTCACGGCGCTCCTTGGCGAACCACTGGCGAATCTTGGTCTTGGCACGGGGTGACGCGACGAACCCCTGCCAGTCTCGACTCGGACCGGCAGTGACCGCTTTGGAGGTGAACACCTCGACCACTTCGCCGTTGTCCAGAGTGCGTTCCAATGCGACGAGTCGACCGTTGACCCGAGCGCCGATGCATCGGTGGCCGACCTCGGTGTGTACCGCGTAGGCGAAATCGACCGGACACGATCCGGCGGGCAGAGTAACGACATCGCCCTTGGGGGTGAAGACGAAGATCTCCTTGACCGCGAGGTCGTAGCGCAGCGACTCGAGGAACTCCCCTGGATCGGCGGCCTCACGCTGCCAATCGAGTAGCTGGCGCATCCACGCCATGTCGTCGACCTCGGCGTTGTCCTGCGAATGCTTGCCCTTGGTTTCCTTGTAGCGCCAGTGTGCGGCGATTCCGAACTCGGCTGTGCGGTGCATGTCCCGTGTCCGGATCTGCACCTCGAGGGGCTTGCCCTCGGGTCCGATCACCGTGGTGTGCAGCGACTGGTACACGCCGTAGCGCGGTTGCGCGATGTAGTCCTTGAACCGGCCTGCCATCGGCTGCCACAGCGAATGCACCACGCCGACCGCTGCGTAGCAGTCGCGGATCTCGTCGCACAGAATACGAACGCCCACGAGGTCGTGGATGTCGTCGAAGTCACGGCCTTTGACGATCATCTTCTGGTAAATCGACCAATAGTGCTTCGGACGACCTTCGACGACGGCACTGATTCTCGACGCGGCCAGGGTCGCGTTGATCTCGGCACGGACCTTCTCGAGATAGGTATCGCGAGACGGCGCACGATCAGCGACCAACCGCACGATCTCGTCGTACTTCTTGGGATGCAGTATCGCGAACGCCAAGTCCTCGAGTTCCCACTTGACTGTGGCCATTCCGAGCCGATGGGCAAGTGGCGCAATGACTTCCAGAGTCTCTTTCGCCTTGCGGGCCTGCTTCTCCGGCGGAAGGAAGCGCATGGTTCGCATATTGTGCAACCGGTCGGCGACCTTGATGACCAGCACCCGCGGATCCCGGGCCATCGCAATGATCATCTTGCGAATGGTCTCGCCCTCGGCCGCGGTCCCGAGTACCACCTTGTCGAGTTTGGTCACCCCGTCCACCAAGTGGGAGACCTCGTCGCCGAATTCCTCGGTCAACTTGGCAAGCGAATAGCCGGTGTCCTCGACCGTGTCGTGCAGCAACGCCGCTACCAGTGTTGTGGTGTCCATTCCCAGCTCGGCGAGGATGTTGGCAACGGCAAGAGGATGCGTGATGTAGGGATCGCCGGATTTACGCATCTGCAACGAATGCAGCTCGTCCGCGACATCGTAGGCACGCTGCAGCAGCGCGAGATCAGCCTTGGGGTAGAGCTCGCGGTGCAGGCTGACCAGAGGCTCGAGCACCGGTTTGACGGCGGCGCTGCGTCCGGCGGTGATACGACGCGCCAGACGGGCTCGCACCCGTCGAGATGCAGAGGTGGGGACAGGTGCCGAGTTTCGGGCCGCGGACGGAGCCTGCGAATCGGTCGTCACCGAGTGCTGTGAAACCTCGGATTCGGCGGACGGTCGCGATTCACCGGGCGCGACCTCGTCGGGCGTGACGACGTCGACAGCGGTCGGGTCGGCAGCCCCGGTCCGGTCGACAGCGGTCCGGTCGGTCGATACGGACCGCTCGGGGACGGCAGGCCCATCAGGCAAGGGTTGGTCGATGTAACGGGTCACTCTCATCACCTCCTGCCACACTCCGCGCTATGGCCGAACGTATCCGGTCAACGCTTTATGAAAGAGACTTTAGTCCTCATACTCGAACCAAGCAGCCGAGCGGGTAGTCACTGCACTTCTCACGCCCTCGCAGAGCCGCGATTTCCAGGACGACAGCGGCACCGACGATCACTGCGCCCTGATCGGCCAACAGCTGCGCGGTCGCCTCGACGGTCCCGCCCGTCGCCAGCACGTCGTCTACCACCAACACCCGTCGTCCGACCAGTTCGATCGCCGTCGGAATCTGCAGCTCGGCGGTCCCGTATTCGAGCTTGTACGACTGCGAGTGCACCGGCGGCGGGAGCTTGCCTGCCTTACGCACCGCCAATACACCGCAGCCCAGCTCGAGGGCAACGCCTGCACCGAGCAAGAATCCACGCGCGTCGATTCCCGCGACCAGATCGACGTTTTCGTGGCCTTTCGCCAATTCCGAGACAACGCTGCGCAAGGCGCTGCCCTCGGCGAACACCGGTGTCAGATCGCCGAAACGCACGCCCGGAACGGGGAAGTCCTCGACCCACCGTGTCAGCCGAGTCACGGCTTCGACTGCACGTGCCCGTTCATCTACCTCGTTCATCGAAGAAGAACCCACCGATCCATGTTCCATCCGGCACCTGCGGCCGTGGGGTTGGGGACCACGTCCTGCATACCGTCACTGACGACAGTGGTGCGCGGTTCGTTGTACAGGGGAAGCGACGGCATGTCGTTCCACAGGATTCTTTCGCCTTCGGTGGCGAGGGCGAGCACTCGCTCCGGGTCGTCGGTGACCGCCAACTGGTCGACGATCGAATCGATTCTGCCGTTGCTGTAGCCGCCGAAGTTCAGGCCGTTGCCCGTCCGCAGCGAATACCGTGCGACAGCTCCGCCGGCCGACCCCGATGGCCCAGGAAGCGAGCCGCTGGTGCCGAGCACCGCGTCGACGGCACCGCCGCGCAGGGCAGAGGGCGTGAAGTCCGGCGAGCCGGCGTCGACGACGGTGATTCCGGCGGCGGCGCAATCCGCAGCCATGCGGCTCACCTCCTGTGCGCGACGCATGTCCGGCGCTCTGTAGCCGACGCGGACGGTGAGGGCACTGTCGCCTGCAGTGCCGAGTTCCTTACCTGCCTGATCCAGGTTCGACCGCCGATAGCGATCTCCGACCACCGTGGCGACCGCCGGATACTCGAGCGTGTCGAGCTGGACCAGTCGAGAGTCCACGAGACCGGAGCCGAGCCCGGCTGCGGGAGCCTCCGATCCCGGATGTCCCACTGTGTCGAAGAGATCGGACCGGGGAACGCACGCGGCCACTGCTCGGCGTGCGCTGGCTTCGGCCAGCACCCCCTCGGTTGCGAACGTCAACTGTTCGACGCCCCGTGACGGTTCTTCGCTGGTCGCGAATCCCTCGATCGGACCGAGATCGACGGCACCGGCACCGTGGTCGAGCACGTCCAGCGAGCCATCGGCCAGTTTCGCTGCCACCTCGTTTCCTTTGGGCCAGATGACGACCCGCTCGGTCTCGGGCGGAATACCCCACCACGCCTCGTTGGCCACGAGCACCACACCGTCCTCGGGGGTGTAGGAGTCCACGCGATACGGCCCGGCCGAGGGCAGGAGAGAGGTGTCGATCGAGCCCGGCGTCAGGTTCCACCCGGTGTTCCAGAACTCGGCGATGCGACTCACGACGTCATCGTCGCGGGACAGAATGGGATCGACGACGTTCGGCACTCCTGCCGCCCGGGCCGCGACGTGCGCAGGCAACAGATCGGTGGCACCGAACAGTGCGCGCCAATTCTGGTAGCTACGGCCGGGTGCGAACACCACCGTGGCCTCCTTGGCCCCGGGGACGCAGTCGATGCGTTCGATGTCGGCGTACCCGGCTGTGGACGCTGCGTCGAACATGGGCCGGTCGGTGGCGAATGCGCCGCTGTTCGCCGCCCACGCCAACACCAGGTCGTCGCACGCCATCGGCACCCCGTCGGAGTACGTCGCCGCCGCGGCAATGGAGTACTGCACCGTCAACGTGTCACCGGGAACGATCGCCGTGGTGCCGACGTCGTTGTCCGACAGCGCCTCTCCCTCGGGACCGAGGTAGCTGAAACCCACCTGCACCCGCGTGAATGCCTGTCGCGCTCCCGACGCCGCACCCTCGACGGTTCTGGCGTTGTAGGTGTTCACCACGTTGTCGAACGAGTAGCCGATCGAGGGCACCTTGTCCTCTGGTGTCGAACACGCGGTGATGGACACCGCCGCGACCGCTGCCACCACCAGTGCCGCGTTCCACCTGCGTCTCACGTGCACTCTCCGTCCCGGTCGAGGGTGGTTCTCTACCTGCGCTTCTTGTTTCGCTTACCGGTGGGGCGGTTGCCCGGCTGCGGTGCCGACCCCTTCGGTGCGGCCACGCCTACGGCTACCGGTTCCGGTGCCAGACCGGCTGCGCGAGCAGCCGCCTCGGCGCGCTTGGAGTGGACCTTGCGGGTGTGAACGGCCACCGGGCCCCACTTCTCCTTGAGCGTCACCAGTAGTGGAGTGGCGAAGAAGATGGACGAGTAGGCACCGACGATCATTCCGACCAGCTGCACCAGCGCCAAATCCTTCAGCGTGCCCACTCCGAGCAGCCAGACCGCTATGACCATCAGCGCCAACACCGGCAGCACGCCGATCACGGTCGTGTTGATCGAACGCATCAGCGTCTGGTTGACCGCCAGGTTGGCCTGCTCCGCGAACGTCTTCCGGTGCAGATTGAGGATGCCGCGGGTGTTCTCTTCGACCTTGTCGAACACCACCACCGAGTCGTAAAGGGAGAAGCCGAGAATTGTCAGCAAGCCGATGACCGTCGCCGGAGTCACCTCGAATCCGACGAGCGAGTACACGCCTGCGGTGACGATGAGGTCGAAAGCCAGAGCGGCGAGTGACGCCAGAGCCATGTCCCGTTCGTAGCGAACTGCGATGTAGATACTGACGACGACCAGGAAGACCGCCAACGCGATCAGCGCCTTCTGGGTGATCTGACTCCCCCAGGTTTCACTGACATCCGACACGCTGATGGCGTTGGGGCTGGCGGTACCGGAACTGTCCTGCGGCTGGAAGGCCTCGAACAGGGCCTGACGCAGGTCGTCCACTTCGGCGGGATCGAGCGCCTCGGAACGAATCTGCACCGTTGCCGCGGCACCGGAGCCGACCGTCTGTACCGACACGGGCGGCATACCGAGCGAGTCGTCGTAGACGGTCTCGACTTGCTCGGTGGAGATGTTGTCGGCGGCGGGCAATGCGATTCGAGTTCCGCCCTCGAAGTCGATACCGAGGGTGAAGCCGCGCACCAGAAAACTCAGCAGGCACACCAGGACGATGACGCCGGTGAGGATGTAGTAGAACCGACGACGACCGATGATGTCGAAGGCACCGGTACCGGTGTAGAGCCTGGAGAAGAAACTGCGCTTGGGCTGCGCGGACTGATCGACACCCGAATCGTCGAGGGGCGATGGGGTCGACGTGGTCGTGTCCGACATGTCATGCCTCCTTCGACGGCGCAGCGCCGGTCTTGACGGCGAGAGCCTTGTTGGCCGCGCGTTTACGCTCCGAAGCAATCTGCTGCACGGCACCGAGACCGTTCACGGACGGCTTGGACCAGAATTTGGACTTCGAGGCCAGGTACACCAGCGGCCAGGTCACCAGCACCACGACGATGATGTCGAGGATCGTCGTCAGTCCGAGAGTGAACGCAAAGCCGCGAACCTGACCGACTGCCAGTATGTAGAGCACCGCCGCTGCGATGAAACTGACCGCGTTGCCGGACAGAATCGTCTTGCGAGCGCGCGCCCAACCTCGCGGCACCGCCGACCGGAAACTGCGTCCTTCACGGATTTCGTCCTTGATGCGTTCGAAGAACACCACGAACGAGTCGGCCGTCATACCGATGCCGATGATCAGACCGGCAATGCCCGCGAGGTCGAGAGTGAAGCTGATCCACCTGCCCAACAGAACGATCAACCCGTACACGACGAGACCGGCCAGCACCAGCGACAACGCTGTGAGCAGGCCGAGGGCACGGTAGTAGAGAAGGCAGTACACCAGTACCAGCGCCAGTCCGATGGCACCGGCGATCAGGCCGGCTTCGAGCGAGGCCAATCCCAGTGTCGCCGAGACCGTTTCGGCCTCCGAGGATACGAAGGACAGCGGCAGAGAGCCGTACTTGAGGGTGTTGGCGAGCTCGGACGCGGTCTGGGCGTTGAAGTTTCCGGTGATCGAGGTAGCGCTACCGGCTGGGGTGGCCCCCTGGATCACCGGCGCGCTGATCACCTTCGAGTCCAGTACGAATGCGGCCTGCTTCTGCAGGTTGGCCGCGGTGAACTGCGCCCAGGTGTTCGACCCGTCCGAGTCGAACGTCAGGCTCACCTGGAACTGAGCCTGCTGGCTGTCGAATCCGGAGGTCGCATCGTCGATCTGCTGGCCGTCGATGATCGTCGGGCCGAGCAGGTACACCGCCGTTCCGTCGGTCGAGCAGGCGACGAGAGGAAGCGCCGGATCGTCGTTGCCGGCGAGTGGATCGGCCGCGTTGCAGTCGAGGGACTGCAACGCCAGCTGCTGAATCTGCGGGTCCTCGCTCTGCCGGAGCGCTTTCGCGTCGGCGATCTCCTGCGCAGCGCGATCGGCATCCGACAGCGAAGCATCGTCGGCGGGGTCGTCGGTCGTGGGTGCGTCCGTAGCGGGGGCCGGCGTAGCGGGCGTCGGCGTCGGATCGACCGCAGACGGATCCTGCGCCGGAAAGACGCGACTCTGAGGTGCGGCCGGTGTCGCGGGATCTTCGGAAGCCGCGGGCGCTGCCGGAGCGCTGGGATCAGCGGGCGCGGCGGGATCGACCGGCGCTTGCTGCGATCCTGCATCCTGCCCCGCCGAGGGAGCGACCGATCCGAGCACGGGGCGAATGAACAGTCGCGCGGTCTGGCCCAGGGTGCGCGCCTGAGAACTGTCGTCACCGGGCACCGTGATGACCAGGTTGTCACCGTCGACGACCACCTCGGAGCCGGAGACACCGAGACCGTTCACGCGCGTCTCGATGATCTGCTGCGCCTGCCTCAAGCTCTCCTGAGTCGGCGCATTGCCGTCGGGGGTCCGCGCGGTGAGCGTCACGCGTGTGCCGCCCTGCAGGTCGATGCCCAACTTCGGCGAGGGGTCTTTGTCTCCGGTGAAGAAGACCATGGCATACACCGCTGCTATCAGCACCGCGAAAACGGCGAGATAGCGGGCGGGACGCACCGGTCCGCTGGAAGGTGCCACGGTGTGTGTTTCTCCTCTGGACGGCGGAAAGTATCGGTTCCTGCAGGCGGTCGGTGGGCTCGCTGTGTCAGCGACGAGCGGTGCGATTGTGCACCACTTCGGTCACCGCAGACGAAACCGCTGCCGGATCGATGTGTCCGACAGCGGTTCGAGTCAACGGCCGTTCACTCTTTTTCGAGCCGCTTCGACGTCTGCTCGACGGTCTCGTCCGGACGGCTCGCGTCCGGACGGCTCGCGTCCGGCTTGCGCAGTGACGGAGCTGCGGTGTCGGTCGAGCCGAGGGCCGCGATGTCCGCGTCGGTGGCGGCGTCGAACTCGGTGTCCTCGAACTCGGAATCGTCGGGCAGCACCTCACGTACCACCGCGCGCGACCAGGTGGTGATGACGCCGTCGGCGATCTCCAGGTCGATCGTGTCGTCCTCGACCAGGACAACGCGGGCGTACAGGCCGGCCGTGGTGACGACCTCGTCGCCGATCTTCAGCGAGTCCTGCATTTCCGTGGTCTTGGCCAACACCTTCTTCTGTCGACGCGCGTTGAGAAACAGCGGTACCAGAAGGGCCACGATCAGCAGCGGGAACAGCAAATCCATCGGAAGGTCAGTCCTCGAAGTCGGGGTCGAAATACGTCATTGTCTCGTGCGAGAACGTCGCCGGTGCGGGCCTCGCAGCTACCCAGTGTGCCATTACCTGCAACCGGTCCGGTCCGTTCGTGTCCTGTTGTGCCCGATTCAGTCGAATAATCCCTGCGCAGCCTCTGAGGATCGGACCGAAATTCCGCCGACCGCGAGATCCGGCGGTGGTGTCAGACCGAGGTGTTGCCACGCGGTGGCCGTCGCAACGCGACCTCGCGGTGTGCGAGCGATCATGCCGGCGCGTACCAGGAACGGCTCGCACACCTCCTCGACCGTCGACGGTTCCTCGCCGACGGCGACGGCGAGGGTCGATACCCCCACCGGTCCGCCGCCGAAGCTGCGGATGAGTGCGCTGAGAACCGCTCGGTCGAGTCGATCGAGCCCGAGTTTGTCGACGTCGTACACCACCAGAGCGGCCTTCGCCGTCTCGCGGGTGACCGTGCCGTCACCCCGCACGTCCGCGTAGTCGCGCACTCGTCGGAGCAACCGGTTCGCGATGCGCGGGGTACCGCGCGAGCGCCCGGCGATCTCGGCGCAGCCGTCTCGGTCGATCGGTACCCCGAGGATTCCGGCCGACCGCATGAGGATGCGTTCGAGTTCGGCGGGCTCGTAGAAATCCATGTGCGCCACGAATCCGAAGCGGTCCCGCAGGGGCCCGGTCAGAGCGCCGGACCTGGTGGTGGCACCGACCAGGGTGAACGGGGCCACCTCGAGCGGAATGGACGTCGCCCCCGGCCCCTTACCGACGATGACGTCGACGCGAAAGTCCTCCATGGCCAGATACAGCATTTCCTCCGCAGGACGGGCGATGCGATGGATCTCGTCGATGAACAGCACATCTCCCTCCACCAGGTTGCTGAGCATCGCCGCCAGGTCACCTGCCCGCTCGAGCGCCGGACCGGATGTGAGCCGAAGCGAGGTGCCCAACTCGGCGGCAATGATCATCGCCATGCTGGTCTTGCCCAGCCCCGGTGGCCCGGACATCAGGATGTGATCGGGAGTGCCGCCGCGCATCTTGGCACCGGACAACACGAGTTGGAGTTGTTCCCGCACCCGAGGCTGGCCGATGAAATCGGTGAGGTTCTTCGGACGCAGACTCGTCTCGACATCCAGATCGTCGGACATCGCGTCCGCACCGACCTGGGATTCGGCGAATTGATCGTCCTCGGTCACGCCGACCTACCTCGACTTGCCGAGGTACGCCAGTGCCGACCGCAAGGCGGTCGACGTGGTGGCCTCGGGCTGCTGAGCCAGTACCGCGTCGGTCGCTTCTTCGGCCTGCTTGGTGGGGAAACCCAGCCCGATCAGCGCTTCGACGATCTGGTCTCGCATCGAATTGCCCGCACCGGACCCCGGCACGACCGGGCTTCCAGCGCGTCCGACCACCGCATCGACCTTGTCACGCAACTCGACGACCATTCTCTCCGCGCCGCGCTTACCGATACCGGGAACTCGGGTCAGTGCGCCGATATCGCTGTCCGCCAACGCAGTTCGCAGGGAGTCGGGCTCGTGTACGGCAAGAGTCGCCATCGCGATCCGCGGGCCGACACCGGTGACGGTGAGGAGCAACTCGAACAGCTCACGCGACTCCTTGTCGGGGAACCCGTAGAGCGTCTGCGAATCCTCACGCACGATCATCGTCGTCAAAAGTGTTGCTTCGCTCCCCCGGTGCAGCGTGGCCAGCGTCGCCGGAGTGGCGTTGACGCGGTACCCGACGCCCGCGGCCTCGAGCACGGCGTGATCGAGAGCGATATCGACCACCGAGCCTCTGATCGATGCGATCATCGTGTGCCCGCCTCCTTCTTGGCCATCTTCTCGATCCTGCGGGCGACGACGGCCCGAGCCTTGCGCTCCTCGGCCAGACGGGCGTCGTACTTGCGCTTCTGTTCGGCGGCCATGGCTTCCGCCTTGGCCATCCGCGCGATCATGGGAGCTCGCCAGCAGTGGCAGATGCCGAGTGCGAGCGCGTCGGCCGCGTCGGCGGGAGTCGGTGCCGTCTGCAGTCCGAGGATCCGCATGACCATCGCGGTGACCTGAGCTTTGTCGGCCGACCCGTTGCCGGTGACAGCGGCTTTCACCTCACTCGGCGTGTGGAAGCACACGTCGATGCCGCGCCGAGCCGCAGCCAGTGCGATCACACCACCGGCCTGCGCGGTACCCATGGCGGTGCGCACGTTGTGCTGGGCGAACACGCGCTCGATGGCCACCACCGAGGGCTTGTGGGTGTCGAGCCAATATTCGGCGGCCTCCGAAATTCGGAGCAACCGCTGCGCGAGATCCATGTCGGCAGGCGTCCGGACCACGTCCACGTCGAGGGCCACCACAGTGCGTCCGACACCGCCCTCGATCAAGCTGAGTCCACACCTGGTGAGACCGGGGTCGACACCCATCACCCGCACGCCACCACACCTTCCGCTTACGAACTGTTGTTCGATAGCGTAGCGGAGCGAGCCGTCGGATCAGGGATACGACACCCGGCCTGTTGCCTCGGCGAATCGAAGCAGTCAGTCCTCTTCGTCGAGCTCGGCAATGACTTCATCGGAGAGGTCGACGTTGGACCACACGTTCTGGACGTCGTCACTGTCTTCCAGGGCGTCGATGAGCTTGAACACCTTGCGTGCACCGTCCGCGTCGACCGGAACGTTGACCGATGCCTGGAAGCTCGCCTCGGCCGAGTCGTAGTCGATTCCGGCCTCCTGCAGGGCGGTGCGCACGGCGACCAGATCGGTCGGCTCGCTGACGACCTCGAACGTGTCGCCGTTGTCGTTGACTTCCTCGGCACCGGCTTCGAGAACGGCCATCAGAACGTCGTCCTCGCTCTGCCCGTTCTTCTCGAGAGTCACCACGCCCTTGCGCGAGAAGAGGTACGACACCGAACCCGGATCGGCCATGTTGCCGCCGTTGCGCGTCATCGCCACGCGTACTTCGCCTGCGGCGCGGTTGCGATTGTCGGTGAGACATTCGATGAGGATGGCGACACCGTTGGGTCCGTAGCCCTCGTACATGATGGTCTGCCAGTCGGCTCCACCGGTCTCTTCGCCAGCGCCGCGCTTACGGGCCCGCTCGATGTTGTCGATCGGAACCGACGTCTTCTTCGCCTTCTGGATAGCGTCGAAGAGAGTCGGATTGCCCGTGGGGTCACCGCCACCCGTGCGGGCCGCCACCTCGATGTTCTTGATGAGTTTGGCGAAAGACTTGCCGCGTCGGGCGTCGATCACCGCCTTCTTGTGCTTGGTGGTGGCCCATTTTGAGTGGCCGCTCATGCGATAGCGCCCCTTCCTGCTCGAAATCAGTCGTGTCGACTTTACTCGCCCGGTGCCGCGCTCGGGACCGACCTGCTCCGACGCGTCCTAGCGTCGGCGCACCATGTCGACGAAGAGCCGATGTACGCGATCGTCGCCGGTGACTTCGGGATGAAAGCTCGTCGCCAACACCGAGTTCTGCCTCACGGCCACCACACGACCGGCAGCCGGACCGTGCGGGACAGTGGCGAGCACCTCCACCTGCTCACCTACGCGCTCGACCCAGGGTGCCCGGATGAAGACCGCTCGTACCGGGCCGCCGTCGATGCCGGCGACGTCGAGATCGGTCTCGAAGGAGTCGACCTGACGCCCGAAAGCGTTGCGGCGCACGGTGATGTCGAGGGAGTTCAGATGCCGCGCGTCGGGCCTGGTATCGAGGATCTCCGAGGCCAGCACGATCATTCCCGCGCATGATCCGTAGGCGGGCATGCCCTCTGCCAAGCTGGCGCGCAACGGGTCGAAGAGCTCGAACACTCCCAGCAGATTGCTCATGGTCGTGGATTCGCCACCGGGGATGACGAGCCCGTCGATCTGCGCGAGCTCGGCCGGACGCCGCACTGTGACCCCGCGCGCACCGCTCGACTCGAGTGCGGCCAGATGCTCGCGGACATCTCCCTGCAAAGCGAGAACTCCGATGGTCGGAACGCTCACTTGCGCCCGAAGGGGTCGATGTTGGTCTTGCCGGGGTCACGCTCGAAACGCATGAGCCCTTCCTGGACCACCGCGGCAACCATGCGGCCGGAAGTGTCGAATATCCGTCCCTGAGTCAGCGCACGCCCGAAATCGGCCGACGGCGACGTCTGGTCGTAGAGCAACCATTCGTCCGCCCGGAAGGGCCGAAGAAACCACAGGGCGTGATCGAGGGAGGCGGTCTGCGTGACGGCATCCGGGTGCGGCACTTTGGCCGAACCCAGCAGCGTCATGTCGCTCATGTATGCCAAAGCGCAGACGTGGAAGACCTGATCGTCGGGCAGTCTGTCGCGGTAACGAAACCACACGCGTTGCTGCGCAGCGAAATTCGGATGCTTGACGGTCTGGTCGTCCGGAACGAGACGGATGTCCCATTCGGACCACTCCTTGTAGAACGAGTGGTCGTACTCGGCGAGTGTGGTGGGATCGGGCAGCCTGTCCGGTCCCAGGACCTCGGGCATCGTGTCCTGGTGCGAGATGCCGTCGTCCTCGCCGTGGAAGGACGCGGACATCGTGAAAATCGCTTTACCGTGCTGGATTCCGGTGACTCGGCGCGTACAGAACGATCGTCCGTCTCGGATCCGATCAACCATGAAGACGGCCGGCTCGTTGGGGTTGCCCGGCCGCAGAAAGTAGCCGTGGAGCGAGTGCACACGATATTCGGGAGCCACCGTCCGCACGGCCGCGACGAGCGCCTGGCCGGCGACCTGACCGCCGAACGTCCGGGGCAGACGACTCGGGAAGGTCCGTCCCCGATAGATGTCGTTCTCGATCCGTTCCAATTCGAGAATGTCCTCGATGCTGGCCATGGCCCACCTTTCTGAGGTGCTCAGGCTAACAATGGATCGACCGGGCAAGATGGTCGGTGTGGGTCAACCGGTGCCGATCTTTCCCGATCTCCTCGTGGAGTCGATCGTCGAATCCTGCCCTGCCGATACCCGCACGGTCGTCGTGGTCGACGGTGCCGACGCTGCGCGGCCGGTCGAGTTCGCCTCGCGCGCAGCGGAACACGCCCGCACACGTGGCCGTCCGGCAGCCGTGGTCGATCTGCACGATTACGTCCGACCGGCGTCGATCCGCTTCGAGTATTCACGCCACGACGAGTTGAGTTATCGCACACTGTGGTTCGACTACGACGCCGTGTCGAGGGAAGTCATCGCGCCACTGCGACTCGGTGGCCGAGGTCACTTCCTGCCCCGCCTGTGGGATGAGGCAACCGATCGATCCGCTCGCGCTCGCAGTGTCCCGGCCGCGCCGAACCAGATCGTGCTCATTGCCGGCCCCATGCTGATCGGGCGAGACCTGGACATCGATCTGTCGGTGCACCTTCGTCTGTCCGAGACCGCGCTACGACGCAGAACCGATCCAACGGACGAATGGACCTGCGACCCGCTGCTTGCCTACTACGACGGGCTCGACGACTCGGCCGGGCGGCCGGATTTTCTGGTCCGCTGGGACCATCCGGACCGCCCGGCCCTGGAACGCCGGGTCTAGATGCGAGTCACCAACCGCGCTCGGCGAGGCGGTGTCCGACCGGCAGGTCGTCGACGTTGATGCCGACCATTGCTTCGCCGAGACCACGCGAAACCTTTGCGAGCACATCGGGGTCGTCGAAGAAGGTGGTGGCCTTGACGATTGCCTCGGCGCGCTCCTTGGGGTTCCCGGACTTGAAGATTCCCGATCCGACGAAGACGCCCTCGGCGCCGAGCTGCATCATCATCGCGGCGTCTGCGGGAGTGGCGATGCCGCCCGCGGTGAACAGAGTAACGGGCAGCTTGCCTGCCCGGGCGACCTCGACGACGAGGTCGTACGGTGCCTGCAGTTCCTTCGCCGCCACGTACAGCTCGTCCTCGGGCAGAGAGGTCAGTCGACGAATCTCGTCGCGGATCTTGCGCATGTGGGTCGTCGCGTTCGAGACATCGCCGGTGCCCGCCTCACCCTTGGAGCGAATCATGGCCGCGCCCTCGGTGATTCGGCGCAAGGCCTCGCCCAGGTTGGTGGCACCGCAGACGAACGGGGCGGTGAAATTCCACTTGTCGATGTGATTGGCGTAGTCGGCCGGGGTGAGCACCTCGGACTCGTCGATGTAGTCCACGCCCAGGCTCTGCAGGATCTGCGCCTCGACGAAGTGTCCGATGCGGGCCTTGGCCATCACCGGGATGCTCACCGAAGCGATGATGCTGTCGATCATGTCGGGATCACTCATGCGCGACACACCGCCCTGAGCGCGAATGTCGGCGGGAACACGCTCGAGGGCCATGACGGCGACAGCTCCGGCGTCTTCGGCGATCTTGGCCTGATCGGCCGTGACCACGTCCATGATGACGCCGCCCTTGAGCATCTCGGCCATGCCACGCTTCACGCGGGCGGTGCCCGTTCCGTTCTCGCTCGACCTGCCTTCGGTGGATCCAGCCGTGTCAGATGCGTGTGGGGTACTCAAGCCAACTCCTGTGTTCTGGGCACCGTTCGTGGCGCTCCGGACTGATGTGCGCGGACTTCGCCGCCGGTCCCGTGATGGCGATTGCAGGCGGCGGCGCGACGTCGCGCCCAGAACAGTAGGCCTCGGCGCGCGCGAATCCCATAACCACTTGGCAATTGCTGGCCTGCTCGGAAGGGTCCAGATTGCTAGCGGATGGCGCGCACGTCAGGATCGCCGCGCCGAGCGAGGGCCACGTTGACCTCGTCCAGCAGTTCCGCCAGATCCTGCGGGTAGACGTTCTCGCCGAGCGCGCTCAGCGCACGGATGTCGGACTCGGTGCACCACTGGTGGCCGGTCACGGTGCGGCGCTCGAAGTCGGTGAAGCCGGCGCTGTGCGGCTCGAACTCCTGCGTTCGGATCGCGAAGAACAGTTCCTCGGAACGGATCAGAGTGCCGTTGAACGGGAAGGTCGCCACTCGACGCCACAGGGGTCCGCGCAGATCGGCTGCGGCAACGTTCAACCCGGTTTCTTCGTGGACTTCTCGGACAGCGGCATCACGGAGCGATTCCCCCTTCTCCACTGCTCCACCGATCGTGAACCAGAAGAAGATGTCGGGCACCGTGGGGTCGTGCCCGCGCAACAGCAGTACCCGGCCACGCTCGTCGAGCAACACCACTCGCGCCGAGGTGCGCGGCGTGGCCCGATTCTCACTGCCGAAGGTGGCAGCGGCCGACCGCTCCGCGATCTCGAAGTACGACGGCAGAGCCGCGGTGCCGCCCAGATGCAGCCACCGAACCGGGCGACGGACGCGCAACGCCAGAGTGTCGCGCACGGCATCGTTGTGGAACCGTCGTGCGATCAACACGCGCGCCTCCGCGTCGGCGAGTTCGGCGACGAGTTGCGGTGGCAACGCTGTCGGCTCGACGACGGCGAGCGCCATGGACACCGCGTTCTCCGCTTCCTCGCGCTGTGACCGGTCGGCGCGTTCGGCTCGGTCGGCCAGGGCAGCAAGCTCTTTGCTCGACGAGACCGAGCCACGGGTGGCTGCCGACACGGCTCGTGCGACGACGGCTCGGCGTGCGAGCGCGGCGTCGAGGGCTTGCCAGGCGAGATCGGTGCGAACGTGGAGACGGTCCAGTCGGTGTGCGGTTCCGTACGCCCACAGACCGACCAGGAGGATCAAAACCGCGATCAGCCCGAGGACGAGAACGGTGACGGCAGACAGAGTCATCAGCTCGCTGCTCGCACTTTCTGTCCGCCGAGGGTGACCGTCTCGTAGACGCGCAGGATCTGCTCGGCGACGACGGGCCAGTCGTAGGTGGACACGGCCGCCGACGCGGCGTCGACCAGGCGGTCGCGGACGGCGTCGTCGGACAAGATCGTTGTCACGGCCTCGGCGAGCGCCGCGGAATCGTCTATCGGCACCAGCAGACCGCACGCCCCGTCGCGCAGGACCCGACGGAAGGCGTCGAGTTCGCTTGCCACGACCGGTGTTCCGGCGGCCATCGCCTCTACGAGCACGATGCCGAAGCTTTCACCGCCGAGGTTCGGCGCGCAGTAGACATCGGCGCTGCGCATCGCAGAGGCCTTCGTCGCGTCGTCCACCTGCCCCAGAAAGGTCAGATGCGACGCCAGAGAACCTGCCTCTTTGCGCAGCTTGTCCTCCTCGCCGCGCCCGACGACGAGGATCTCGATGTCGGGATGGGATTCGACCAGTACAGGCAGGGCACCGAGCAGAACGGCCATTCCCTTGCGCGGTTCGTCGAATCGGCCGAGGAAGAGAACCGTGCGGCCGGCCCGTGGATAACCCTCCAGCACAGCCGCATCCGCGAACGCCGGCACGTCGACCCCGTTGGGAATCTCGACCGCATCGGACCCGAGCGCCTCGACCTGCCAACGCCGCGCCAGCTCGGACACGGCGATGCGGCCGCTGATCTTCTCGTGGTACGGACGCAGCACCCCTTGGAAGGTGCTGAGCACCAACGATTTCGTCGTCGAGGTGTGGAACGTTGCCACGATCGGGCCGTCCGCGGCCTTCAGCGCCAACATCGACAGGCTGGGCGCGTTCGGTTCGTGGATGTGCAGCACGTCGAAATCGTTCTCCGAGATCCACTTTCGAATCCGGGAGTACGTCACCGGACCGAATCGAAGGCGCGCGACCGACCCGTTGTACGGAATGGCCAGCGCCTCACCGGCCGACACGACGAAATCCGGCAACGCCACGTCGTCCGACGCCGGTGCCAGCACGCTGACGCGATGTCCGCGTTCGATGAACACTTCCGCCAACTGCTGAACGTGGGCCTGCACCCCGCCCGGCACATCGAACGAGTACGGGCAGACCATGCCGATCTTCACGTGCCCTCGATTCTGGCGCGTCTCTCGGCCGACCAGTCGCTCATCCACAGGGGCTGCAACATGTGCCAGTCGGCCGGATGTGCCCGAATGCCGGCGGCGAAGTGGTCTGCCACCGACTGTGTTGCCGCGCCGATGCCCCGCGAGACGTCGACCGCGGGCGAGATGTCGAACCCCCAGCCGTCGCCGTCGAAGTAGCCGTGCACCGGTAGCAGCGTCGCCCCGGTGTCGATCGCGAGTTTCGCGGCACCAGCAGGCATGCGCGTCGGTTCGCCGAAGAACGTCACCGGCACACCGTGTTTCGCAAGGTCGCGCTCGCCGAGCAGGCAGACGACCTTGTTCTCGCGCAACCTCTCCGACAGCGCGAGCAGGGGCGGTTGCTCACCGCCGCTGAGCGGAAATATCTCGAACCCCAGGCTTTCCCGATACGCCACGAAGCGCTGGTAGAGCGATTCGGGCTTCAGGCGCTCGGCCACCGTGGACAGTCCGCCGTGCGTGCGCACCAACCACATTCCGGCCATGTCCCAGTTGCCGCTGTGCGGTAGTGCGAGCACCACTCCCCTGCCTGCATCGAGCGCCGACTCGAGATGTTCCTTGCCGTACACACATCGGTCGATGACGGCGGCCTGAGCAGCCAGGTCCATCGACGGCAATCGGAATGCCTCGCGCCAGTAGCGCGCGTACGAACGGACGCTGTCGCGAATCAGCTCGTCGGGTACCTGCTCCGCCGTCGTCCCCAGCACCCGGGCGAGGTTGCGGCGCAGCTGATCCGGACCACCGTTGCGGGAGGAAGCGACGTCCGCGCCGCGGTCGAAGAGGCTCCTCGCCACGCTCTCCGGCAACGAACGAACCAGTCGCCAACCGGCCGCGTACCCGAGGTCGCTTGCTCTGTCCGAGAGGTTCACGACGAAGCCACGTCACCGTCGCCGGCGGTGGGAGTGGTCGGAGGCACGATGATGTCGCGAGCCCCCTCGGATCCGCGGACCGCAAGAACCCGTTGGAACACGGTCACGATGCTCAGGGCGGCAAGAATCCACATCGCCGGGTAGATGAGGCTGTCCAGCCACGGAATGTCGAAATGGCGTCCGACTCCGGTGAATCCAGCTCCCACGAGAACGATGACGAGTCGATCCGGACGCTCGATCCACCCACCGTCGGCCGAGAGTCCGCTGGCTTCCGCGCGCGCCTTGGCGTACGAGATCACCTGGGACGTGACCAGGCAGATCAGTGTGGCGACGAGTAGAGGCTTGTCCTGCTCGGAATACACTGCCCACCAGGCCAACCCACCGAAGATCGCGCCGTCGGCCACGCGATCACACGTTGCATCCAGGACGGCTCCGTACTTGGTGCCGCCGCCCCTGGCCCGTGCCATGGCTCCGTCGAGCATGTCGAAGAGGACGAACAACGTGATGACGATCGAACCCCACCACAGGTAGCCGGCGGGGAACATCGTGACCGCAGCGGTGACAGTGACGACGGTGCCGATGACGGTCACCGAATCGGGGGTCAATCCGGTGCTGTTGAGAGCGCGCCCGAGCGGGGCGGTCACTTTGGACACCGGCGCACGGCCGAAAATGCTCAGCACGGCGCGTGCTCCTCTCGCCTGTGGTTCATTCGTTCCAGGCCGACGCGAGCAGGGTTCTGGTATCGCGGAGCAACTGCGGCATCACCTTGGCACCGCCGATCACCGTGATGAAGTTCGCATCGCCTCCCCACCGCGGCACGATGTGCTGGTGCAGGTGCTCGGCCAAGGAACCACCGGCTGCCGCGCCGAGGTTGAGTCCCACGTTGAAGCCGTGTGGGCTCGACACTCGCTTGATCACGCGGATCATCTGCTGGGTGAATGCCATCAATTCGGCACTCTCGGCGGGAGTGAGATCCTCCAGTGCCGCGACGCGGCGGTACGGGACGATCATCGCGTGCCCTGGGTTGTACGGGTACAGGTTGAGTACCGCGTACACCGATTCGCCGCGCGCGACGACGAGACCGTCCTCGTCGCTCATCTTGGGGATGTCGGAGAACGGCTCGCTGAACTTCGCCGACGCCTGCGGGGCTTCGGCGATGTAGGACATCCGGTGCGGAGTCCACAATCGTTGGAGCCGGTCGGGCTCACCGGCACCGGTTGCGACAATCGACTCGTCCTGGTCGGGCATGTCAACTCACTCCACTGGTCTGCACGAGGTCGGCGGTCGGTGATGCGTTGTTGCGCTGGGAGATCCACTCGGTGATCGTCGCCACTGCCTGCGCGACCGGTACACCGTTGACCTGAGTTCCGTCACGGAATCGAAAGCTGACGGCACCGGCCTCGACGTCGCGTTCGCCGGCGAGCAGCATGAACGGGACCTTCTGCGCGGTCTGGTTGAAGATCTTCTTCTGCATCCGATCGTCACTGGCGTCCACCTCGGCCCTGACGCCGTGCTTCTTCAACTCCTTCACCACCGCGAAGAGGTGGTCCTGGTGCACCTCGGCCACTGGAATGCCCACGACCTGCACAGGCGCGAGCCAGGCCGGAAATGCGCCCGCGTAGTGCTCGGTGAGGACGCCGAAGAACCGCTCGATGGACCCGAAGAGTGCGCGGTGAATCATCACCGGTCGTTCCTTCACGCCGTCCGAGGCGGTGTACTCGAGCTCGAAGCGCTCGGGCAGGTTGAAATCGAGCTGGATGGTCGACATCTGCCAGGTGCGACCGAGCGCATCCTTGGCCTGCACCGAGATCTTCGGTCCGTAGAACGCGGCACCGCCCGGATCGGGCACCAGATCGAGGCCCGACGCTGCCGCGACCTCGGCGAGGGTGTTGGTCGCTTCTTCCCAGACTTCGTCGCTGCCCACGGACTTATCGGGGTTGCGGGTCGACAGCTCGAGGTAGAAATCGTCGAGGCCGTAATCCTTCAACAGGCCGAGAACGAATTCCAGTGTGCTGGTGAGCTCTCCGCGCATCTGCTCGCGGGTGCAGAAGATGTGTGCGTCGTCCTGCGTCATGCCGCGCACCCGCGTCAGTCCGTGGATGACGCCGGACTTCTCGTAGCGGTAGACCGAACCGAACTCGAACAAACGCAACGGCAACTCACGGTACGAACGGCCACGAGAACGGAAGATCAGGTTGTGCATCGGGCAGTTCATCGGCTTGAGGTAGTAGTCCTGGCCGGGCTTGCGCACCTCACCGTTCTCGTCGAGTTCGGCATCGAGATGCATCGCCGGGAACATCCCGTCGCGGTACCAGTCGAGGTGACCGGAGACCTCGTAGAGATGCCCCTTGGTGATGTGCGGGGTGTTGACGAACTCGTAACCCTCTTCGATGTGCCGCTGCCGGGAGTAGTTCTCCAGCTCGTTGCGGATCACGCCGCCCTTCGGATGGAACACCGGTAGACCTGAGCCGAGCTCGTCGGGAAAGCTGAACAGATCCAGCTCGGAGCCGAGCTTGCGGTGATCGCGACGCTCGGCCTCGGCCCGCAGTTCGAGATGCGCATCGAGTGCCTCGGTGGACTCCCAGGCGGTTCCGTAGATCCGCTGCAGGTCCGCGTTGTCCTGGTTGCCACGCCAATACGCGGCCGAACTCCGAGTGAGCTTGAAGGCCGGCACGTACTTGGTGGTGGGGATGTGCGGACCTCGGCAGAGATCGCCCCAGATGCGCTCGCCGGTACGGGGATTGAGGTTGTCGTAGGCGGTCAGCTCACCTGCGCCGACCTCCATCACCTCGGGATCGTCGATCCCGGACTTGTCATCGATGAGCTCGAGCTTGTACGGCTCGTTCGCCAGCTCCTCGCGGGCCTGCTCCACCGACTCGTACACCCGGCGTGAAAACCTCTGCCCGGCCTTGACGATCTGCTTCATTTTCTTCTCGAGGGCTGTCAGATCCTCGGGAGTGAACGGCTGCTCGACGTCGAAGTCGTAGTAGAAGCCGTCCTTGATGAACGGTCCGATGCCCAGTTTGGCGTCGGGAAAGAGTTCCTGAACCGCCTGTGCCAGCACATGTGCGGCCGAATGCCGGATGACGCTGCGTCCGTCTTCGGTGTTCGCCGGAACCGGCTCGACCTCGATGTCGATCTCGGGTGACCAGGACAGATCGCGCAGCTTGCCGTCGGGATCACGTACGACGACGATGGCGTCGGGTCCCTTGTTCGGCAGGCCGGTGTCGCGGAGCGCCGTACCTGCCGTTGTTCCTGCCTGCACCATGACGCGGGCGGGTGGAACGGTGGCGACAACGGGCATGCTCACAGCGGTGTACTCCTCGATCGGTTCTACTGGCCAGGAAGGCCTCCGACAGCCTATCGGCAACGAGCCCCTCGTCGGCCCTCAGCGCGGCGCGTCGATCAGATCGGACTCTTCAGCCACGTCCAGTCGAGTCCGAACCAGCCGCCGACCAACGCGAACGTGCCCAGCAACCACAGCGTTGCCAGCACCACGATCGTGGTGAACAGAACGCCGAGACCCTTGACGAACATCGACTGCGTGGAGAACCAGTCCATGAATGCGTCGTATCTCTTCCGAACGAACCGCAGCGCACTCTTGGCCCACGCGAATTCCGAAGCCAGGATGCCCAGCCCCGCGAACACGATCAACCAGCCGGGCCCCGGGTACGGAATGGCGAGAACACCCAGCGCCAACACGACTGTCCCGATGACACCGACGGTGATGCGGTACCCGAGATCCAGCGACTTGTTCTCGGCGATACGAGCCCGGAACCGTCGATGCTTCACTTTCGCTGACTCGATCGGACCCTGGTCGGCGACGGCCTGGGGCTTCGACTGTTCGGTGCTCACCGGCTCAGGTTACCGGCATCGAACGCAAGAAGGCCCACACCGACGAGCGGTGTGGGCCTTCTTTCTTGTGGTCCCGGCTGGGATCGAACCAGCGACCTTCCGCGTGTGAAGCGGACGCTCTCCCACTGAGCCACGGGACCGAACGAGGCAAAACATTAACACGAGGTGCTGCGGCGAACCGAATCGCCTGCCCGTCGCCGCAGACATCACCGACGTGCCGGCGCAGCGCCCGTCGCGCCTCTGCTTTCACATCGTTCACACCCTCGGATCGCGCCAATTCTGCAGCTGACCACGAGATTTGTGAGTTTCACTCCCGTTGGGTTAATGTTTTCCCCGCACCACGGAGACAACAACTGCCCTGCAGTGAGCGCCTCCGGGGTACGCGGATGTGGCGCAGTGGTAGCGCATCACCTTGCCAAGGTGAGGGTCGCGGGTTCGAATCCCGTCATCCGCTCGAGGGTCTCGACCCATGGTGGAGTGGCCGAGTGGTGAGGCAACGGCCTGCAAAGCCGTGCACACGGGTTCGATTCCCGTCTCCACCTCGCTAGTGCATCGGTCGCAAGGCCGGTGCGAGGACATGCGCGATTAGCTCAGCGGGAGAGCGCTTCCCTGACACGGAAGAGGTCACTGGTTCAATCCCAGTATCGCGCACCACAAGAAAGACCAGGTGAGGCCCCCTTTCGAGGGGGCCTCATTTGCGTTCCATGCAATAAGCATGCAACTCATGGTCTCTGCGGCGAGACGGTAGCCGAATAAAACGGCCCCGGATCGGGCTTCCCTCCCGATTCCGAGGCCTTCGGCCCGACGACGGGATTTTCCGCCGTGAACCGTTTGCAGAACGTATCTCACCCCACCGACAGAAACGCCGTGAGTCGCGCGTACGTCCTCACCATTCTTGCCGGCCTCAGCCTCTACCCCGCGTTCGTCGGCATTTGCCAGGCCGTTGTAGCCCTCGGGTGGCACGCATGAGCATCCTCAACGAGCTGGAGAAGCTCGATATTGTCGGCCAGACACTCAACCTTGTGCGCACTGCCCACAACCTGACCATCGAACAGGTCGCCAACGTCGCAGGCATCAACCCCAACGACCTCCGTGCAATCGAGACTCAATCAGTCGCGGCCAGTGGTGACACCCTCCGCAACATCTCCGAAGCACTGAGCGACTTGGCTACAGCGGACCTGACAGGGTCGATCCGCCTCCATTGTCACAAGTGCGGTTCAGAAGCGGTGACTGTGAACGCTCCCCCGCCGCCCGTACCCGTCACCTGCGCCGACTGCCGGCACGCTCCCGTTGAGGACGTTCCAGTGGAACTCGATGCCGACATTGCAGCCGAAACCACACACCACACCGCAGCAATCCCGTCCGGAGCACACACGCTGACCCTCGATGCGAGCACCATCGAATACACCGATGGCATCGCAGAAACGTCTTTCCACATTGCGCGCGCCTTCGAGAACGTGACCGTGGATCTGAGTAGCGCCCGCCTGCTGCGAGACGAACTGTCTGCCGCTATTGCTGCCGCTGAGGCATTCCCTGCGCACGTCGAAACGAACACACCGTAATCCTCTGTAGTTCGCTTCACGTCGTTTTCTGGGCCTGCCCGACGCTTAACCAGCGGCCTCCTGTTGCGTGTGCTGACAATCCCCAAGACCAGGCTTGTGGAGCCGTGCCGTCGACTGATCATTGACAGCAAGGTCAACCGACAGCTCTTCACGCACTCAAGCGTGGAGGGCTAGAGGTCGTGGGATGAGACGGTCAGCGGGCCAACACTGGGGCGCTCCACTGGGGCATCAAGACACAGGGCGAAGCTCCGTCCGGTGAAGCACAGTCCCGCAGGGTCAATACCCGCGGCATTTCAGAAGTTGCTAGCCCCCAGCAACTTGACCTGGGATCTGCCTACATTACGAGGCAATTATTACCGGTTCCATTGCGAAAACTGAGCAGCCATGAATACGCTCAACCCAACAAATACGAGAGGTCAGAAAATGACAGACAACCAACCAATACAAACCTTCTCAGGCACCCACCCCTACGACGTGAGCGTTCTGCAATTCATGCCCACCGACTACCTACTGTCAGTAGCTGACCAATTCGAAAGCCCGTCGATTACCGCTGAGTGGCTCCGAGAATCCGCCATCGAAATGATCGATGAGCGAATCTAACAAGGACAATGCCCACGTTGCACACGTCCTCTCGCAAACACACTGAATCCGACATGGAAACCTGCCGGATCACACATCACAAAGTGTCGGTCAGTCCCAATATGCAGCCTGTGTGGCACCCATGAATCGATCGAGCGGATGACCTGCGGCCTGACGCCGCCCGAACTGTGGAGGCTGCTCACGCCGCTGAAAGTACGCCGCCGAGTCAACAAGTGGTCCCGAGAGAATGAAGCTCACATGCCGAGCCTCGCTGACTGTCACGCAATCGTCGCCGAGCGCGGTCTGGCGTCGTTGCAGCCGCGACGGAACTCCGGTGGATGGGCAGAGTTCGGCGGTATTGCGGAACTTCCCGAGGAAACCGAATGACCAAAACGGATCGAGCTTGCGTCCTGTGCGCGTGTTGAAGTTGCCAACAACATTGTTGCGTCTAGCCACGAGCACTCAAGGTGGCCCAGAAAAGAACCATCTAGCATTTCCATCGTGACCAATTACATGACGCCCGCTGAAGCAGCCACAGAAGCTCGCTGCTCCAGACAGTTCATCTACAACGCTTTGTGGACTGGCGAACTCAAAGGGTTCCAACGCAAGCCACCGAACGGGCGATGGCTCATCGACCCCGCCGAATTGGACAAGTGGATACGCATTGGAAATTGACACTTCCTCCCAGTACATGACACCCCATGAGATTGCAGCCTTGGCCGGCTGCGACCTCGAATACGTTTACAAGGCCCTCTGGTCGCGCGACCTCATCGGCTACCAACGCATGCACAAAGGCCGCTGGATCATCGAACGCTCCGAAGTCACACGATGGCTCAAAGGCGACGACCCAAGCTAGATCATTCAAACGACCGACAAAACCGGGGTCGAACCCGACTGACGGTTATGCTTTGCACCCCAAACAGTAAAGGACTCCCCTTGAGAACCATCGCAGCCATCATCGCCGCCACACTCATCGCCCTCTTCGGAGCAACCGCAGCCTCCGCAGCACCCGTCAACACCCCCGGATCAAGCCAAATCGAAACAACCCCGGTAGCTCTCCCGCCCGGTGACACCATCGAAATACGAAGTGGCATCGGCGCGGCTGCGGGTGTCGTCCTCGGCGGGCTAGCAGGACTCCCCTTCTTCGTAATCGGTGCGGTTCCCGGTGCGATCATCGGCGGCCTCCTCGGAGCAGGCATCGGTGCGGCATCATGGAATATCGCTAACGCTTATAGCTAACACGAAAATTCCTACACCTAAATATGGGAGAAGCTATGAAATATACGGAAGAACGAATTCAAGCTGTAGACGACCACTTTGCTTCAGCCGGGGACACAGCTCCCATTGGTTTGCAGGGTCCGTTGCTAGACCTCGCAGGCGAAGAATCACCGGTTGCTTCGTTCCTAGAACACTGGACAGCAAGCGGCCGAACGAACTGGCGCGCATTTTGGCTACTGCCGAAACAGATCGCATTCGTCCAGGCGCACTCACCGACGCTTGATGACGGAAGGTTCGGGGCGCGAGACTGGACAGCCGCGTCCGAGCACAACGCGCCCGGCCCTTTCCAGCCGGTCGTAAAAGCTGCATGGCTGGCTCCCATCTCAGCGCTAGAGCGGCTTACATTGATAACCGACCCATCGAGATACGTGTCACGCGTCCTGACTACCGTCCCGAACTGGTCTCTGACACTCAACGGGGCGGATCTTGTCCTGTCGACATCAAGCAACGATGGTGCCTCCAACCAGGACCAACTTGACCACTTCGTCCGCGAACTGCGTCGCGTGTGGGGCGAGCGCCCTTGATGCCAAATATGCCCCTGATACGTACATAGGAAAGTCGGCCTCCCCCAAGGCAGAGGCCCGGAGTGACGCTCAGGTGTTAGCCCCTGGTCAGGGCGTTGCCGGAAGTTTTGAATCCGAATCCCGGTTTGTGCACCTCACCAGGGGCGGAGCTGGGGCTGCTCAGAGTCGCCTGATGCCCTACCCATACTTGTGGGTGGGTGTGGCCCTGTCCTCTACGGGGCTGACCTCTTGACCAGTTGGCCCTCAACTACGGGTGCAGAGCCGTGATCGGCAACCGTGGTGTTGAAGGCTGTAGTGGCAGACATGCCGGCTGCGGCAGAACGGTTCAACTCACGGCGAAGGGCATTCGCTGCCTTGCCGTCCACTCCCTCCACAACGTCGAGCTGCAATGCGTCCCGGTCGTCGGTCCACAGCAAACCCAAGCCGTCCAGCATCGCCCACCGGCCTTCGCCTACTGGCTCGCTCCCGTAGAAGCGTTGTGTATCGATGGGTTTCGCACCGAAGTTCGAGGGATCGCTTAGGCTATTCATCGTTGCTGCTCCTCTGCCGCACAAGTTTCGCCGATAGTATTCGCCGTCCATCCTCGATGGCTGCGTCCGTGATCTCGTAGTCGATGCCGCGTCCGAGGAGCAGCTCGTTCTCGATCTGCCCGTACACAGCGAGAGAGTTATCGTCATTCTTCCCGTGCGACGACACGTACAAGCCGCGGGTACCCGAAGGCACATCAAGCCTGAGTTCCACCTCGGTGCGGTTGACGGACTTCAGTGTCGATTGCAGAGCGGTCGAGACGTACCCGTTGTCCTGAAAGCTGCGCCCGACCAGCCCTGAGAGGTTTGAGCCTTCCGTGAGGCCGAACACGTCTGCACCGATAGCGCGGGAAACCGTCATGTTCTCGGGCACCCTCGGGGCGTTGTCGATGACTCGATCCACACGAGTGATCGCATCTCGATGGTCGTCAGATATACGGGTAGTGATGCCACGCAGATAGTCGTTGATCGGCTCATACGTGTCGCCCGTGTAGGTCCGCACCGCTTGACGGTCAACGGGGTCCACGTACTCGGCGTACCCACGCCACACCCTCGACCCGAGTGCTCGCCCGTCGTCCTCGGTGAGGCTGCGAGGCGGTACCGGTGCCGCAGGCAAATCAGCGACCGGACGTACTGGCCTACCAACCTTCGGGACCAGCCCTGTGCGGGAACCTGGACCGCTGAGGGGAACGCCTGCACGCTCGACCATGAAGCCGTTGTTGGCGAGCAAGCGGATTGCGTCCTCGCGAGACTCGGCTATTTCCAGGATGGATTCAGGGAGGAGCCGTGGTGACGGCGCTCAGTGAAAATACCCAGATCTGATCCCTGAAAGTGCTCACCCGTGTGGCTCCGCCAATGAGGGCGGGCCTCCTCCGATGCTGATGG